>JAPPHC010000014.1 GCA_028821145.1 Gammaproteobacteria bacterium | reverse complement strand
ACCATTTCGCCGGCGACGTCGACCGGATACGGGCCGCCGTCAGCGCCGCGAGCGTCGACGATGAGCGGATTCGTCGTCGGATCCGCCGGGAATACTCGGATTCCGGTGCGGTGCTATGCCCTCACACCGCCGCCGGCGTGGACGCCTGCCGCGGGCTGCTCGCCGAATCCTGCGCGCCCGCCGGCGACTGGGTCATCGCCGCCACGGCCCACCCGGCCAAGTTCGAAACAGTGGTCGAACCGCTGATCGGGACTACGGTGGCGCCGCCTCCGCAACTCGAGGAACTGCTTTCGCGGCATTCCAGCCACGAGGAAATCCCTCCCGACCTTGCCGCGCTTACTCCGTTCCTGGGCTAGTCTTCGGCATCAGCGCTTCGTCGAGTGACGCGGCGCGCAGCCGGGCCGGGCGGTTCTCCAGGCGCGACCAGTAGTCCACGAAGGCCGGTCGCATCTCGATTGACTTGAATTGGAGGCCCCAGAAAATGTGCGAGCCTACGTAGACGTCGGCCGCGCTGAAGTTCGTGCCTGCAACGAATTCGCCTGCGCTGACGGCGGCTTCGAGCGTATTCAGGACCGCCTCGAGGGTTCCGTAACCGATCATGGACTCGCGTTCCGGAGGGACTTCGAATTTGAGCGCGCGGTTGATGGTTGCCGCTTCAAGCGGCCCGGCGGCGAAGAACATCCACCGGTAGTAGGCCCCGCGCTTCCCGGGCGGGGGCGCCAGCCCGGCTTCGGGAAACGCGTCGGCCAGGTAGGCGCAGATCGCGGCGGCCTCCGTAACCACGACGCCGCCATGCCGGATCGTCGGCACCTTGCCCATCGGATTGACGGCCAGAAAGTCTTCCGATTTCATTTCGGGGCCGTATTGCAGCACCTCGGTGCGGTATTCGGCGCCGACTTCCTCCAGCATCCAGCGCGCGATCTGTCCGCGCGACATGGGGTTCGTGTAAAAGACCAGTTCTTCACTCATGGGCATCCTCCGGTTCGGGCCAGCCGAATAGTCTTTGCGTGTTCTCGTGCGCGGCGGCGGCGAGTTCTTCGGGGTCCACGCGCATTTTATGGGCCAGGGATCGGGCGACGCAGGGGAGAAACTCCGGTTCGTTGCGGCGTCTCTTGCGCGGCTTGACGTCCGGATGCCGCGGCAGCAGGTAGGGACTGTCGGTTTCCAGCAGCACGCGGTCGAGCGGAACCAGCGGAATCGCCTTGAGCAGGTCGTGATTCCGCCGCTCGTCCAGGACCCAGCCGGTAATGCCGATGTACAGCCCCAGTTCAAGGTAGCTTTCCGCTTCCGCCGGTCCGCCGGTAAAGCAATGGGCCACGCCGCCGAGCCTGCCTGCTTCGTGCTCCTTCAGGATGGCGAGAAAGTCATCGTGGGCGTCGCGCTGGTGGAGAAAAACCGGCTTGCCCCTTTCGGCCGCCAGTTCGAGCTGACCCGCGAACGCCGCGCGCTGCGCCTCCGGCGGCGACAGGTTTCGGAAGTAGTCCAGTCCGCACTCGCCGGCCGCCACCGCCAGATCACTTTCCAGCACATGGCCGAGCCGTTCGCGCGCTTCTTGCGGCGCATCCGTCCATTGCGTGGCCAGGTGCGGGTGTATGCCTGCCGTGCAGCGGAAGGTCTTCGGTCTCCCGCTCGCGAGCTCCAACGCCTGTTCGGATTCGCCGAGCCCGGCGCCGGTGATGATCATGTGCCGAACGCCTGCGGCCTCGGCGCGTTTGATTACTTCATCCCGATCCGGATCGAACGACGCGTCGGCGAGGTTCGCGCCGATATCGATCAACCCATTCACGCTCCGCGCCAGCGGAACAGGGCCGCACCCAGCGTAAGGAAGGCCGCCGTTATGCCCGCCAGGATCAGCAGTTGCGGCAGCACATCGGCAAATCCCGCGCCGTAGAGCATAATGTCGCGCGCAGCCGTGAGCGCGTGAGTCAGCGGGAATATGTTCGATAGTTGCTGCACCCACTGCGGCGCGCCCGCCAGCGAGAACCAGACGCCGGAAAGCAGCATCATCGGCCAGGTCACCAGGTTCAGCAGTCCGCCCGCCAGTTCCTCGCTGGTCACGCGCGCCGCCATGGCCAGGCCGATCGCGACCAGGCTGATCGATGCGAGCACCGCGACCAGGAACAGCGCCAGCCCGCTGCCCTCCATGCGGATGTCCAGCAGCAGCCGGGTCGCGCCGTAGAGCAGCAGCGTGACGAAGATTGCCAGCAGCAGGCGCGAAAGGATCTGCGCGGACATGAACTCCACCGGCCGCAGCGGGGTGGCCTTCAGGCGCTTCAAAAAGCCGTTCTTGCGATAGCGCACAACGACGTAGCCGACGCCGAACAGGCAGCTGAACATGATGTTCATGCCGAGGATGCCCGGAATCAGCCAGTCCACGTAGGTGATGGGATCGCCGCTGGCCGGCTGCCGCAGCCACGCGCCTTCCTCCGACGAGGCCTCAAGCAGGCGCTCGGCAAAGTATCCGCCCGGCGATTCCGGGTTGATCCAGTAGGTTCCGGAGTTCAGGTTGATCGCCAGATCGAGCTGGTGGTTGGCGACCTGCTGGATCGCTTCCTCCTGGTCCATGGCGATGAAGTCGAAATAGCGGGTCTCCAGGTAGGGGTGCGCGGCCGTGTTGATCTCCTGTTCGGCCTGCACCAGCGCCACCTTGTAGGAGGCGCGGTCGCCGCCGGAGAAGATCGCGGCCATGCCGGCCACCAGCAGCAGCGGCATCGCCACGTTCCAGCCGAGCGTGGCCTTGTCGCGCAGGAACTCGAGGTTGCGCGCGTGAAGTATTGCGAGTATTCGTTGGATCATGATCTGAGCTCCTTGCCCGTGAGGTCCAGGAACAGGTCCTCCAGGCGGAAGGGACGAATGTTCAGGCGGCCGAGCGGCGCTCCGGCGCGGCTTAAGCGGGTGATAGCTTCGTTGGCGTCATCGGTGTGTATTTCCACCAGCCCGTTGCGCCGGTAGGTGCTGAAGGGAAACTCCGCCGGCAGCTCCGCGAGGTCGGCTTCGGGCAGTTCCAGGATGATTTCCTTGTAGTGCGCCTTCAGGAGCGTGTCCGGGGCGCCCTGGGTGACGATCACGCCCTCGTTCATGATCACGATCTCGTCGCACAGCGCCTGCGCTTCTTCCATGTAGTGCGTAGTCAGCACGATGGTCTTGTTGCGGGCGCGGATCCGCTCCACCAGTTCCCAGAAGTTGCGCCGCGCCTGAGGGTCCATTCCGGTGGTCGGCTCGTCCAGGAACAGAATCTTCGGGTCGTTTACCAATGCAATCGCCAGCAGCAGGCGCTGGCGCTGCCCGCCCGACAGCTTGCGGTTGTCGCGCTTCTGGAGCTTTTCCAGCGCGCAGTCGGCGATCACCTGGTCGATGTCGGCGCGGCGCCGGTAGAGGCGGTGGAACATTTCCAGCGTTTCGCGCACGGTGATGAAGTCCTGAAGCGCGGCCGTCTGGAACTGCACGCCGGAGTCCTGGCGAAACTGCGCCCCGGCTTTCCGGCCCTCGTACAGCACCTCGCCGGACGTGGCGGGCGTTACTCCTTCGATGATCTCCACCGTGGTGGTCTTGCCGGCGCCGTTCGGCCCGAGCAGGCCGAAACAGCAGTTGCGCGGCACGTCGAAGGAAATGCCGCGGACCGCGTGAACCGGTCCGTAGTCCTTGACCAGCTCACGCACCGCAAGTATTGGCGGGACTGACTTTGCCGTGGCCATCACTCGCCACTCATGCGTTGTTCGCTGAGTCAGCTTGCCGCCAGGCGGCGCAACACGTAGGGAAGGATGCCTCCATGCCGAAAATATTCGTGCTCCTTGGGCGTGTCGATTCGCGAGCGCGCCGCGAACTCGACCGTGGAGCCGTCGGTGCGGGTGGCGCGCACCGTCACGTGCGCTCCGTTCGGCGCGGAGATGTCGTAGGTCTCGCTGCCGTCCAGTTCCAGGCTTGCGGCATCCGTTCCCTCGGGGAACTCGAGCGGATGCACGCCCATGCCCACCAGGTTGGAGCGGTGGATCCGCTCGAAGCTGGTCGCGATCACCGCGCGCACGCCCAGCAGCGCCGTGCCCTTGGCCGCCCAGTCGCGCGAGGAGCCCGAACCGTATTCCTTGCCGGCCAGCACCACCAGCGGCGTTTGCTCCTCGCGGTAGCGCGTGGCGGCGTCGTAGATGCTCATCACCCCGCCGTCGGGCTGCAGCCGGGTCCAGCCGCCGTCCACGCCGCCCGCCAGGCGGTTGCGCAGCCGGATGTTCGCAAATGTGCCGCGCAGCATGACCTCGTGGTTGCCTCGCCGAGAGCCGTACGAGTTGAAATCGCGCGGCGCCACGCCCTGTTCGGTCAGCCACTGGCCGGCGGGAGAACGGGCCGGGATCGCCCCGGCAGGCGAAATATGGTCGGTGGTGACCGAGTCGCCGAGCAGCGCCAGGACCCGGGCGGCGGTCACGCCCCGCGGTTCTTCGGGCTCGCCCGACATGCCGTCGAAGAACGGCGGGCGGCGAACGTAGGTCGAGTCCTCGTCCCAGGGATACCGGCTGCTGGCCGGACTGTCCAGCGCGTTCCAGCGTTCGTCGCCGTCGAAAACTCCGGCATAACCCTCCTCGAACTGCGCCGCGCGCACGTGCCGCGCCACTTCCGCCTGCACGTCGGTGGCGTCCGGCCAGATATCGCGCAGAAAGACAGGCTGACCCTCCGAGTCCTGGCCCAGCGGGTCGTTCTCGATGTCCACGTCCATGCGCCCGGCGAGCGCCCATGCCACGACCAGGGGAGGGGAGGCCAGGTAGTTGAAGTACACCTGAGGATGAATTCGACCCTCGAAGTTGCGGTTGCCCGACAGCACGCCGCAGCCGCCCAGTCCGGACTCCTCGACATGGCGGGCGATGTCCTCGCGCAAGGGGCCCGAATTGCCGATGCAGGTTGTGCATCCGTATCCGACGATCTCGAATCCGAGCGCCGACAGGTCGTCCAGAAGACCGGCGGATTCCAGGTAACGGGTGACCACCCTGGAGCCGGGGGCCAGGCTGGTCTTGACCCAGTCGGGCGGACGCAGCCCGCGCTCGCGAGCGGCCCGCGCCAGCATTCCCGCGGCCATCATCACCGTGGGGTTCGAAGTGTTGGTGCAGCTGGTTATCGCCGCGATCAGCACCGCGCCGTCTCCGGGCTTGTCTCCCGAGAACGGAACGGCAGCTGCGCCGCGCTCCTTCAGCGCCGAAGCGAAAGCCCGCTTGCTCTGCGTGATCGGAATCCGGTCCTGTGGACGCCGGGGGCCGGCGATGGATGGAACGACGGCATCCAGGTCGATGTCCAGCGTGTCGTCGAACTCCGGTTCGGGGCTGCCGCTGTCGCGCCACAGGCCCTGCGCCCGGGCGTAGGCTTCCACCAATGCGACCTGCTGCCGGTCGCGTCCGGTCAGCTCAAGATAGCGTATTGTTTCGCCATCTATAGGAAAAATGGCACAAGTACTTCCGAATTCCGGGGACATGTTGGCCAATGTCGCTCGATCCGCCAGGGGAAGACCGTTCAGGCCCTCGCCGAAGAATTCCACGAACCAACCCACCACACCCTTCTCGCGAAGCGCCTCGGTTACCGTCAGCACCAGGTCCGTGGCCGTGGCGGCGGGGCGCAGGCTGCCGTGCAGGCGCACGCCCAATACCGGCGGGGGAAGCATGGTGATGGGCTGGCCGAGCAGCGCCGCCTCGGCCTCGATTCCTCCAACGCCCCAGCCCAATACGCCGAGTCCGTTGACCATGGTCGTGTGGGAGTCCGTCCCCACGAGCGTATCCGGGTAAACCTGTGTTTCTCCGTCCTGTTCGGCCCTGAAAACCACTCGCGCCAGCCGTTCCAGGTTGACCTGGTGGACGATGCCGGTGTTGGGCGGGACGACCTTCAGTTCGCGGAAGGCCTGCTGGCCCCAGTGCAGGAAGGCATAGCGCTCGCGATTGCGTTCGAACTCCAGTTCGTTGTTGCGGGCCAGCGCATCGGGGCTGGCGTAGTGATCGACCTGGACCGAGTGGTCCACGACCAGCTCAGCCGGCGCCAGGGGATTGATCGCCTCCGGATCTCCTCCCAGCGCCCGCATGGCGTCGCGCATCGCGGCCAGGTCCACCACCGCCGGCACGCCGGTAAAGTCCTGCAGGATCACGCGGGCGGGACGGAACTCCAGTTCGCTGTCGCCGCGCAGGGCCGCGAGCAGGCCGGCGCCGGCAGCGTCCGGGTCCGCGTTGCGAAGCAGGTTCTCCAGCAGAATCTTGCGGCAGTAGGGCAGCTTCGCCACTTCATCCGCACCCAGCGCGGTAATGTCGTTATAGCGGTAACGGCGACCGTTGACTTCAAGATATGCGGGGTTCAGGCCAGTCATTTATATCCTTGAAATTCCTTTGATGGTTTCAGGCAATCTGTAGAGCCAGACGAACAGCATCATGCACACTTGCGCCAGCGCCGGAATCGCTACCATGCAGAACAGGATAGCCGCCGCCGCGCTGGCCGGCTGTTCTTCCGGCGCGACCTGGGAGTCGAAACCGGAGGCCTTGAGAATGAGGCCCAGCAGCAGCGGCCCGGTCGAATAGCCGAGCCTCTCGACGAACACATAGACCGACGTATAGAGGCCTTCCCGGCGCAGCCCGGTGCGCTGCTGGTCGTAGTCGATGGTGTCCAGCCACATGGCTTGCGAATACAGAAGGATTGCCCCGGCAAAGAAGCCCGAGAAGATGCCGCGGGCCACGAGGAACAGGATCATGGCCTCCCGGCTCCAGTCTTCGTTGACCAGGAGCCAGCTGAAGCTTACGAACACTTCCGCGCCGGCGCCGATCAGCACGCCGCGGCGCTTGGTGATGTGTTCGCCGCACTTCTTCCAGAACGGAATTGCCACGACGAGGGTGAGGCTGGTGGAAATGGCGAGGTAGGGCAGCAGCGTCAGGGGCTGCTTGAGCACCACGGTGAACAGGAAGACTACGGTCCCGCCGGTGACGGCCAGGGCTACGAACTGCGTGCACTTGGCCCCGATGAGAAGCAGGAAGGGCCGGTTCTGAAGCAGCGTGTCGGCCTGTTTCCATATGGACAGCTTGGGCTGCTCGGTAACCGGGGCGGACCAGGCGCGGTGGGTGCCGAAAAACGCGGTGAGCATCGCGGCAAGCACCACGGCGCCGATGATGAGCCCCATGGTCTGATAGGCCGCGGCGTCGGTGTCGCCGCCCAGGAACTCGAGCATGGCGGGGGCGATGGAGGCGCCCAGCGCCGCGCCAATCATCATGCACACGGAGCGATAGCTCATCAGGCTCAGGCGCTGCATCCGGTCGGTGGTCATCTCCACGGGAATCGTGAGATACGGCACGTTGAAGATCGTGAATCCGAGCGAATAGGCGATCAGCACCGCCATGACCAGAACGGAAGAGGGCGGTACCGCGTCGGACATGCCGTGAATGGAAAACACGGCCGGCAGCGACGCGGCGCAAATCACGGCGCCCAGGAGCAGGTACGGGCGGCGCCGGCCCCAGCGGCTGCGGGTGTGGTCCGTCACCCAGCCCATGAGCGGGTCGCTGAAGGCGTCCACCAGGCGTGCGGCAGTGATCATGGTGCCGGCCAGCGCCGGGTCCACCTTCAGGACCAGGGTCAGGTAATACATGGCCAGCGCCGTGAACACGTTCAGGTAGGTGATCGTGCCCAGCGAACCCATGCCCCAGGTCAGACGTTGATGGAACGGCACGGAAGGCGCGGCTGAAGCGGTGGTCTGGTTCAAGGCGGGGTTCGGTCCGGAAAACGACGGAGCGTGAGGGCGCTATTCTACGGGCGACCGAGCCTGGGACGGAGGGCGTCTCCGGCAGAGGGCCGGTCCCGTTACCGGCGGCCGGCGGCAATCGCCTTCGCTTGCTTTTGGTGATGGGAAGGGCGTATGTTGCGCCAATGAATTCGGTCAGTCCCTGGAATGAGTTCCGCGTTGGATGGAAGCCGCTGGCTTCCGCCGTCATCGGCAAGGCCTTCAGCTTCGGCACCATTCCGATCTACGTGGTGGGCGTCTTCACGGTCCCGCTGGGCGAGGCCTTCGGCTGGTCGCGGGCCGAAGTGACGTTCAGTTTCACGGTCGCCACCTTCACCTCGGCCAGCCTGTCGCCGCTGGTCGGCTGGCTTTGCGACCGCTTCGGTTCGCGTCCATTGGTGATTGCGGGCACGGTGGGCTACGGCCTGGGCATGGCGATCATCGCGACCAGCAGCGACTGGCTGCTGCGCTACTACGCATCGTGGTCGTTGGCGACGATGCTCGGCGTGGGCGCATCGGCGATCGCGCTGACCCGGTTCGTGGCGGGCTGGTTCGAGAGCAAGCGCGGCCTGGCGCTCGGCATCATGCTGATGGGCAGCGGCCTTACCGCATTTACCGCTCCGCCGTTCGTGGCCTACCTGATCGAGAACTTCGATTGGCGGGCGGGCTACCTGGGTTTGTCGGCGGCGATCCTGCTGATCGGCGTTCCGGTCGTTGTGGCGGGAATGAAGGACGCCCCGAAAAAGACGGCGCCCGCCAACACTTCCGGGGGTGACAACGCCTCCGGCGGAGGCGTGCCCGTCCAGCGCCCCAGCGGCTTTCGCCTGGCCTTCGAGAGCCGGGCCTTCTGGCTGATGTCGATCGCATTCTGCGCCGCCACATTCGGCATTGCCGGACTGATTTCCAGCTTCAATCCGATCCTCAGGGACGTCGGCTACGGCGCCGGACAGGCCGGTGCGCTGACCGGCCTGATCGGTCTGTTCGTGATGGTGGGAAGGCTGGGCGTGGGCTACCTGCTGGACAAGCTCTGGGCCCCGGGGCTGACCTTCGTGGCGCTGGCCTTCGGCGCCATCACCTGCGGCCTGCTGATTCTGCCGGCGCTTCCGGTTTGGCTTGTGGTTGTCGCCGCGTTCTGCCTGGGCCTGGCGGCCGGCGCGGAGTGGGACGCCCTTTCCTATCTGGCTGCCCGCGAGTTCGGTCTTGAGTCCTACGGCCGGGTCTATTCGCTGCTGGTCGTGGGCGTGGCGGTCATCACCGCCATCAGCCCCCCGATCTTCGGTTACGCCTTCGATCAGACCGGCAGCTATCGCTCTCTGCTATTGCTGTCCGGGGTGCTGCTGGTGCTGGGCCCCGCATTGCTTCTTTTCCTGAAGAAAGGCCGCGGTCCCGTAGCGGGGCACTGACCCAAGACAGGAACCTGCACGGCGAAGGCTCCCAACCGCTTATGTCGCCCCGATGAGCCCTGACAGTCCCTGGAGCGAGTTTCGCCGCGGCTGGCGGCCGCTGGGCGCGGCCCTGGTCGGCAAGGTGTTCAGTTTCGGCACCGTGCCGGTTTACCTTTTGGGCGTTCTTACCATCCCCCTGGGGGAAGCCTTCGGCTGGTCGCGCGCCGAGGTGGCCCTGAGCTTTACGGTATCCACGATGACCGCTGCGAGCCTGGCGCCGCTCGTCGGCTGGCTTTGCGATCGCTACGGCGCCCGGCCCCTGGTGATCTGGGGCACGGTGGGCTATGGCCTGGGCATGGCGCTCATCGGCACGAGCAGCGACTGGCTGCCGCGCTTCTACGCATCCTGGTCGATCGCAACCGTCCTTGGCATGGGCGCCTCCTCGATCGCGCTGACGCGGTATGTGGCCGGATGGTTCGAGCGCAAGCGCGGCCTGGCCTTCGGCATTCTGCTTTCGGGCAGCGGACTGGCGGCACTATTCTTGCCACCCTATGTCGCCACCCTGATGGATTACTTCAACTGGCGCGCCGGCTTTTACGGAGTCTCCGCGCTCATTCTCCTGGTGGGGGTTCCTGTCCTGATCCTGGGTTTGAAGGATGCTCCGCGCAAGGCGGCCGAACCCCCGCCGAAGGAGAACGAGGCGCCTGCCCGGCCGGGTCAGGCCGGGCCCGACTCGGGATTCCGGCTGGCGGTTCGGTCCCGAACCTTCTGGATCATGGCAATCGCATTCTGCGCGGCGACGTTCGGCCTCTCGGGGATGATTTCCAGTTTTGTTCCCATCCTCGAGGACGCCGGTTATTCGGGGCGGCAGGCGGCGGCGCTGTTCAGCCTGATCGGTCTGTTCATCATGGTGGGAAGAGTGGGCGGCGGATATCTGATCGATTACGTGTGGGCGCCGGGCCTGGCTTTTGTGGCACTGGCCGTCGGGGCGGCTGCCTGCGGATTGCTGGCCCTGCCGGAACTTCCCGTGTGGACGGTGATGGGCGCGGCGGCTTGCGTGGGCCTGGCCGCGGGCGCGAAATTCGCCGCCTTGCCGTACATGATTGCGCGCGAATTCGACCTTGCATCCTACGGGCGCGTGTACTCGCTGATCATGATCTGCCAGGCTTTCATAACCGCGACCAGCCCCGTGATATTCGGGCTCACCTTCGACCGTCAGGGTTCGTATCTTCTGGTGCTGCTGCCGGCGATGGCGCTGCTGGTGCTCGGACCGGCGCTGCTGTTGCTGCTGCCCCGCGGCAAGGGCAAACCGAAGGGGACCTGAATCGGGCCAAAAACGCCTTGCAGCTCAGGGACTTCGCCCGGAAAGCGTATAATCGGTGCGCAGATGAAGGCCCTCCGACGCATATCGCTTGCCCTGGTCGGCGCCGTACTGGTGATGCAGCCGGCGCTGGCCTGCCATTGCCTGGAGGACCTGCTGGCCCATGCAAGGGGAACGGTTGCCGGGGATCCCTTATGTTCCGAATCCCCTGAGAACAGGCATCGCGAATCGCAGCACGGCGAATTCCCGCAGTGTGCCGATTGCGACGACTACGAGCCGGCACCGGCGTCCCCGGCCTTCAAGGCCATTGCATCCAGTCATCCGCCGGAATTCAATCCGGCGTCGGCGATTGCGGGCCACGCACCCGTCTCCGTTCGCCCGCAAACGGTTCGAAATATCGGACCGCCTCCCGCGCCCCCACGGGTTGCTCAAACACCCGTACTTCTGAAGCAACGCCTGCTGATCTAGCCATTGAGCGCAATGCTCGCACCGGGCGGATGCCCGGTGCGCTTCCGTACCCGCTCATTTCCCTCAAGGGGAGATCAAGATGGCTGAAAAAAGTCAAAATCCGTTTTCGTTGCTTGCGTGCTCGCTCGGTCTCGTGCTGGGCGCCCCGCCCGTTCTCGGGCAGAGTTTCCCCGAGCTTGAGGCGCGCCTGAAGGAACACCCCGCGCTTGAGGCCCTGCGCCTCGAGTCCAGCGCCTATCGCGAGGACGCGCTTGCTGCCGTGGCCTGGCCCGATCCCGTAGTGTCGGTGGGAATCAACAACTTTCCCCTGTCGGATCCTTCGTTTCGCACCTACCTGCCCACCAACAAGGCGCTGGGCGTAAGCCAGCAGATACCCAATCGCAGTGCGCGCGCAGCCCGTTCGGCACAGGCGAGGCGAGGCGCCGTACGCAACGAGGCCCTGGAGGCCATGCAGTTTGCGCACATGCGTTCGGAGTTGCTGGTCGCCCTTCTCGACAGGCGACGGATCGCAGAAGAGCTGGCGCTGCTGCACCGCCAGGATTCGCTGTACACAGAACTGGAACAGATCGTTCAGGGTGAGATTGCCGCGGGCCGTCCCGTGCTTTTCCGACTGGCCGAGATCGACCTGCAGCGGGCGGAAGTCGCCCGTTCGCTGGCCGATCTTCAGGCGGAGGATGCCGATGTCGACGCGCGTCTTGCGGACCTGGTCGGCAGAGTCGGCACCGTCCCCCTGCCGCCGATTGAACCGACGATCTGGTCGGGAAATCCTGATGCCTTTCATGCGGTTCGGTTGGCCGGGGCAGAAGTTGCCGTAGCCGAAGCCGGCGTCGAGCGGGCGCAGGCGGCCTGGAAGCCGGACTGGGGCGTGCAGCTGACCTGGCAGCAACGCGATTCCGGCGGCACGGACGTGCGCTTCCCCGGCGATGACTGGGTATCGGCGGCCGTGACCTTCAGCGTTCCAATTTGGGGCAACCGCTCTCAGGCGCCCGCCCTGCGCGCGGCCAGGGCACAGCGGGAGAGCGCCGTAAGCCGCCGAACGGCCGCCGCGAGAGGGGCCGCCGCACGGTATTCGGCCCTGGATGCGACACGCCGCGCCGCCGAGGCTGCCATGGGCGCACTGAACGCCAAGGTCCCGGCCATTCGCGAACAGGTGGCGGCGCAGCGCACGAGGTACGAATCGGGAACGGGCGACTATTCCCCGATCATCGACGGCGAACTGGCCGAGCTGGTCCTGCTGGCCCGGATCGCCCGTGAACAGGCCCGGCGGGACAGCGCCGTGGCACGACTCAATTCCATGATGGTGACACCATGAACAAATCCACAGTCTTGTGCGGCGCTCTTGCGCTGTTGACGCTGCTGGCAATCAACGCCTGCGGAGGAAACGGGCCCGGCGCCGAAGCGCTCCAGGGCGCGTCTCCGGAGCCGGCCGCGTCTCCGATGCCGGCCGCAGCGGAGCCGATATACGCCTGCCCGATGCACCCGCACGTCGTTTCCGGCGATCCCGATCACACCTGTCCCATTTGCGGCATGGACCTGGTCGCGGTCTCGATAGAGCCGCAATCCGGTTCGGGCCCTGGACCGATAGTTCAGGTGTCCCCGGAGATGATCCAGACCATGGGGGTGCGCACGGCCCCGGTAGAGACTGCCTACCTCGATCAGTCGGTGCGGGCCTTCGGCAACGTGGTCAGCAACGAACGGCTGGAGTCGGTTTCGGTTGCCCGGCTGGAAGGCTGGATCGAGGACCTTGCCGTGCGCGCCCAGGGTGACGACGTCGCACGCGGCGAGCTCCTGTACCGCGTTTACAGTCCCGCCTTGATCGCCGCGCAGAAGGACTTTCTTGCAGCCCTTGAAGCGGGCCGCGGAACGCGCATCGATTCCGGACGGCAGCGGCTGATTTCCGACGGCATGCAGGCTGCCGCAATCGATCAACTGGTCGAGAGCCGCGAGGTGATCGAGCGCCTGCCCGTCTACGCGGAAGCCGCCGGGACAGTTGCCGACCTTGCGGTGCGGGACGGCGACTACGTCAAGCCGGGAACTCCGATCATGCGGCTGCAGTCGTACGCCGGAGTCTGGGTCATCGCCTCCATTCCGGAAGCCGACCTGGCCCTGGTTGCGGCCGGCCAGACCGTTTCGCTTGATTTTCCCAGCGCGCCGGAAGCGGCGGAGCAGGGGACCGTGGATTACATCTATCCCACGATCGACCCCAGGACGCGAACCGCGGACGTTCGCATCGAGGTGGACAACGCATCCGGAGCATTGCGCCCGGGCGCTTATGCGGACATTCAATTCAGCCTGGGCGCGGGAGTATCTCGTCTTTCCGTGCCGACCGAGGCTCTGCTTCGCGACAGCCGGGGCTAACACGTGATCGTCGCACTGGGCGCCGGCCGGTTTGCCGGCCGGCGGGTGGAAACCGGCGCGGCGGGGGGTGGGCGCACAGAAATCCTCGCGGGCCTGAACGCGGGTGAAAGGGTGGTCGTGAGCGGGCAGTTCATGCTGGATTCCGAGGCCAATCTGCGCGAGGGACTGGCGAAGCTCGATTCACAGCCGGACGACGCTCGCGGCGGGCACCGCCACTAGCGGCATGGCGGATCTCCCCGTAAACGAACTGGCCGGCCGGGACCCGTCGGACTCGGCCATTGCCCGGCTGATCGCCTGGTCGGCGGGCAATCCCGTCATCGTGCTGACGCTGGCCGCAGGACTTGCGCTGGCGGGCTGGCTTTCTCTCGAGCGGACGCCGCTGGACGCCATACCGGACCTCACCGACACCCAGGTCATCATTCGAACGGAGTTCCCGGGCCAGTCCCCGCAGATCGTGGAGGACCTGGTGACCTACCCGCTGTCGGCGAACATGCTGGGCTTGCCCAGGACCAAGGACGTGCGGGGCTCGTCCATGTTCGGCACCAGCTTCGTCTACGTGATTTTCGAAGACGACGTGGACCTGTACTGGGCGCGCTCGCGCATCGTCGAGGCGCTGTCGCGCCTCAGCACGGAACTGCCGCCGGGCGCCCGGCCGCAGATCGGACCGGACGCCACGGGCGTGGGCTGGATTTACCAGTATGCGCTTGTGGACGAGACCGGCCGCACGGATCTGGCCCAGTTGCGCTCGCTGCAGGACTGGTTCCTCAAGCTCGAACTGGCGGGCGTCGACGGAGTGGCGGAAGTGGCCTCTGTGGGCGGATTCGTGCGCGAATACCAGGTGCTGATCGATCCCAACAAACTGCGCGCATACGACGTTTCCATCCGGCGCATCTCCGAGGCCGTGCAGGCAGCGTCCAGCGAAGTCGGTGGCCGGGTTCTGGAGCAGGGCGAAAGCGAGTTCGTCATCCGTTCCTCCGGCTATGTGGAGGACCGGCTGGACCTGGAACAGTTGGTGGTGTACGCACAGGACGGCACGCCGGTCACGCTGGCCGACGTTTCCCGGATCGTGGAAGGGCCTGCCCTGCGCCGCGGCATCGTGGAGCTGAACGGCGCCGGTGAAACGATCGCCGGCATCGTGGTCATGCGCGACGGCGAGAATGCGCTGGAAGTCATCGGCCGGGTAAAGGCCAAGCTGGCCGAACTGGAACGCGGTTTGCCCGACGGCGTTCGCATCGTTACGACCTACGACCGCGCCCCCCTCATCGAAGGGGCGGTGTCCTACCTGGTGCGCAAGCTGATCGAGGAGGGCATCGCCGTCGCGCTGGTGATCGTCGTCTTTCTGCTGCACATCCGATCGGCATTCGTGGCGTTGATCACGCTGCCGCTTGGAGTGCTGGGAGCGTTCGTGATCATGTCCACCCAGGGCATCACCGCCAACATCATGTCGCTGGGAGGCATTGCGATCGCCATCGGGACCATGGTCGACGCCTCCATCGTCATGGTGGAGAACGCCAATCGCAGGATCTCGGAGATCCGCCCCGGTTCGGGACGCGGCGCACGGCGGCGTGCCGTGATCCGGGCAGCACAGGAAGTGGGCCCGGGGATTTTCTTCTCCCTGCTCATCATTACCGTTTCCTTTCTTCCGGTGTTTGCCCTGACCGGCGAGAGCTACCGCCTGTTCGCGCCGCTGGCCTTCACCAAGACCTACGCGATGGCGTTCGCCGCAGCGCTGTCGGTAACGCTGGTGCCGGTGCTTATCGTTCTCCTGCTGCGCGGGCGAATACGAGTCCGCAATCCCGTCAGCGAATTCGCGGCCCGGCTGTACGCACCCTGCCTGCGCATGACCCTGCGCTTCAAGTGGATCACCGTGGCCGCCGCGGCCGTTCTGATTGCCAGTTCCGTTGTGCCGCTGTCGCGCCTGGGGTCGGAGTTCATGCCGCCCCTGTACGAAGGCGAGCTGCTCTACATGCCCACCACGCTGCCCGGCGTGTCGTCAACGAAGATTCGCGAAGTGCTGGGTCAGACAAACCGGGTGATCGCCGCGGCGCCGGAGGTCGAAAGCGTGTTCGGCAAGGCCGGCCGGGCGGACACCGCGACCGACCCGGCGCCGCTGACGATGATCGAGTCCTGGATCCGCTTGAAACCGCAGTCCGAATGGCGGGAAGGAATGACTCCCGAGGGGCTCGTCGAAGACCTGAACAGCCGCCTGCAGATGCCGGGCCTGGTCAATTCCTGGGGCTACCCGATCAATATCCGCATGGACATGGTCTCCACGGGCGTGCGCACGCCGGTGGGCGTGAAGATCACCGGAGACGACCTGGGCGAACTCGAGCGTCTCGCCCGCGAAGTGGAATCGGTGGTCGGCACGGTACCCGGCACGCGCACGGCGCTGGCGGACCGCGTTCTGGGCGGCAACTACCTCGAAATCCTGCCGGACCGCTCCGAACTCGCGCGGCGCAATATCGACATGGGCGTATTCCAGTCGGTGATCCAGACCGCGCTGGGGGGCATGAAACTGGCGGAGAGCGTCGAAGGACGAGAACGCTACGACATCATGCTGCGCTACGACCGGCCGTTTCGCGAGACCAGCGCCGATCTCGAGAACATCCTGGTTCCGACGCCCACCGGGGCGCACATACCGCTCGCCGAACTGGCCCGTGTGACCTTCACCGAAGGGCCGCCGATGATTCGTTCGGAGAACGCGCGCCTCACCGGCTGGGTGTTCGTGGACATCGAGGGACGCGACCTGGGCGGCTACGTGGCCGAGGCCCGGAACCTTGTGGATCGCTCGGTGAGTCTGCCGCCGGGCTACGCGATCGAGTGGTCGGGGCAGTACGAGCAGATCCAGGCGGCGGGCGAGCGGCTCAATATCGCCATACCCTCGGCGATCGGGCTGATCTTCCTGCTGCTCATGCTGCACTTCGGTCGCCTCGATCGCACCGCCATGATCATGCTGTCGCTCCCGTTCGCCCTGATCGGCGGCCTTTGGGCCGTATGGATGGCCGGCTACAACCTGTCCGTGGCGGTGGCGGTCGGATTTATCGCGCTTGGAGGAGTGGCGGCCGAGACCGCGGTCGTCATGGTCATGTACATCGACAACCACGTGCGCGAAGACAGGCCCGCAAACCTGGAGGAACTGGCGCTTTCGATCAGCGTCGGCTCCGCGTTGCGCCTGCGGCCGATCCTGATGACCGTGATCACGGTGCTGGCGGGGCTTTCGCCGATCTTTCTGACCAGCGGTCTGGGGGCGGACGTGATGCGCCGTATCGCGCTGCCCATGCTGGGCGGGATGGTCTCGACGACGGTGCTTACACTGCTGGTGATTCCGGCGGTGTATTTCGCCTGGGTCGGACGGAAACTACCGCCCGCCGCGCTCGACGAGTGACTGCCAGGTGAATTCCTCGGTCCAGGGCGCGCCGGCCACGCGCCGCACCAGCCGGTCGCGCTCGTCCTGCAGGAGTTCGCCGAACTCCGGTGAAGGCGCGTAGTCGTCGATCGCCCTGGCATCCAGCAGTCCCTTCTCCTCGAGGATTTGCTCAAGGACCATCACCCGGTCGCGCAGGATCCAGAGCTCCGACAGGAGCTCTGTGTTCATGCGCAGCAGGCGATCCAGACTCTCGTCGCCGGTAAGCGGGCGTGTCGGCGGTTTAGTCACCTCTCAAGGCTTGGTCGCGACGTTTACCCAGGGGTAGCCTCGCGAATCCAGGGCGCGCGCCTCGAGCACCTTGAAGCCGACTTCTTCGAGCACCGTTGCCCAGTCCATCGAGCAGGCCGCGCTGAAGAAGGGTTCCCCGCGATACTCACTTTCCCAGTCCAGGATCGCGGCCTGGAACGCATCCACGCGGCTGAACGGCGGCGGGTCGTTGATCACGATGTCACCGCCGGGCTTGAGGATCCTGAAGGCTTCCCGAATGGTGTCGATGCTCACCTTCACCGGCATTTCGTGCAGGAGGGCGTACATCAGCACGGCGTCGTAGGACTCGTCCGGCTCGCCCGTATCCCGCGCGTCGCGCTGCTTCAGGTGGATCGGTATGCCCATGTTGCGCGCAGCCTTGTGCCCGCCTTTGAGCAACGCCGTGGAGATGTCGCTGCCGGTCAGTTCGGCGTCGGGATACACCTGGCTGCAGGCCGCCAGCGCTCCCAGGCCCCCGCATCCCGGCTCGTAGATGCGGTCGTAGTGGTCTTTCGGCAGCAGGCTCACCACGTCCACGCGCTGCCGGCGGATGTCCTGGTCCACTTCCACGGCCGCATAGCCGCCGCGGGAAAACACGTACGGGGCCACGCCGGCCATGAACATCGGTGTGGCCAGGTCGTAGCCGTCCCAGCCTCCTGGTTCCAGGTGCCACTCCACGCCTTCGTAGTACTTCGGAATCGGAACGCTGTCGTCGAGTTCCAGCGAACCGCCCCGGTACTCGGGCTCGCGGCTCAGGACTGCAATGCACTCTTCGCGCTTTTCCTCCACGGCCGGAATCGCCCGCACGAAATTCTCTTCGGCCACGTAGCGCTGGTACAGCCTCTCGTGCTGGTAAGCCGGACATTCCAGCGCCGCCTTGCGCGCTTCCCGCGCACGTCTCAGCTGGGCGCGGGGCTCCGGCGCGACCTCGGCCTCAAGAAGTTCCTGCCCCTTCTTGCTGGCGGCGAACTGCTCCCGCGCGACGTCGCGAATGTGGCTGGACGAATAATGCTGCAGCGACCCCAGGAACTGAAGGCCGGCGCGATGTCTCTGACTGATCGGGATCATTTTCGCCCCTCGATTGGCAATGCGATTAGTTTAGCGCGGAATTTTTGGTGAGGTACACGCGCCGGAACAGCCCGCCTATACTGTCGCCGATACCAAGACAGGGAGCACACCCATGCGCAGATTTCTTGTATTGCTTGCCGGCGTTGCAATGTTCGCCGGCGCCCAGGCGGACAGCCACGAACCCGAGCCGGGCTACGCCACCTTCATACGCACCGCGTTGCTCGCCCGCCGGGCCGACCTCGAGCCGTCCATCACGTTCTGGAGGGACGTTATGGGCTTCGACTACGCCGGCGATCCGGAGCCGCGCACGGGCTTTGCCCATGCGCTGGGTTGGAACGAAGATTCGACCACTTACTTCACGATCTTCACGTCCAAAGACGGGGCCATGATCGGCCTGTTGATGGTGGAGGACACCCCGGATTTTCCCGAGCTTGATCTTCCCGATGAAGGGACGGCCTATGGCGGCGTAGTACTGGTGCACATGGGCAAGAATATTCGCGACGTCTACGACCGCGCCGTCGAGCATGGCGTCGATATCGTCAAGCCCTACGGACCGTCGCGCACGGGCCGCTCGATGACTATCCTGCTGCGCGCTCCCACCGGCCAAATGGTCGAGATCTACGAAATGATCGAGCAGGACCAATAGCGCCCGATCCAGTATAGTGGCCGCCGGGAAGGAGGGCGCGGCACTTTGCGAGAGGACGTCAACCTGCAATGGCGCATTGCGGCGCGGCCGGAAGGCAACGTGCGCCCGAGCGACTTTGAGCTGGCCGAACGGCCGATCCCTTCGCCAGGGCCCGGCGAAATGCTGGTGAAGACGCGCTACCTGGGACTGGCGCCCGTGATGCGGATGTACATGCAGGGGCTGAACCCTTCCGGGGAGACGCCGCTGGACATTGGCGACGTGATCCACGGGCGCGGAGTGGGCGAAGTGGTGGAGTCCAACCACCCGGACTACCAGCCCGGGGACATCGTTCAGGGACAGCTTGGCTGGCAGACGTGGAAGGTTACGGCCGCGACGCCGCGCGAGCGGTTCTTCAAGTGCAGGGACTACGGCCTGCCGTTTTCGCTGGGCGCCGGCGTACTCGGGATGACCGGGGTCAGCGCCTACTGGGGGCTGCTGGACTGCGGACGGCCCAGGTCCGGCGACCTGGCGGTCGTGTCCGGCGCCGCGGGCGGGGTAGGGTCGATCGTGGTGCAGATGCTGAAGATCCATGGCTGCCGCGTGATCGGAATTGCCGGGGGTCCGGAGAAATGCCGCTTCATCCGGGAGCTGGGCTGCGAGCAAGCCATCGACTACAAGAACGAGGACGCCTGCGCGCGCGTCGCGGAGCTCTGCCCGGACGGGATGGACCTCTACTTCGACAACGTGGGCGGCGACTTGCTGGCGGCCTGCCTCGACAACCTGGCGCTCGGCGCGCGCATCGTGCTGTGCGGTTCGATTTCCGAATACCTGAGGGAGGAGCGATTCGCGTTGTCGAACTACCTGAACCTGCGTTCGGTGAACGGCAGCATGACAGGCTTCTTCGTCTACAACTACCAGGACCGCTTTCAGGACGCCTTCGACGGATTGGCGGCGTGGATCAAGGCGGGTAAGCTCAAACCCGTCCAGGACGTCGTGGAGGGCTTCGAGAATATGCCCGATGCCCTGGCGAGGCTGTACGATGGGCGCAACGTAGGCGTGCAATGCTGCAGCGTGCGGGGAGAACCGGAGAAAAGACACTGATGAATACCGCAATCGCCGCTCGCTATCCGCGACCCGGAGTCGCCTGGTACATGGTGGTGCTGCTTACGCTGTCCTACTTCATTTCCTACATCGACCGCACGGTAATCGGTTTGCTGGTCGAGCCGATGAAGGCAGACCTGGGATTGAGCGATGGCCAGATGGGTCTGTTAATGGGTCTGGCTTTCGGCATTTTTTACGCCACGATGGGGCTGCCTCTGGGGTGGCTGGCGGACCGTACGCGGCGTACGAGCATCGTCAGTTGCGCAATCGCGCTGTGGTCGGCCGCGACCGCCTTGTGCGGGCTGGCGAGCAACTATTTGCAGTTGTTCCTGCTGCGCATGAGCGTCGGCGTGGGCGAGGCGGCCTTGAGTCCCTGCGCCATGTCGATGATCGCCGACAGCTTCCCCAAGGAGAAGCGCGGCAAGGCGATCGCAGTCTATTCCATGGCTCTTTCGCTCGGCACCGCTACTGCCTATTTCGGGATCGGCGCGTTGCTGGCCGCATTGCGTGGCGTGGAAATTCTGAACTGGCCGCTGGTCGGCGCCATCCGGCCCTGGCAGGCGGTGTTCATCATTGTGGGACTTCCCGGCCTGCTGCTGTCGCTGGCCATGCTGACCGTGAAAGAGCCCGTGCGCCGGGACCTGAAGCAGGGAGCCTCCAGCGCGCCGTGGCACATGTTCCGCCATCTTTTCTCGAACTGGAAAACGTACCTGACCTTCGTGCTGCCGTTCTGCCTGATGACCACGATTGCCTACACGCATTTCTGGTTGCCTTCGATGTTCTTGCGCACCTGGGGAATGGAAATACCGGAATTCGCGCAGATCAAGGCCGTCGTCACTCTCCTCTGCGCGCCCGCCACGGTTTTTGCGGCGGGGGCCCTGTCGGATTACCTGGTGCGTCGGGGAAGGGACAACGCTCCCCTGCTGATCGCCGTTGCGGGCATGTTCCTGTTCGCGCCGACGACCATATTCATCGGGCTGATGCCCGGCGCGGTATCGGCGTTCGTCGCCCTGGGCATCAGCCTGGTGGGCATCGCCACGACCACCTCCACCGGGTTGACGGCGCTGTTGATGATCACGCCGCCGCAATTCCGGGGACAGATCAGCGCCGTCTATTACATGGCGATCAGCATTACCGGGCTGACGCTCGGGCCGTCCACCGTTGGATGGCTGTCCGACTGGTTCAATGGCGGGACCGGCTTTGAGGTCCTCGATGGGGTACTCGAATCCATCCTGCCCGGCGTGACGGGCGCCAACAGCCTGGCACTCGCGTTTTCTGCGGTGCCGGTCATTTACGGTTCGGTGGTGCTGGCGCTCGCGCCCGTTACGTTGCGCTGCTTCCGGCGCGAACTGGTCCGCATTCAGGCTCAGACCGACTGACGGCGGCCGGGCGGGGGTGCGGACCCGTCAGGGCCGCATTCCGTGCGTGCCGGAGAATGAATCGGGCTTGAGATCGTCGGGCGCCGCGGCGGTTATCCTATCGAACAGACGGTCTTCGGCGGCAACGGTTTCGGTGCTGGCTGCGGCGATATTTATCCAGTCCTCGAAGGTGAATAATTTGTCGGTGTAAGGGCTGAAAGGGTTCTTGCGCGGCGTCATCAATTCCGAAACGACGGCATGGTAGTGCCTTAGCGCGCGGTCGAAGGCAGCGAAATCGGCGCGGCCGCCCCGGCGGTACGTCTCCAGCGCCTCTTCGAGCGCGGCGGTCTCCGCCCGCGCCGTTGCTTGCCGGTTTGAGAGCGTATGCAATGCTTCATGCACCTCGGCGTTGTCTTGCGGGACGCGCTCCTTCAGCAGGTCGTGGATGTTCATGTCAGTCAGGTCGAGCCGGCCCATGGAGTTGACCAGGTAGTCGGCGCAGGCTTCCAGCAGGGCGGCGAGAGTGTCGTCTCCCGGTTCGGCCTGCTCCAGTGCGCCTTTCAGAGACTGACGGACCTGGACCTGGCGGCGGCGTTCCCGGCCCAGTTCGGCCAGGGGGTTGATTTCCGCGTTCACGATTGCCTCCTCGTTTGCCGCGGCGCCAGCGGGCGAAAGCACGAGAGTGAGCGCAATCAATACGCCGAAGAGCGCGCTTATCGGATGTTGTTGCGGCCACTGACCCCACATGCGGCCAATGCTAACAGCGACAACCTTCGCCCCCGGGTCAGGCTTCGGCGCGTTCGATTACGCCGCCGCCCAGGCATTCCTCGCCGGCGTAGAAGACCAGGTACTGGCCCGGCGTCACTGCCCATTGGGGTTTGTCGAAGCGCACCAGGCAGCGGTCGGGACCGAGCAGTCGCGCCTCGCAGTCGGCGTCTTCCTGGCGGTAACGGGTCTTGGCGCTCAATCGCATGCCTCCTGGGAGTCCAGCTGGCGCGCCGCGTACCCACTTCAGCTTACCCACCGTGATCATGCGGCTGAACAGCAGCGGGTGGTCGTGCCCCTGGGCCACAACCAGAGCATTGGCGCTCAGGTCCTTGCGCAACACGTGCCAGGGTTCCGGGCCACAGCCTTTCATCCCTCCCAGTCCAAGTCCCCGTCGCTGGCCGATCGTATAGGCCGCCAGTCCCCGGTGTTCGCCCACATGCTTGCCGGAAAGCGTGACGATTGGCCCCGGTTGCATTGCAAGGTGCTTCGAAATGAAATCCGGAAAGGGCCGCTCCCCCACGAAGCAGATGCCGGTGCTGTCGGGGCGCGCGTAGTTCGGCAGCCCGCGCCGATGCGCAATGTCACGCACTTCTTCCTTGTCCAGTTCGCCCACCGGGAAAAGACAATCGCCAAGCGCGCGTCCATCAACCGCGTGCAGGAAATACGTCTGGTCCTTGTTGCGGTCTCTTCCTCGCAACAGCCGCGTGTCGGATACCGAGTGCTCGAGCCGCGCGTGATGGCCCGTGGCCAGCCGTTCGGCGCCCAGCCTGCGCGCCTGGTTCAGGCAGGCGCCGAACTTGATGCGCCTGTTGCAGCCGACGTCGGGGTTGGGCGTGCGCCCCGCCCGGCACTCCAGCAGCATCTCCTCGAAGACTTCCCGCCGGTACTCGTCGGAGAAATTCAGGTGGTGAAGCGGGATGCCGAGTTCGCCGGCCACGCCCGCCGCGGCCTCAAGGTCCTCGGCGGCAGGGCAGCAACCGTCGGGCTCGTCCCAGTTGGTCATGTGCAGGGCTTCCACCCGGTGGCCCGCGTCGATCAGGCGCAACGCGGCCACCGCGGAATCCACTCCGCCGGAAATCGCCACCATGACGGTGCCCGCCACGGGAAAACCTCACTCCGCCAGTTTCTTCGCGATGCCCGTGTAAGTCGCGGGAGTCAGGGCGAGCAGCACCTCGCGCGCTTCGTCAGGCAGCTCGGCCTTATTCAAGAATGAATGTAAGGAATCTCTCGTAACCATCTGATTACGTGATAAAATCTTAAGTTGTTCGTAGGCGTCCTCACAGCCATGAGCGCGCATCACCGTCTGCACCGCCTCGGCCAGCGTTTCCCAGGCGGAGTCGAGGTCCTCGCCCATTCTTGACTCGTCGGGCGAGAGTTTGTCCAGACCTTTCTGCACTTCCGTCCAGGCCACGAGCGCATGCCCCAATGCGACGCCCAGGTTGCGCAGGACCGTGGAATCGCTGAGGTCCCGCTGCAGGCGCGACACGGGGAGCTTTTCCGAAAAGTGTCCCAGCAGCGCGTTCGACAGCCCCAGGTTGCCTTCGGCGTTTTCGAGGTTGATGGGGTTGACCTTGTGCGGCATGGTGGACGACCCCGTCTCGCCCCGCACCGCCTTTTGGCGGAAGTAGCCCATCGAAATGTAGGTCCACGTGTCCCGGCTCAGGTCGATCAGAATGCGGTTGATGCGCGCGAGGGCGTCGCAATACTCGGCCACCCAGTCGTATGGCTCGATCTGGGTCGTGACCGGGTTCTGCTCCAGGCCCAACCCGGAAAGAAAGCGCCGGCTGAAGTCCGGCCAGTCCACCTCGGGACAGGCGGCGTAATGGGCGTTGTAGTTGCCGGTGGCGCCGCTGCACTTGGCCATTGCCGGGACTTCGGCGAAGACGGCAAGCTGGCGCTGCAACCGGTGGACGAACACGGCCAGTTCCTTGCCCAGCGTCGTGGGGCTGGCCGGCTGGCCGTGCGTGCGGGCCAGCATGGGCAGGCCGGCGTGCTCGCGGGCCATGCATCGAAGCTGCCCGATCAGCGCTTCCAGCACGGGCGTCAGGACTACGGACCGGGCCCTGGCCAGCATGATGCCGTAGGCGCTGCTGTTGATGTCCCAACTGGTGCACGCGAAATGCAGAAGAGGTATACGGCCGGCGAGCGAATCGTGCTCGCGCAGCCGTTCGGCCAGGTAAAGCTCGACCGCCTTGACGTCGTGGCGGGTCTGCTGCTCCAGTTTCTTAACGCGCTCGGCCGCCTGCACACCCAGGTCGCGCTCCAGCGCGTCCAGATAGGCCAGTTCGTCGGCACCGAGCGGAGCGGCAGGCCCGAATGCCTCTTCGGCGCAAAGCGCCCGCAGCCAGGCGATTTCCACCTTCAGCCGCTGCCGGATCAGCCCCTGCTCGGAGAACAGTTCGGCCAGCGGCCGGACGGCTTCCGCATAGCGCCCGTCCAGCGGCCCTAGAGCGGATAAGGAATTCGCTGGGCTCGAATACCGGGACATGGGGAGGGGCGGCTATACTCCGAGGCGCGCATCATACTGCAACAGGGGTAGTTCGTGCCAAAATTCAGAACCGAAAGCGACAGCATGGGAGCGCTCAAGGTCCCGTCCGACGCGCTTTGGGGAGCCAGCACCCAGCGTGCCGTGGAGAATTTCCAGATCAGCGGCAAGAGGATGCCGCGCGCGTTCATTCGCGCCCTCGGCCTGATCAAGGGTGCGTGCGCTTCGGCCAATCGCACCCTGGGCCTGCTGGACTCGGCCCGGGCCAACGCCATCATGAGGGCAGCCGAACACGTTGCCCACAGCATCCATGACGAGCACTTCCCCGTGGACGTGTTTCAGACCGGATCGGGCACCAGCAGCAACATGAACGTGAACGAGGTGATCGCCAACGCCGCCAGTTCCAAAGAGGTCAAGGTGCATCCCAACGATCACGTCAACATGGGGCAGAGCAGCAACGACGTCATTCCGTCCGCGCTGCATCTTTCCGCGGCCCTGGAGGTAAACGAACGGTTGCTGCCGGCGCTGGATCACCTCGCCGGCACGATCGAGAAGCGCGCCGCGGAATTCGAGGACGTGGTCAAGACTGGCCGCACGCACCTGATGGACGCGATGCCCGTCGCGCTCAGCCAGGAATTCGGCGGCTGGGCGGCGCAATTGCGCGACTGCCGGACCCGGCTTGAGCAGGTGCTCAATTTATGGCTGAACAAGCTGGCGCTGGGCGGAACCGCGGTCGGTACGGGAATCAACGCCCACCCGGTGATGTCGGGACTGGCCTGCCGCTGGATCAGCGAAAAGACCGGCCTGGACCTGACGCCGGCCGGCAACCGGTTTGCGGCGCTGTCCGGACAGGAGACGATGGTGGAGCTGTCCGGACAGCTCAAGGTGGCTGCTGTGGCGCTGATGAAGATTGCCAACGACCTGCGCCTGATGAACTCCGGGCCGCTGGGCGGACTGGGCGAGGTCACGCTGCCGGCGCTGCAGCCGGGCTCCAGCATCATGCCGGGCAAGGTCAATCCGGTCGCCAGCGAAGCCGCCATGCAGGTGGCGGCCCAGGTGATCGGCAACGACGCGGCGATAACCGTTGGCGCCCAGTCGGGCAACTTCCAGTTGAACGTGATGCTGCCGATGATCGCGCGCAACGCGCTCGAGAGCATCCAGATTCTTTCGGCGGCCTGCCGGATGCTGGCCGACAAGGCGATCGCCGGCCTGACGGTCAACCGGGAGCGCCTGACGGAACTGCTGGAACGCAACCCGGTCCTGGTGACGGCGCTGAACCCCGTGATCGGCTACGACAAGGCCGCGGCAATCGCCAAGCGGGCCTATGCGGAAGGGCGGCCGATCCTGGAAGTGGCGGTCGAGGAAACCGATCTGTCCGAAGAGCAGCTGAAGGCCATCCTGAACCCGGTCACGCTGACCAGGGGCGGCATTCACTCCGAGTAGCGGAGGATTTCAGCCCATTCGAGCTTCATCCAGGGGCTGAAGCGCTCGGGGTGGCGTTCGATCTCCTGAGTCAGTTCGTCCGGCGCGATCCAGCGCCAGGCGGCGATTTCGGCGGGGTCGGGCGCCAGTTTACCGTCGTAGTCGCTTTCGAACACGTGGCATAGCTCGTGTTCCGAGTAGCCGGCGGAGTAGCGGGCCTGGTAGATGAATTTGTAAAGGAACCGGGCCTTTAAGGAGATGCCCAGTTCCTCGTGGGTGCGGCGCTCGGCCGCGGCGGGAACGTCCTCGCCCGGCAACGGATGACCGCAACAGGCATTCGACCAGTACATCGGCCACAGCGGCTTGGCGGCGCTTCGCTGCTGGAGCAGGACCCGTCCGTCCGGTCCGTAGACGAATACCGAAAAGGCGCGGTGCAGAAGGCCATCGCCCTCGTGGCATCGGAATTTCTCCGCCACGCCGATTTCGCGATCTTCGGCATCCACCAGCACCAGGTTGACCGGCGCACTCACTGGATCAGTTCCACCTCTCCTCCGCCGGCGGGAAGCTTCAGCGCGATGGTCCTTGCGCCGGTCTTTTCGATCGATTCCTTGACCGTATCGCAGCTTTCGGCGCACAGCGCAAGCATGGCCCCGCCGCCGCCGCCGCCGGTCAGCTTGGCCCCCAGGGCGCCGCCCATGCGCGCGGCGTCGATCAACTGTTCCAGTTCCGGAGTGGCGAGCTGCAGGCCGTTGAGCAGGCCGTGGTTGATGTTCATGAGGTCGCCCAGTTCTTCGAGCTTCCCGCCTTCGAGGCACTGTCGGGCCTCGACCACGAGTTCGCCGATCTCGGCGAAAATGCGATCATAAGTGTTCGGGTTGCGGTCGCGCGCCGTCCTGACGTTTTCGACCGTTACGGCCGTGAGGCTTTCCTCGCTGCTGATTCCGATCACGAAGTACGTGTCGGCGCCCGCGGTGACCGGGTGTATTTCCGGCGGCGTGTTCTTGCGGTAGAGCAGGGTGGTTGCATATGCGGACACGGCATTGTCCACGCCGCTCGCGCGGCCGTGCGCAAACTGTTCGCAGGCCCAGGCGATCTCGTTGATCCTCTCGACGCTGAGATTCAGGTCGAAGCGCTTGTTCAGGGCCCGGATGATGGCGACGGCCATTGCCGCGGACGACCCCAGGCCGACGCCGCGGGGCAGGTCGGAGAAGACGGAAATGCGCATCGACTTGCCGGCCAGCCCCAGTTCCTCGAGCATCTTCAGCGCTGAGCGTTCCCAGGGGCGGCGCCGGCGCGAATGGGACAGGCGGTACTCGAGCCCCCAGCCCGGGATCGCCAACTGAATGCCTTCCTCGCTGTCGCTGATCTGGGCGCGCACGTTGAGGGGCACGGGGCAGGCCAGCGCCGGCTGCCCGAACACGGCGGCATGTTCGCCCAGCAGGATCAGTTTGCCCGCGGCCACGCCCAGGCGGGCCATTGCCGCTTCGTCCAGCGCCGGCATGTCCCGCTTTCTTTCCAGTTCGCCCAGGACCTCCCGCGCGCGCCAGACCTTGACGTCTCCTTCGCCGATCAGCCGCTCCAGCACCTGGTCGAACAGTTCCGGCGGCGTGCCGGCGGCCTTGACCACGGTGCGTGCGTGCAGGGTCATGTGGCCGGCCTGTATGCCCTCGGTGACCAGCGCCCTGAGCGCCGAGAAGTTCTGCGCCAGGCCGACCGCCGCCATGACCTGCGCGAGCTCCTGCGCAGAATCCACGCGCATCATCCGCAGGAACAGCTGGGTGGCCGGGTTGGCCTCCAGCGAACCCCCGACCGTCCCCACCTTGATCGGCATCTCCAGCCGCCCGCACAGCGCTCCTTCCTCGCTGCGCCACCACTTCGACAGCGCCGTGTACTGGCCGTGCCGGGCCGCCCAGGCGTGAGCGCCGGCCTCGATGGCCCGCCAGTCGTTGCCGGTGGCCAGCGCCACCGCATCGACGCCGTTCATGATGCCCTTGTTGTGCGTAGCCGCGCGGTAGGGATCGACCGCGGCCAGTTCGGCCGCCATCGCGATGCCGTCGCGCACGTCCTCGCCGCTCTGGCCCTTGCCGCCCAGGAGTTCCGCCGGAATCACGACCTCCGCCCGGGCCAGCGCACGATCGCTGAGGTTCGAGAGGATGCGCATGAAGACCTGGCCGCCGCTCATGCTTTCGACCAGCGCCGACACGCCCTCGCACATGCTGTTGACCAGGTTCGCGCCCATCGCATCGCGGGTATCGACCAGCAGGTGCAGGACCAGCATTTCACCTTCGCCGCCGGGCATCGGGCGCCGGTGCACTTCGACATCGACCACGCCGCCGCCTCGCGCCACCATGCGCGGGTGGATGCTGTTGGCAAGGCGGATGATCTCCTCGCGGCGCGACAGCAGGTCGGCCGCCGCGTGGGCCGGATCGGGCACGTTGAGCACCTGGATCTGCCCGATCAGCACCGGATCGTCGGCCTCGGCGGTAAAGCCGCCCGCCTCGCGAACGAGCTTGGCGGCTGAACTCAGGGCGGCGACGACCGAGGGTTCCTCCACCGCCATGGGGGCCACATAGTCGCGCCCGTTGATCAGGAAGTTGAGTCCCAGGCCCACCGGCAGTCCCAGCACGCCGATCACGTTCTCGATCATCCGGTCGGCGCGCGCCGCGTCCAGGCTGGCGCGGCCCCGGGCAAGGTCCTTGAAGTCCGCCTCGCTCAAAAGGCCGTGCTCGAGCGCGGTCTGCACCCGCTCGCGCGGCGTAAGACGGTAGAAACCGGGTATGCGGGAACCCTTCAAAGCGCCGGCAATTATACGAAAGCGCCGCTTGGGGCAGTTGTGGCAGAATCCGTTGCGAAATCCTACGTTGCTTGGGAGGAAAGCAAATGGAAGCACGCGGCAAGGCGCTCTGGCGCTTGATGATTCCGGCGGTTTGCGCCGCAAGCCTCACGATTCCTGTCTATGCGCAGGAGCTTGAGGAAATCGTGGTGGTGGCGCGAAAGCGCGAGGAATCGCTGCAGGAGGTGCCGATCAGCATCACCACCTTCAGCCAGGAAGACCTGATGGTCCAGGGCATCGACAGTATCGAAGACATCGCCCGCCAATCGGCCGGGATCATCTTCGACAAGGGGTTCTCACCGCAGGACACCCGCGTCGTGATGCGCGGCTTGTCGCCCACACGGGGACGTCCGAACGTGGCCGTGCTGCTGGACGACGTGGATATTTCCAGCGAGGGAGTACGGACTTCCGGCAGTTCGCTCACCATCAATCCACGCCTTATCGATATCGAACGCATCGAAGTGGTCCGCGGACCGCAGTCCGCGCTTTACGGACGCAGCGCTTTCGGCGGCGCGATCCACTACGTGACCCGACGACCCGGAGCGGACCGCCGCGGGCAGCTTTCCGTTGACGTTTCCGCCGAAGGCAAGAAGGAGATCATGGGATCAGCCAGCGGCCCCCTGAGCGAGAACTTCTTCGTCGGGTTCAACTTCGCGGCCTGGAACGAGGACGGCTATTACAAGAACACCGTGACCGGTGGAGATGTCGGCGGCCAGGAGGGTGTGGGCTTTACGCTGACGGCAGCGCTTGATGTCGGGGAGCGCGCACGATTCACGGCGCGTTTCGAATACACCGACGACGAGTTCGCTCCCGGGGCGGCTGCGGCCTCCGACATTCGTGTCCCAATCCCCACGCCGGCCGCTGGCCTGGGAGTAATCTGGCACCCGGACGCAACCTCGGTCGATCAGCCGTTCGGGACCGTTCCCGGCATTGACGCCGCGCCCATAACGCTCAGCCCCGACCCCCGCACTGGCGAGGAATTTCAGGGCACGACGCGCGAGGTATTGCGCGGGCAGCTGCGCGCCGAGTTCGACTTTGCCGGCGCAATGCTGACGTCCATTACCCACGTCGGTTCCGTTGATGCCCATCAATTCCACGACTCTCAGCGGATAGGCGATATTTCCGCGCCGGTTCGACCATTCGGCATCAGCATCTCCGGCGAGGTGAACTTTGTGACCGAAAACGATCTTTTCAGCCAGGAATTCCGGCTCACGTCCACAGGCGAAGGGCCTTTTTCCTGGGTCCTGGGAGGGTTGTACTGGACTGAGGAATACCAGCACGACGAGTACGGCACGACCTGCATCAACTACGGCTTCCTGCCGCCGTTCTTCTCGATGGGGGTTCCGAATTTCCGCCTGCGAATCGACTGCGGCTACTGGGTGGCGCGGATCGGCAGCGAAGTGCCCAGGCATGTCCTTCCCTGGAACCGGGACGTTGCCCACACTTCCGCTTACGGCCTGGTGGACTGGCAATTCTCGGAAGCCTGGGACATCGGCCTTGAGGCTCGCTACGTGACCGAGGACCTGGACATGAGTGGACCGTCCGGGGGCACCCTGATCGGAAACGCCTTCGGTCCGTTTACACAGTTCCCGCCGGAAGCCCATTCAATTTCAGCCGAGGAAGACGACAGCTACCTGGCGCCCAAGGTGATCGTGCGCTACCGGCCCTCGGAGGAACAGACCTACTACGGCTCCGTCTCGCGCGCCATAAAGCCCGCCGGCATCAGCACATTGGTGGGACCTGAAGGGTTCAATCCGGACGTGCTGCGTTTCGAGGCGGAAGAAATGACGGTCTTCGAGTTCGGTTGGAAGACAAGCTGGATGGACGATAGCCTGCGATTCAACGGGGCGGTCTTCTACCAGGATTTCACCGATAAGCAACTGACTACCCAGTATCAGACGGCGAGCGGAAACTTGGCGACCCGCCCGGAAAACGCTTCGGCGGCCCTGATCAAGGGGTTGGAAGTTGACGTTTCGGCGGTGCTCACCGACAACCTCACAATGAAATGGGGCTATACGCTGCTTTCGGCCGAGTACAGCGAATACAACAAGTTGAGCAGTTCCATCAACGATGCGGTGCGCGGCGGGGGCTGCGAGTTGACGACGCTGGGCGGCACCACCACCTGTCTTGTGGACCTGACCGGAAACGAGATTGAGGACGTTCCGCAGCATCAATTGTTCGCCGGTCTGTCCTGGCGCTCGGGGCTGGCCAACGGCGCGGAACTGATGATTGATTTCGATGTCCAGTACCAGGGTTCCCGCTGGATGGACGAGTGGAACATGGTGGAGTTCGAGAGCTACATGTTGGCGGACTTTCGGGTAGGTCTGTCGCGGGATTCGTGGACGGTCATGGCGTATGTCGAGAACCTGTTCGACGACGACACCATGCGGAGCGGGGTTTCGGCGCCCGACTTTGGCGGCATCGGCATCGTGTCCGGATTTGTTCCGCCTCCCCGGGTGCCGCCTCCCGGACGTTTCTTCTTCACGCTGCTGTTCCCGAATGCGCTGACGCTCTACTACCCCGACCCGCGTGAATTCGGGGTGCGCGCCAGCTATACGTTCTAGGCAGCCTTTCCGGGCAGACTTCTCCAACGGGCCGCTACGCAATTTTGCGCGTAGCGGCCCGCTGGCTTATGCTGGACGCCGCCGCGCCCTGGTAGCTCAGCTGGATAGAGCGTCCGCCTCCTAAGCGGAAGGTCCCAGGTTCGAATCCTGGTCGGGGCGCTCTTCCACATTTCGCTCTAACTGCCATACGACGCCACAAGACGACAGAAATACGATATAAAACAATAGCTTTACGGTGATATCCGTACTTGCACCCCGCGCAGCCGTACGCTACACTTCGCGTCCGTGCGTTGGATAAAAAGGGTGATAAGCGCGTGAAATATTTTGTGGGGCAAGGAAAACTGACGGTCAAAAAAGTCCGGGCAATCAACCAACCGGGCCTGTACGGCGACGGCAATACGCTGTACTTAAGAGTCGCGCCCGGCGGGTCCAAGCAGTGGGTTCAGCGATTGACCATTCACGGTAAACGCCGTGACATCGGACTGGGCGGATGTTCCTGGGTAACGCTGGCAGAAGCCCGCGATGCTGCGTATGCGAATCGCAGAATGGCACGGCGCGGGGGCGATCCGTTGGCGGTCAAGCGTCAACCAAAGGTTCCGACGTTTCGCGAGGCCGCCCAGCGCACATTCGAGGCCCTACGTCCGCGCTGGCGCAGCGAGAAGGTGGCGGTCAACTGGATGCAGAAATTGGAACGTCATGCAATGGCACGGTTAGGCGCAATTCCCGTGGATCAGATAGGGCGGGAACATGTATTGGCGGTGCTGACGCCCATCTGGACCACGAAACCGGAGACCGGACGAAAAGTGCGCCAGAATATTCGGGCGACGCTCAAATGGTGCCAGGCGCACGGATTTGTGCAATTCAACGCGGCGGGAGAAGCAATCGATGGTGCTTTACCGCGCATGCCAGCCGTGAAGGCGCATTTCAGGGCATTGCCTTATGCAGAGATCCCCGAAGCGCTGGAAATCGTACAGACCTCTGGAGCCTCACCGGTAGCTAAGCTGGCGCTAACGTTCCTGATATTCACGGCCGCCCGCTCCGGCGAGGTCCGCGGCTCGACATGGGCGGAGATCCAGAGTGACGTGTGGAAGATCCCCGGCGAGCGTATGAAGGCGGGCGTCGAACACCGCGTCCCCTTGAGCGCGCCTGCGCTGGAAGTGCTGGACCACGCCCGGGCGCTCAACGATGGCAGCGCACTGATCTTTCCGTCTCCCATACGGCAAGGGCGCGAGCTATCCGACATGACGCTCACCAAGGTGCTCCGCGACACGGGTTTGGCAGAACGTGCGACCGTGCACGGCTTTCGGTCAAGCTTCCGCGACTGGTGCGCCGACACCGGCAAGGCACGCGAAGTGGCGGAAGCAGCGCTTGCGCATACCGTAGGGGGTGTGGAGGGAGCCTATTTCCGCTCCGATCTGTTCGAGCGCCGGCGGTGCCTCATGGATGCCTGGGCAGCGTATCTGACGGGTGATGGCGCCCAAGTGGTTGCGCTGCGCCGCTAAACGGTATTGTTCCTTCGCAGTGGTGATCTAACCCTTGGCTAAGCGATAGGCAGGAAGTAGGTGCCTTCAGGCTGAACCGAGAACCTCCTCGTAATCGTATCCCGCCGCTTTGATGGTCGCTATCGCCTTGTCCTTGCGGGTGTGATCATAGTCCTGCTTATAAGGAACACGCTGCAATTTCGCAATATAGTCGACGCCAAGGCCGTGCTGTTGGGCACCTGCGATTATGATAGCGAGATACCAGTCATACGGTTTGAGATTCGCCTCGGGCGACTTGGCAATGTAGGTCACCGCCTGAACGATCGCGGCGCTGCCGGATCGATGGACCGGGAATGCACCGCAGCGTTGGTAGCCATTTCTGGCTCCTTCGGCACGGTCGAGGGCTCTGCTTTCTGCTTCCGGAATCTTGAACAGCACCCCGGGAGTTCGCTGACCGGCTGCTGTGACCAGCGTCGCTTTTCCAGATCCGTCCACACTCCGCTTGCTGAATTCGATAATCGTGCCTTCGGCAAAAGCGTATCCGCAGACCCTCGCACCAGGACATCGATAATCAGCTTTTAGCCGTTCAGTCAGCATGTTCGAGCCATAGGCGAAGTAGTAGAACGGCATGTCGTTCAAGCAGGTGGTGTCCCCCATAGGCATTTTGAGCCCGATTCTAGATCCTAGCGGTGTCGTAAGCGCCCGACCGAGACTCTATTACGGTTCGTACACGAACGGATCAACAAGGGCGGCGCGGAATTCCCAGATCGGATCCAAGCCTTTGTTCGTCGGCGGTCCGTCTTTATACCAACGCTGGCGATAGAGCCATCGAAGCAACTCGCGATAGTTTTCGGGTTCCCTGAGCGTCCATGGTCTCATACGCGATAGCGCTCCATACCCTTTTTGGGATCGCGTATTGAGCGACAGCAACCGGTCCGGTCGCGCCAGCGTCAGCAACAGTGTCGCGGTTCCGTATCCTATGCCGTCGATGTCCATCAGTTCCCGCATTGCATCAACGGCGATGTCCGGGAATTCGCGATCCTGAGCTTGCCTGACAGTGTTTAGATTGGCTCTGATCTTCCTCTCGTTTTGGCGCATGGCCGGCCAGCTTTTTCGAACTATGCGTCCAGTCAGCCCCCACCACTCAAGATCCTTGCGGCGGTAGCTGCCTTTTAATTGTTTCTGGGATTCGGCATCTAGCTGCGTCCAACGCTCCGCGCCCAGTAGCAGCTTGCGGCGTTCAGAGATCGCTCTCACATAGCTCCTACCTTCCGGGTCGAGGATCTCCCATCCCCGTCCTCTGACTCTCAAATGCTCCTCACATTCTTTCAGGACTTCCAAGTATCCCTCTAGAGAATCTAGAGAAAGCAGTGGGTGTGAATCATCGCCGAGAAGATCTCTCGGGTCGGGTACCCACCCCGACGTGATCTCCCGGACATGTCGGTGAGGCGGGCTCCGCCTATAGTCTTCCGTATACCGACGGATTTCTTCAGAGACGAGGAAATCCATGTGGCAGCGATCCCAGCGCTCTTGGAACCAATCGGCTAGTGCATCGGCCCGCTCACCCGGTCCCACCTCCAGGACAATCTCTTCGTTCGCGCCGGGGTGACTACCGAATCCCGCCTTCGTAAAGTTGGCGCTTCCGATCCACGCTTGACGCTTCACGATCCCGCCCCCTTGCCATGTGAACAGGTATAGCTTGGGGTGAAAGAGACGGTCTCCTCCAAGGATGATCCTGAGGTCTCCAGCGGTAATACTGTTCAACTTCTCCAAGGCATCGGGATGCGTCGCCTTACCCCATATTCCGACAATGGCCCGGATCTTCACGCCCCGGTTCGCGGCGTCTTCCAGTACTTTCATGTGCTTGCCCGGAGAGGCCCAGGCCGTGGCAATATCGACAGAATGCGCGTTACTTAGAAGGTCCTTAAACCGATCATGCAGGTTGTGACCGGAGTGGACCTTGCCTCTCATCCGACACTCCGGAAAAGCTGGCTGGTGTTGCCACGTACGCCAATCCTTGAGACCGTGTTGCCGAATCTACTGAGATGCTCGGCGGAATGTCCGCCAAGCGTCAACTGCTCCATCTCGACCAAATCCACCGGCGAACCGCGATTGAGGCCCGGGCCAACTCAGAACCATACGTGTGACACACTGTTTTCAAAATGTTTTATTTTCTCGCCAGTGAGCTTTCCCCACATTCTTACCCACAGCGGCCCAAATTGCCACGTCTATCTCGGTCAAATAGAGAAACCGTTCAGCTCCGTACTTCTTGCGGGGGTAGGTTTGGAACTATGTAGGACCTTAATAGCTCAACCAGTGCCAAACAGTTCTGACCGGAGGCCTGCAGTATGCCGTACACCTCGTGTTTGAAAGTAATGGTTAAAGTAACACGGGAGCTTTCATTGGCTGAAATCCAATCAAAGTTTCTAGCGACTATCTCCCATCCAGTCATACTGTTACGAAGTGGAATGCAGTCGAATCGGTCTTGTTGGAAAAAATCCTTTGCCTCGCAAATTAGATCTTCGCTAAAGAGCCAAAGCGAATTGAATACGGGTCCGTCATTGTCTCTGTACTCGCTCACGAAGAGGCGTGTAGGCTTGATCCGCACAATATCCGTAAAGAAGTGGACAACCTCTTCGGCGCGTTCCAGAAGCGGGTCGGCGAAACCCAGCGATACTAGATAGTCTCTCCATTCGCTTTTCATCGTATCTGCGGCTCCTGTCTATCTCTGATCTCGACAATCATCCCCTCCACGTAGTGGAGCACATGGCCAAGGTAGTTTGCCGAGAATTCAGGACTTTTATAGTCCCACTGCCATGATTCTGATTCCTCGGATGTAATGGTGACCCTGCGTTCTTCGTAGTATGCATGAAGTAGTCGGCGGATAACTTCTTGGACTTGGGTCGTAATCTGAAGTTCTAGCGGTACGATAACGCCCTGCGTATCCCAATCGACTCGCGGAATAGTTACCGGAAAAGACGCATACAGGTGAGCAGCGTAGTATCCCTCAGTACGAGCTTCGAAATGGGCTTCGCAATCCCTCTGGTTCGACTCAAATAGTTGGACAATCTCGGCAGCCGCAAAAGTTACACCATCCAGATACTTGACGACTAGCAATGTTCTAACAATGTCGTTTATTCTCGTGAACCAATTTTCCGGAAGCAGCCACCCGTTTGGCGGCGGGTCTGGCCACTCGGCGTTATTTAGGACATTCTTTCTAAACGTCTTAACGAGAAAAGAATCAAACGACTTCCTATATAGTCGAAGCCCATTCTGAGTGACGAAGAGTGGGTAGCCAGTCTTTACCAAATATCTTTGATTCATCGTCACCAGATTGTCGTTCAGTGCTGTCCAAGCATCCGAAGCCAGCACATCAGCGTGTATCTTGCGAACTACCGAGTCATAGTGAGATTCCGCGCGTTTCAATGTCGCGTTGTGCTCATCTCGGAGCCATCGCTTGTACTCATCAACGCTTTTTGGGCGTTCCGCCATCCAATCTTCCAACCCTGTCACCTATTGAGTTTGTACAGATTCGTATCCTCAGGGCGTTAAGACCGAACCCAAGTCGATTTTACTTCTCGTGCGCCGAACAGAGCACCAGGGAGGGCGGGGGAAGGACTAGGACACCAGAGGTGCGAGGCGACCAGCGGCGCCGGGTTGATACTCAAAATCTGCGAATATGAAGTGAGCCGTCGCGCGGGGCAGCCGCGAGCACAACTCCGCCGGCGACCCCAGCTTAAGCAACACTGGGCCGACTGCGTAGCCTGCACCGGCTGAACACTCGGCCGAACCTCTGGATGCATCGGTCGTTGGTCCAACAACAACACACGTCGCCCGTTGACGCGCGAGCGTGGACTGGTTCTATTGAAACTGGCTAAGCCGCAGGAGTGACGAAATCATCCCTCATACGAAAAGCGGCCGAGGAGCCTCCTTCAACGAGCACGTCCAAAAGGAACAAGACTGCCTCTCGCTTTCGTGCGTGAGCCTTCAGTTCCGCAGGTCTTCCGTACACATGCCGTTGGAGGAGAACTTCAAGAAGGAACATGGATTCTGCACTCTCGAACAAGAGTTGCACCTCGCCTCGACGCAGCCAATTGGCGACACGCACAAAGGCTTTCGGAAGCGACCGCTCCCCGATGTGATATAGAAAGGCTAGATAGCAGTCGAGCACGATACCGCTAAAGGGAAGCGCATCAAACAGTGCATGGACTCGGTCGGAGTAGCCCTCAAGACTGCGCCAATGCCGTACATTGTCTTTCCAGAACAGCGTCAGAAAGATCGCAGCCAAAAGCCCGCGAGCTGGGTGGTGCGTGCGTTCCACTTGACCAATCCACTTTGCCTTCTTGACCTGATCCGCGAACAGCTGCCATAGGTGCCAGTAGTGCCTTGTGTTCGGCTCCACATCCTCGATCTGCGTCAATCCTTGAACAAACCAATAAACCTCATCCGGGTGACGGTCTACTGCTTTGAGCATGGCGGCCAGCACCTGTGAAGCATCTTCATCACTGGCCCGCATGCAGAATTGCTCGACCAAGCGAAGCGTCTCAAGTTGAGTTTCGATGCTGCCGTAGTCCATCCTGTCTTCGTAGCGGGCATCCCAGCCGTCCACTACGAACTGACATGCGTCGACGAATGCAGCGACCGCATGAGGATTATTTGGGGCTCTACCAAGGACCGTGAGAGTGTACGTGATGGCCTTGGACACGAATCGGTCCGGTGGATGCAGCTTAGGAAGAACATCGTCGCGTATTCCATCCGTCTCCCAAAACCGAGAACGCACACTGTTTGCAACTTCCGCGGCTACTTCGTCGACAGCGTGCGCCTGCTCTCGTTTCCGGGCCAATGCTGCAAACACTTCGCGAATCTCGATTGCTTCGGTGGCGAGCGCATGGACGCACCGCATCGCGACGTTCGGGTGGCTTTCCCAGAATCCTTCATCAATCGCGTTCAAGGCGTACGCCCTCACCTCGTCGACCGGGTGCGTGACTGCGCTGACGAAGGCTTGTCGAGCCAAGGTCGTCAGACTCTCCGACCGAGTTCCCCGCACCAAAGCTACGACCGCGGCCGCGCCGTGACGGTCGGCCGCCATCGCATTCCTCTGCACCCGCTCAAGACTGCTCCAGTTGTCCGCGGTACGAAGGACCTCCGAACACGCCCTCTCGGCACACCACGATTGCTCCGAGGCACTCATCTCCGTCCAATGATCGCGAATACATACCGCAGCTACCGCGCCCGGCGCATTTTCCGTACCCAGTTCGGTGGCGGTTTCAAAGTCGCTCGTCGTTCGCGCCCTCGACAGCATTTCGCGCCAACACGACGGGTCGTGGCTGCCGTAGTCTCTCTCCCAGACACGTATGCCCCACATCAATACCTCGAGCTGAGCGCCCACCCGCGCATGCTCGATTTCATTCTGCTCAACGATCGGCGCCAAGTCGGGATCGAGCCTCTTCGGCAAAAGGCGAAAGAACAGCCGACGCTTCTTCTTCGCGGGCGGTTGGTTCTCCGACGGTTGATCGTCGTCGGAGACCTCCTCCTCCGGCTCGGACAGCTTCATTCCACGCAAGTCCATTCGGTGCAGCGCCAGCCGCCACATACGATCCGATTCGGTCTGTGCTGACACCGGGGGTAGCGACTGTTTATAAGCATCCAGTGCCGCCGCCACTCTCGGCGCGAACGGCCCGAACTGCAACTCCAAAATGGCCGTTTCCAAGTGCGTGCCACGATGCGTTAACGCATCTGCCTTCGCCCTTTCCTCGCCATAGACTTCCGACTCCGCGGTAGACAACACGGAAGCTGCCATTCTGGACGTGGCGATCGCGTGGCTCTCTGCGACCAGCCGGCCTTGGTCAAACTTGATGTAAGCCGGTGCACTGAGTAGCGCAAGCAGCGTCTCCCCGGCGATCCTAGGGTGGGCGGTGGCAGCGCTCGCAACGACCGCAGCTAAGGACGCGGAGTCCGTCGACATCAAGATGCTGGTCAAGAGCCGATCAAGGTCGTCCGGACGCCTATCCGCGACATCCAACAGGAAACGTTCGAGCGCCATCAGCATGGAAATGAGCACGTATGGGCCGACCGAGCTTCCCCGGTATAGGTTCCAAAGTCGCTGGTTGCCCCAATGAGTCTTCACCTTCCCGTCAGGAAACGTGAGCTGGATTTTCTCGGCCGGTTCAAGCGCATGCGTACCACGAGTCTCGGCATAGGTGTTCGCGCTGTGGTTGAAGACATCTCTCAGAAATGCCAAGCCCTTAGTCGGGTGATAGCGGAGCAGATGCAGCCACGGGCCGTGAATTGCACTCGTCTGGACTGAGTGGTCGTCAAGCAGGGACTTCAGACCGAACTGGGGGCCCATATCAAGGTCCCAGTACTCGTACGGCTTCGCATCTTGAGCCGTCGCGAGTAGTGAATCCTTCGCGACGGATACCAACAAATCGGGAAGGTCCCGCGCGACATGCATGCCCTCCATCCCGAAGAGGATCATCTGCCGGAAGTCCTTGGCGACCGCATCAAGCCGGCCATGCTCTTCGACGGTGCCCCGCAGCACGATCTCGAACCTTGTGGAGTCCGCTTTGGGTACCTTTGCGATCACCTTGAGCACTCGGCGTCTCGAATCCTTCGCGCGGTAGTCGTCGAGATCCGAGAGGATTCGGTACGCGGCAGCGGCCACGAACTCGGCCCCGTCAAGTGTCGGTACCCACCAAGAAAGTCCCCGCGTGGCGTCCTCCAGCAGGCCAATCAGTGACAAACGTTCGGTGGGCGAGAACACCTCGATGTTCTCTTGGAAAAGGCGGAGGACAACGGGCCAAGATGGCCCTATCGGCTCCGAAAACACCTGGGGTAGCGCTGCGTCGCCCGAGGACCAACTCGGCGTCCCGACGCAGGCAACGCGAAGCAGGTGGATCAAACGTTTGAGCAAGGCTGCGTTGTTCGCCATTAGATGGGGGCCACGCGACTCCAAGAATGCCGGCGCTTTGTCCGCCCCAAGCAGGGATGTGATCGTGTCGTCGCGGAACTGCGCGCTCACGCTCTCATCGGCAAAGGCGTCGTCGAACAACCGCTCCGCGGCTACAGGGTCCCGTTGTAGGAGTTCCTCGAGCCAACGCCGATACGAACGCCTAATCGCTGGGTGCGCTCCGATCGATGCCATCCCAACGAGCATGCCCTCCGCGGCTTCAAGCCTTGCGTCGAGCCACCGCAGTATCGCCCAGTCCTCGAGAACGTCGTGAGGTGTCGACACGAGCCCCGGTCGTTGATCCGGGGAGGCGAGGAGAGAGTCTCGCTTGAGGGCTTCAACTCCCTCCTGGTCCAGTTCTGCGCTTCGAACGAAGGTGGACAGCGCCTGTGCTCGCGCGATAGCGACCCCGATGAACGTCGCCTCCCGCCGGGCGGGCATACCAGCTGGCGCGGTCGCATCCGCTCGAATCACATCGCGCCAGAACCGGTCTCTGAACTCTCGTTCAGTTTCCGGCGGCGCTTCCCCAGCCGACCAGGAGAGTTCGAGGGCCTTGTCCAGGAAATACGGATTCCGAAGCACTTCCCGCAGCCCCGTGTTGGACAGGGGATTCGTCAATGCTGGATAGGTGCCAGCTACTTCATCGAGTTCCGAATCCGTCAATGGAGGCACGCTAAGCACGGTGGAACTGATCGGCTTGCCTTGCAGCAAAGCGCTCCTTACGAGTTCAGTGGAGTAATCCCGACACGTCAGGATCACGCGGATCGCTGGGTTGTCGGCGGCGAGCGAGATGAGGTCGCTGAAAGCGTCGCGAGTGCTCCGCTCCAGTATCCGCTCGGTGGCGTCGACAAGTATCACTATCTGGTCCTGTGTACCCAGCATCGCGAACACGGATACCGCCTGAGATGGAATCTGCGCCGCCTGAAGCACAGCATCGATGTGCGCGCGCGCGAACTCCTCGACGCGAAACGCGAACACGAAGTGATCGGCTGAGAGGAATTCCACGGCGCCTTTGGCGATTGCCGATTTGCCGCTTCCGGCGGGCCCCGAGACCAGTACCACTTGGAAAGCTTCGAGTTGCCTCATCAACTCCTGCACTACAGGTCCGCGGTCGAGATGGAAGTCCTCTCCAAACACAGTTCTGACCCCGCGAAGCACCGGGTCGGAGTGCTCTGCCAACATTCCCAAGAGCTGCCGATCCTTCACGCTGAATGTGCTCAGGTCGTTGAGGAGAGAGACCGGGAGATCGGCACGGACAAGACTTGCGGCCTTGGGGGCCGAATCGCTGGCTATCCTAAGCAGCGCGTCCCAACTAGCCTGAGCGACTTCAAGTGGGCTACCCCCTACTGCGAAGTGACCGAGCATGCTCTTCAACTGCGCCTCGCATTGCCGCGTGGACGTGGCGAGGTCCAGGCTCAAGACATGAACCACGCGCAGGAATTGCCAGACCCTAGCGGAGAGAGCATCTTCTTCCTCGTCGGATTCCAACTCGCGGATGATTGTGAGGACCGCGCTCCAGTACTTGCGCACGGTATTCGAGACGAAACCCTCCTCTTCCAAGCGATGACGGAAGTCGCTGTGGCTGCTAGCGACGCGTGCGCAATCCAACAGTCCAGCGAAGTGCTCCAATAAGTTTGCAGAGCCTCGCTGAATGACTAGCACGAGTCGATCATCGGTTGACGAGAACTGTGTTGGACTGTTGTAGTCGCTCCAGAAGTCCTCGACCGCGGTCTTGAATCGCTCGTCCGACGTGCTTACGCGGACGTTGCTACGAACGTGGCAAGCCAATCGGCGGGTACGCCCACTGCCCGCGTAACACTCGACGAGGAGGTCGTCTGTGCACCAACCGAGATGTTCCGTTTGGAAATGGACTTTCGTGACCGTCGCGTCGATCCAGATTGGCGGAATCGCGCCAGCGACCAGATGCCCAAGCCAATAGGCACCGACATGTTGTTCGAACACGGCACCGGCGCCACCCGACGCCTTGGGACTGGTTATGCGTTCTTCTGCCAAGTGATTGCTCCAAAGCCGCCTGTCGAGAGCGGAGTCTTTGAGCAATCCCGCATTGACGACAATGTCGGCTGGATTTTGGAGCGGATCATACGCGAGTAGCCCGGCCGCGTCCGGCCGACTTTACTTGGCATTCGACGGCATTTTCTGTTTCCCCAGCCGCCGACCACCCAAGCCCCAACGTGAGAAGCTAATTGTTGCTGCCCGTCAAGGGGCGTTGCGTTCGGCCCGCGTCCTGTTCGCCTTCGGTGAACTGAACTCGCTTGGCGGTCTCGGCCCAGTCGGGTGACGGCCGCTAACGCTTGCTCGCTCCGCGCGCCGTTGTCCCTCTTTACTGCGGATGCAAACCATTCGAAACTTAGGGCTTGAATTTATCACCAAGCATTGAAGGGTTCGTCAACCACAAACGAAGACGAGGAAATTCTCCGTACTTGACAGCTGCCTTGAAAAGTTGCGCAAGCCTACTCACAAATTCGTTTTCCGTTCGAAGGTTAGTCGTCCAAATATTCAGTTCTGGATAGTCAAAGGCAAAACACGGAACTTCAGTGTCATCGAATAGATCAAACAACAAGGAACTGTAGACGGGATACTCATCACTGAACAATTCCTTTGTCACTATGAGGCCAAATACCGAGCGGTTAGTCAGGTCAATTTCGTATTCTCGTTGAGCAGTCGCAATCTTCAGAGCATTGCACGATTTCGCATAAGAAATGGAACCTCGCAATTGTTTGGCAGCCTTCTTCAAGTGCGAACGAACAACTAATTTCTTCCGTTCGATTGATCGTGCAAGTGTTTGCTCGGTATTTGGACTGTCTTTCGCTTGAATTATCACGACGTTATTGGATGCGACAACAAGTACGTCAGAAAACTCCCTACCATTGTCTGGACGAACTGGGTTTAGAAAAATCTCATCGCTACCAAACGTCCTAAGGAGTACGCCCACAATATCGAGTTCCCCAAAATGTCCAGCGTCCTCGCGCAGCAGACTGGCGTGCATATTGGATAGTCGGCCATGGTACGAATTCACTTCTGGCCGAGCGTCGTCAATGAATATATCCTCAGGAAAGAGTGGCTTGCCTAGAGCTATTGTCAGAGCCGATTGATCGTCTATCGCGCCTCGTTCTCCAAACCACCGCGTGACTTCATCGTCAATGCTGCCCAAGAAATGGGGATCTGTTTGAAACTTCTCGGGAGATCCTAGCTTTATTTTCTTGAGATGGGATTTGAAATTCTCCGCCTCAGAGTTGTGAGCTTGATATGCAAGCAATTCTCTATGGTGCTCATCGAAGAAATGCACGTCAAAGCTTTCCTGGGACAATACTTCCAGAAATTCATGACTGCCTTCGTCATCAACCAAAATTGTCTTGACTATCAGAGGCTCATCGTAGTCATCAAAGAAAGCAGTAATTAAGCTATGCGATTGAAAACCCGATACGGATATTGGCGCCAGGTAGCAACGGAAACCCCCGCGTAACTTGGCTGTAAGCATTTGCTCCTTTGTGCACTTGAGGATCAAGCCAAGATGGCTAGTTTCTGTTTTGCGAAAGGGTACCAATCCAATTGGTATGTCGCGAGTCTGCGCGACAATTTGGGGATGCGTAATCGTGAGCATGCCTGTGCTCTAATGTTGCCTTGGAGTTGACTTAACTTGTGACCGTACCTTTGGATCCGAGCCACTCTGGATGTGGGAAATTCATCATATATGCAGCCCCTTATCTGTCTTCAGATCCAGATTTCCCATGGCTCCCCGCCGGCGCTTATCTGATAGCGCGGCAATGCTACCATTCGGCGCAGCTGCAAGCTCTACGAGAAGGAAAACCACGCAATGACCAGCAGGCAGCGCTACAGACGAGCATTTCGAGCCGCTGTTGAGGCATACATAGCCTCCAAGGTAAGTCGAAAGCTGCAAGATAAGCCCGAACAACCAGGACCACTACAGTCTTCAAGTTCGATCGCTGAGACGTTGCAGCCGGAAGATGGAAAAGTTCCGGCTGTCAGCGAAGATGATTCCAGCCATGCGCTACCTCAGGAGGACTTGCTACAGGAAGACGAAAAAGTCTCGACTGCTGAAGCAGCAAATCGGCTGTCGGCGGCCCTCGCGAGTTACTCAAAGCAAATTCAAAATGAAGAGCGGCCCGGACCGGATACCGAGCTTCAAAGCGCGCGCCGAAAACGGGACTCCGAGCTTGAAAGTGCACGTCGAAAGATGAAAAAGGCAATGCAAATCGTCGAAGAAGGAGGAATCTCGCATGCGCTATGCCGTAGCCTGCTGTGTGAAGTATTGGATTGGGAAGTTGGAATCACAGAATCTGACCTCCAAAATAACTTGGCCTTCGATGCGACTGAAATCAAAGTGGACGTAGAGAAAGCAGGCCCTTTGGAACAATACGAGGAGACTAACGTCGAATTTACCTTTGACGGGTGGCGGTTTCGAGTTGTGCACCTGGACAAAGGGCTTGGATATAGTATCGATGACAAGCCCTCTCACTATAGCGGCACGATCAATTTGCACTTCAACGATGATTTGGTGCTCTCCATGGATATCATCCGATACGCTGAAACTTGGAATCCATCTTACTGGGGTTGCTCGAGAGTAACTGCGCTGGATCCTGGAGACTGGATGCGAGTGCTGCTGAGGATCTCAGCAAAGATAGATTCTTACAAGCGGCAGCAGCGCGAGAGATCGAATTTGGACTTGGATAATGACGTGCTTGAGGCTGCTTCAAGAATTAACCTTCCGGATGATATGAAGAATATCTGAGCAACTCGCCAATCTACCGAATTCGTGAATCCAGCACGGTGCGATCAATTTTGGGCATTTCTCAGATTGGCCCGGGGTGATGTCAACGCAAGCCAAAGCGGTCAGTTCAGCAGGGATGGGTGGAACCTAAATTTGATGGCAAAGAAGACAATCCACACGCTTAACGCTCGAGACCACATAGCGCTTGAGAGCATACGTGATCGTTTCTGTATGGGTCCGACCCCAATGCGGGATGCAATCGAGGGAATGCTGGCCCAAGCCGAAGAAATACTGGAAAGCAAGGGTCTCAGTTACGGAAACTTAAAGAGCACGCTGGTGCCGAACCGAAAGCGGCGCGAAGTCGCGCTCGTATTCGACGTGCTCAATATGCGCGAGTCGCGATACTCGATTCCGATCTATAGCGCCCTGATTCCTCTTCTTCGCCCGCAAAGCAATCACAGCATTCTGGCGGGGGATTACATCGGCGACATTGACCAGCAGGATTTGCTCCGCAGGTCTTTCTTCGAGAGCGTCGAACTCATCAGGCCAGTGCAATGGAATTCCAGCGACCAGTTCTTTATCGTCTATGTAAACAATCTCACCGATAACATGATCAACACTCTCGGCGACGGTCTCGCCGCGTTCGAGCCTTTCGTCGGCCTGGCCGATACGACCTTCGCATCGAACTTTAAGTGGTGTCTCTCCACCATGCTGGTAAACGTCTGCCTCAAATACAAAAACATCATCCTGATGGCGCACGAAGGCGACCAGGATAACAGTGAGGATGTGAATTTGAGTAATTTTCCGTGCGAGGATTTCGGCTACATGTACCGTAGCCTGGATGACACGTACTTCGGGGTTTTTCTCTCGTACAAGATCGAACGGCCGGTTATCCAAGGATTCGGATCTGACACGGTGCTCTCGATCAATGCCGTGAGTTCCGATCCCCTGCCAATCACAGATTTCCATATCCTTGTTGAGCCGAAAAAATTCCACTATCTGTCCGACGAGAAGACTGCAATACTCAAACGGATTGGCTTGCTTGACGGTGATGCCTCCCTGCTCCAAGACATGATCGTCGAAAGGATCTCGTCCAATTACATCTACAACATGGAGCACGATGACCAACATAACGTCACGAAGTTCAACATAATCCTGGAGATTCGCCCGACTGACAATGGACCACCGCAAAGAGTGCTTGCCGCGCTGGAATATGAGCCAACCGAACGCTGCCTTCGTCTTATAACCCTGTATTAGCTATCGCCTGTAGCACGATCTTCTTTTCGACGGGGGGCCTGTCGTAACCGCAGCCTGCGTGCTAGGGCGAACGGTACAGCTACCGAGTGATCGGTTCGTTTCCCGCGTACTCCCTGCCTAGCTTTACGTCCGAGCCGTCTCGCACCGAATAGAGGAGAGTTTCGGCCGGAAGCAGGGCGGCGGGCGGCGCTCCGGTAGAGGAATGCTACCGCCCGTTCCTGATTCACCTTACCAAGGAGCTCGGCACGATGCAGGCGGCACTCGCACCGCGCGGCGACGCGCGCACCTATCTCATCCACTTCGTCGGCGGCGGCCTCGATGACGAGCGCTATGTCGTCGAGACCTTCCGGTCGCTCGCGTGCGGGGACATTGTTTCCGTTGAGGCCGACGGCAATCGGCCCAAGGGCCGGCGCAAGGCGCGCGCCCGGATCCTGCCGCTGAAGGCGGTCGAGCAGCTGCGCCCGGCGCGCGACGAAATCATCATCGCGACGGGGCTGAAGCAGCGCGACTGTGGCGTACAGAAATGGGGTTGGAGAAGCCTCGGACTTTTCGTCGAACGCCGCCAGAAGGGCTGACCGGCGCGTACCTACGCCTTCCCGCGGACGTCCCGCCGGCCCGCCGCCGAACGGGCGTCCTTCTTCCTGTGCCGACCTGGAGCCGCCAATGGCCTATCGTGATCCTGACCAGGGCCGCGCCGCGGACCGCGAGCGCTTCCGCAAGCGGACCGAACAGCGCCGGGCGGCAGGCCTTTGCCCCCGGTGTGGAGCCCGAGCACCCGAGAACGGCCTCGCCTTGTGCGGCGTTTGTGCCGAGAAACGCCGGGCCTGGGACCGCGACCGCGACGCCCGCCGGCAGACAGCAGGCATCCAGCGCCGTCGTAATCGGGCCGGCGAACGCGCGCGCAGCCGGCAGCGGACCGCCGAGCGGATCGCGCGGGGGGCCTGTACCAAGTGCGGCGTCAATCCACCGGAATCCGGCCGCCGGCTCTGCGCCGGATGCGGCGAGAAGCGCCGCGCCGCCGAGCGCGCCCGGTACGCGCGGGCCCGAAACCAGGGCAAACTCTATGGCGGCCGGAATCCGCAAGGCCGGCGCAAAGCCGGCAGGGCGGCCAGCGCCCGGCGGCGGCAGGCCCGCCTCGACGGAGGGACGTGCGTGCGGTGCGGCCGCCGGCCTCCCGTTGAAGGCGGCGCGACCTGCGATCCCTGCCGGGAGACCCGGCAGGCGGCGGAGCGCGAACTATACGCTTTCCGGAGGGCCAACCGCCTTTGCACCCGATGCGGGGGGCCGACGACCGACCGCGGTTCTCAGTGTACGCCTTGCGCCGTCCTGGAGGCCGAGCGCGGTCGGCCCGAGCGCAAGAACGCGCGAAGCCGGCAACGGTACTGGGAGCGGCGCGCAGCGGGCCGTTGTACGGACTGCGGCGTACCCAGTCACGGGGCGTCACGTTGTGAAGCGTGTGCAAGACGATCGTACGAGCGCTCCGACTTCTTCCGCGGCATCCCCGTGTGGGATCCCAGTTTCACGGTGATCGAACTCGCCACGGGCGAGACGCACGGCCCGTTCGATACCGAAGCCGACGCCATCGCCGAACTGGCCTTCGCCGGCCTGTCGTTCGACGAGGTGGAGATCCTGAACGACGCGCCCGTTACGGCGCGGCTGGCGGGATGGGGGTAAGCGTTCCTCATTCGGCGGGGAGCTACCTCAGTTCGAGGGCAGCGCGCGCCGGGCGAACGCCCGGGAGAGGAGAGGGAGACCGGCTCCCCCGGCCCGGGCGCGATCACCAAAGGAGATTGCCATGTTCGTATCCGACATCGACTACGACCCGATCCCCGCAGCTACTGATTACTTGCTCTCCGAGCTCGGGATTGACGCCGACGCCGTCCGGGAGACGGTCGCTGACGACCAGGCCCGGCGCTGTCCCGACCGCGAGGTCGCCGAGTGCCCGAGTTGGAGGGAAGCCAGAGAAGGATGAACGAAAGGGGTCTGGAGAGATTCCGGTTCCCGATCGTTCGCCATCCCATCGTCATCATCAAGCAGAAGGAGAACGAACATGAGTTTCGGATTGAACAGGGCAGAAGTCATCGGCCGCCTCGGCGCCGACGTCACGGTCAACCACCTGGCTTCGGGGGGCCGCGTGGCCAACCTGAGCATCGCCACCGACGAGTCGTACATCGACAAGACGAGCGGCGAGCGCGTCGACAAGACCGAGTGGCACCGGGCCGTCACGTTCCAGCCCGGGCTGGTCGACATGCTGGTCAAGAACGCACGGAAGGGCCGCCTGGTCTACGTCGCGGGCAAGCTGCAAACGCGGCGCTGGCGCAAGGAGGGCGAGGACTCCGACCGGTTCTCGACCGAGATCCTGCTGGCCCCCGGCTCGCGGGTGCAGTTCCTGGACCGGCCGAACGGCAACGGCGCAGCACCGGAAGCCGGCGAACCGGCCAATGGTTCGGCGACGCCCGCGGACGCCTCCCAGGCCGAAGGGCAGGGCGATCAGATCCCGTTTTGAGTCTGCGCCTCTTCCGTCCCCGAATAGGGCGAGTGCTTCCGCACTCGCCCTATTCGTTTGCAGCCGATCTCGAGTCCTTCATCCCAGGTCCGCGCACCATCCGAGTGCTGGCGTGAGAGGGCAGCCCGGTGTAATCGCGCAGACGAGGGTGTGCCCAGCCCCATAAGTAGCTCTTTCCGTCTCGTGCCCATCGTTTCCCACGTGCTCACGGCGTCAACCCCTGCGGGGTCCTCCACTTCGTTGCGGCCGCTTCGCGGTGACACCCCTGCGCGCGCGTGAACCAATAGGCACAAGCCGGCCAGAGCTTCCGGCGATAAAAGCCCACCGGCTTCACTACCAACGTCATAACTGGAGACACCCCAATGTTCGATATCGACACCATTAACACTCAACAGTCACAGTCCACGACCGCCATGATCTGCGAGAACGCCGCGCTCTACGGCGCAACTCCCGAACGCGGGGAGTTTGATCCTCGCGAGATTTTCGACCGCGACGGCGCGATCACCGCCGTCAGCGAAGCGTTCCGCACTCTTGCAGAGGATGTAACGTCCGATGGTTTCCAACTCGCCGACGAACGCGAGCATCTGCTGTGGGGCATCGTCAACGCCTTCCACGCCCAGGTGAGAAGACTCGACCGGGCCGTGGACCGCCTATCACCGCAACTGCGCGAACTGCAATCCTCGCAGGACGGCTCAGAGATCAAGGCGCGCGAACTCGAACTGACTACGGACCGCGCGCGGAACCTTGGCGACCGGCGCGACGCCTTCGAGCAACTGCGCGACAGCGCCGCCGACGCCTACCGCGCCGCCACCGGCGACACTTGGCGTCCGAGAAGCGGCAGCCACGCCAGCCAGACACGCAAGCTGACCTCCGCGGCGATCGACGCCCGCGACTTCCTCCGGGCGCGCAAGGACCGCGAGACCAAGGCACACCTGCCCGACGGCACACTCGTCGCCATCACCGGAGGCAAGGACGTCAGCGACCCGGACGCCGTCTACCGCAGCCTGGAGAAGGTCCGCGCCAAGTACGCCGACATGGTCCTCGTGCATGGAGGTGGCCCAGGTGTGGAACGGTTCGCCGCGCAGTGGGCCGAACAGAACGGCGTGCATCAGATCGTGTGCAAGCCCGACTGGCAGCGGCATGGACGCGCCGCGCCGTTCCGCCGCAACGACGAACTGCTGAACCTCCTACCGAAAGGCGTCATCGCCTTCCCCGGCAGCGGCATCACCGGCAACCTCGTCGACAAGGCCGCGTCGATGGGCATACCGGTCATGAAGGCCGCGTGAACCGCAACACGACAGCGGGCCGCGTCACTTCGGCGCGGCCCGCTTCACTCCGGCCGCCGTCGATGCAGTCACGCTGCGCTTCGCCGCTGCTCCCTGCGACATGCACCGGCTCGCACACTCATTCACGCACGAGTGTCCCGGACTGTGACCGCAACCGTGCGCAGCACGTCTTGCACACCTGCCCGCAATAGTGCGGACCGAAGTGCTGGCGCTTCCGCGGATGTCTCCGCATCACGCCGAGCACCACCGTCCGCATCAATGTCCGCAACTGCCGCCCGCTCAATCGCCGCGGCGGCTGCTACCCGCCGGGTTCTCCGGCGGCGATTTTCTCCATCGCTTCTCTTCGAATCCAGAGCCATCTTGACCGCGGAGCGGTGGCACCGACACACCCCACGCATCTCCGATGCCCTCAACACCAGGCGCGCGCCTGGCCTGCTTCTCTTGTGTTTTCAACGACATAAGGCGCCTGGTTCTTGCCGGGAAGAGTGGATGCTCTGGAGCATACGCCCGGATGTTCCGGTATTCCGCGGGCTTGCGGAGTGGCGTATGCTGAAGAGCATACGCCACCGTCAAGGGGCGATCCTATGCGTATGCTGAGGGCATACGCGAAAGCAAGCGCCGGGGCGACAGTAATCGGCTTTCGGCCCTGTAGATGGCGTGGCACTCGACCCTGCGATCAAGGCGACTTGGAAACCAATTAATGAACCAAAATGACACGGCCATGGCGGGACCCGGCCAAAAATCCGCAGAACACCGGCCCGTACCGCGCGCGCCGCACTCCGTCCGATTCTCCGATTCCGAGTGGGCAGGCATCGAAAAGGAAGCCGCGGCGCGTCGAATGGCGCCCGCCGAGTTTGTGCGACATGCCGCAGTGGAACTCTCCATCGGCAAGCTTGCTCCGGTTTCCGAGCCTTTTCCCGCCGACCTCGCCGGCCAAATCGAGCGAGTTTTTCGCGGCGTATACCTGCTCGCGACGCTCCGGCGCGACGAAATGATCCGCGACGGGAGGCAGGAAGAGCTTGAGAGAATCGCCAAAGCAGCTAGCGAAGTCCAAGCTTCGATCCGCGATCAGGCCGCAAAACAACCGAAACCGCGCTCTTGACCAAACACGGGATCCGGGCGGCAAACGCGGTCCATAGTCTCTTGGCTCGGCCGGGAAACCCGGGAAACGCGCTCCTTTCGCGTTGTAAAGTGGTATTCTGACCCCCATTGTTCTGACATCGCGAAAGGAGAAACTGGCCATGAGCAGCCTCCCACAGCGCATCATGGAGTATGCCGAAAGCCTCCCGGAGGCCACGCCGCTGTGTCCCGGTGCGCTGCTTCACCTCGGAAACCGTGCGGCCATAGACCAGGCGCTGTCGCGCCTCGCTCGTTCCGGCAAGCTCATGCGCATCTGCAAGGGGGTGTATATGCGCCCCGTCGAGACCCGTTTCGGTGTCCGCGGACCTAGGATCGGCAAGGCGCTCGCCGCGCTTTCCGCGCTATGGGGCGAGACGATCGTTCCTTGCGGCGGGTCCGCAGCCAACCGCCTTGGACTGACCGCCCAGAATCCCGTTCGGATGGTCTATCTCACTTCCGGCCCCAGCCGCCGGCTGCATTTCGGGGCACACACGGTCGAACTGCGCCACGCCCCGCGCTGGCAACTGGCGGCACCGCACCGCAGGGCGGGGAATGTCATCCGCGCTCTGGCCTGGCTTGGTCCCGAAGAAGTCGAAAATGGTCTGGAAGCGGTTCTGCCGACGCTCTCCGCTGAAGAGCTGAACGAACTCTCCACTGCCCGGGCGTTGATGCCGAACTGGATGGCCGAACCCGTGAGTGCGCGACTGCCGCATGGCTGAAGCGCGCTACCAGGATCTGTCGAACGCCGAACGTCGCGATGCTCTGGAGGTCGTGGAACGCGCCAGCGTTCACAAAGCGCATCTGCTGGAGAAGGACATCTGGGTCGTGGCGGCGCTCAATCTGCTGTTCGACGCGCCGTTTGCCGAACATCTGACCTTCAAGGGCGGCACGTCGCTGTCCAAGGTTTGGCGCGCAATCCGCCGCTTCTCCGAAGATGTCGACATTACCTACGACATCCGTGCTTTTGCACCGGATCTTGTGGCCGGCTCCGGCGACGAAGCGCTACCTCCCACACGCAGCCAACAAAAGCGCTGGACACGCGCGATCCGCGCCCGACTTGTCGAATGGGTCCGCGGTGAAGCCTTGCCAATCGTTCGGGAGGCGCTAGCTCGTGCGGGTTTCGTTGCGCGGGTTCGAGCGGACGGAGACCGAATCTTCATTGATTACGAGCCACTGTTCGAGGAGACGGACTTCGTGCGCCCAGAGGTCAAGTTGGAGTTCGGCGCGCGTTCGACAGGCGAGCCGCATACCAGTATGCCAGTCGTGTGTGACGCCGCGCCCCATCTGTCCGATCTTGTTTTTCCGGAGGCGCACCCGTCCGTCATGCTAGCGGAGCGAACTTTCTGGGAAAAGGCGACCGCCATTCACGTCTATTGCCACCAAGAACGGCGGCGCGGCGAGCGTCTTTCACGGCACTGGCACGATCTCGCGCGGCTCGACGAGGCTGGGATTGCCGCGAGCGCACTCGCTGACCGTGAACTCGCCCTCTCCGTCGCCCGTCACAAGGCCATGTTCTTCTCCGAGAACGATGCCAGCGGCCAGCGAATCGACTATGAGGCGGCAGTGTCCGGTGCCTTGCAGCTCATTCCCGCCGGGACTGCGCAGGCGGTGCTCGCGGACGATTACGCGAGAATGCAGGCCGACGGCATGCTGCTCGACGAGAATGAGCCATTCGATGCGCTGATGGAGCGGTGCGCCGAGATCGAGGCGAGAGCCAACGGAGCTGCGGCATGACGGCGTTGTCTCATGAACCCCTTCGCGCCGCGAACCGACAGGGTCGATCAGATCATGCGCATTGCGGGCCCCGCAATCACTTCAAAGAACGGTGATCGCGAGAATGCCTGAGAATGCCCTCGCAACGCAGATCGGAACGCAAGTATCCTTGACGGGACACTTCGACGTTCCCGTACGCCTAGAGGATGCAAGGCCTCTTGGCCTTAACGGTTCTGCCGGGTTCGAGTGCCGCGTGCGGTTGCCCGACGGCACGCTCGAAGAGGCGATCATTTCACCGGAGGAGGCGGCCGCGATTCTCGGCGTGCGGGAAGCGCCAGCGCCGCGGCCTGTGGACGCCGAACGGTTGAGACTGCTGGTGGAGTCCACCCGTATCCGTTTGGCGTACGCCTACGACCGGCAGTTTGCCGTCAGCCTGTCCGGGATCCGCACGCTGCCCCATCAGATCGAAGCTGTGTACATGAAGATGCTGCCGCAACCGCGACTGCGTTTTCTGCTTGCCGACGATCCCGGCGCCGGCAAGACGATCATGGCCGGCCTTCTGATCAAGGAACTGAAGCTGCGGGAAGCCATCGACCGGTGCCTGATTCTCACTCCGGCGCCCCTGACGATTCAGTGGCAGGATGAACTGCTTCGGTTTTTCAACGAGCCTTTTCAGATCATTCACTCGGCGAACGACCAGCAGCAACTTCTGAACTTGTGGGAACGGGAGACGCAAGTCATCTCTTCCATCGACTATGCCAAGCAGGACGGTGTCCGCGAACGGGTATGGCGGCAGCGTTGGGATCTGATCATTATCGACGAAGCCCACAAGTGCAGCGCCTATACGAAGCGCTCGGCGGGACGTGGCGACGAGGTTGAGCGCACCAAGCGTTACCAACTTGCGGAACGGCTCTCCGAACAATGCGACAGTTTGCTGCTCTTGACCGCGACGCCCCACCACGGCGACGACGACCGGTTTGCGCATTTCATCCGCCTGCTCGACCGCGACCTGTTTCCCGAGCCGCACCGCCTCGGCGAAGCCGCCGGCCGCATCCGCAAGGACATTCTCAAGCTGGGGGACAACTGCCCCTGGTCGCTCCGGCGGCTGAAGGAGGACCTGAGGGACATGCGCGGCCATCGGCTGTTTCCGGATCGGCACGTCCGTACGGTCAGTTTCAACCTCGGGCCGGATGAATACAGCATCTACAAAGCGGTTACCGCCTACATTAACGAGTACCTACCGCAGGCCACCGGACGCCGCAAGAACAGCGTGGCGCTTGCGCGCACGGTATTCCAGCGACGACTGGCCAGTTCCATGCAAGCGATCCACGAATCGCTCCGCCGTCGCCACAGGAAGCTCGACGATCTGCTGCGCGAGCTCGAAAGTCTTCCGCCCTCGCAGCGCGCCCGACGCCTGGCGCAACTTCAGGGACGGCTGTCCGACAGCGAGCAGGACGAGGACGACCTCGACGAAACGGCCCGCGACGCGCTCCTGGATGAAGCGACGACCGCAGCCGAACTCGACCAGCTTCGGGCCGAGCTTTCGGAACTGGCCGATCTGGTCGCCCGGGTCGGACGCTTGCGGGAGAGCGGCCGGGATTCGAAGCTGGTCGCCCTTCGCGAGTGCGTTCAGCGGTCGGAGTTCGAGGAATTGAAGGATGGGCGGGGCAAGCTGCTGATCTTCACGGAGCACCGGGACACGCTCAACTACCTCCGCGAACATCTCGAAGCCTGGGGTTACTCGACCTGTCAGATTCATGGCGGGATGAATCCGCGCGAGAGGAAACGGGCCCAGGAGGATTTCCGCACGAGCCGCCAGATTTGCGTGGCGACCGAAGCGGCGGGAGAGGGCATCAACCTGCAGTTCTGCCACTTGATGATCAACTACGATCTGCCCTGGAACCCGACCCGCCTTGAGCAGCGCCTCGGCCGGATCCACCGGATCGGCCAATCGCGCGACGTGTATGCGTTCAATTTTGTGGCGACATCTTCTGACGACGGTCAGCCGGTTATTGAGGGGCGTATTCTCGAGCGGCTGCTGAGCAAGCTCGATTTGATGCGGACGGCGCTCGGAGATCGCGTCTTCGATGTCGTCGGCGAAGTGCTTTCGCTGAACAAGGTCAACTTGCCGGATATGCTTCGCGAAGTGGCCTACGAACCCCGGCGGCTGGACGACTACTTAGACGCGATCGACCGTATCGACCCCGATCTGCTCGGCCGCTACGAGGAAGCCACCGGCATCGCATTGGCGCGCGGACATGTGGATTTTTCGGCCTTCGCCCAAGCCAATCTGGAAGCGGAGGAGCGCCGGCTCATGCCGCGCTATGTCGAGTCTCATTTCATGAACGCCGCCAAGGCTGTGGAGCTCCGCACGGAGAGGAGAGCCGACGGTCTATGGCGGATCGAGCATGTCCGCGCCGATCTCCGCTCGGAGCGCCTTGCGGCCGTGCGTCGTCTGGGCGCTCCGGACGCGAGCTACCGGAAACTGACCTTTTACAAGGAGCATATGGAGCAGGATCAACACCTTGATGCCGTGCTGCTTGGCCCCGGCCACTCCCTCTACGCCGCGGTCGACGAGAAACTGAAGGAATTGCTTCGGGGCCTCATCGGACAGACGGCCGTCTACGTTGATGTTGCAGCATTGGCACCCTATCGGCTTCACTTCTATGAAATCACCGTTCGAGGTCAAACTCCACGTGGCGAAGCAACGACCATCCATGCCGAACTTGTCGCGGTGCGGGAGAAATTGGGTGGCTCGATAGCAGAAGGCAACCGTTACGAACTGGTTCCGGCCGACGTATTGATCGACCTGCCCGCGCATCCACACCCGCTGGAAGAACTCCCCGTGATCGATTACGCACCTGTCAGCGATTACGTCAAGACCACGCTGCAGATGGAGCGGCGTCGGGATGCGCAGGAAGAACGCGGACGCTACGCGGATGTCGCGCGGGACTATCTGCGGAAATCCTTCGATGCGCGTGTGCGGGCGGCGCAAAGCCGGGTCATGGGTCTTCGCAGTCGCGAACCGAATGAACCGGAGGTTGCGTTGGCAAGGCAGCGGGCGGAGCAGGATCTGGCTGACCTTGAGCGCACCCGCCGTGAACGCATCGTCGGAATGGATCGTCTTCGGGTTGCCCGGCACGGCCCGTTGCTTCATGTAGCGAGTTGCCTGGTCCTGCCCACCGATACCGATGACGGAGCGATTTCCGATTTTGCGGAAGACCTTGATGTCGGATTGAAACGGCGAGTCGAGCTTGCAGCAGAGGACATCGTCGAAGCATACGAAAACGCGCACCAACGGGAATGCCAGCGAGTTGGCCACCTGAAGATCGGATTCGATATCCGCAGCTTGGCGGCGCCCGACCCGCAAACCGGCTATCGCGACCCGGTAACGGACGTTCGGCGGATTGAAGTCAAGGGGCGGCGACAAGGCCGACCCATCAGACTCACCACAAACGAGTGGTACAAGGCCCAGCAACTCGGGGAAACCTACTGGCTCTACGTGGTCTGGGATCCCATCGAAAATCCTGATGCCCTTCCTCTAAGGATTCAGAACCCTGCCAAACATCTGGACTACGCAAAGAAGGAGGTCGTCGCGGCCCGCTATTACGACGTGCCGGCAAACGCGGTCGAGAAGGCTGCGGCGGATCATCAGGACTAGAAAAAATGACCAGCACACACGCACTTCACGAGATGTTTTCTACATGCGCATAACTCGTGTCGAGATTGAGAACTTCCGGTCCATACGGCATCTGGCCATGGATCTTGGCAAGACCACGGTACTCGTCGGTCCGAACAATTCGGGCAAGACTGCCATTCTCGACGCGATAAGAATCGCCCTCACGCGACGTTGGGGCCAGCGCGGAACCGGCTTTAGCGAATATGACATCCACATGTCGAATGAAGCGGAAGATCCCAAATCATCGAGCGGCGTGACGATCGAACTCCGGTCCGAAGAACGGGAATCCCGCGAATGGCCCGACGCTATCGTGGAAGACCTCGGCGACATCGTGCAGTTGGACTTGGTGACTGGCCTTCGGTCCGTCCGCCTGAGAACGCGATGCGTATGGAATGCCGACACCGACAGCTTTGAACCGAGCTGGGAGTTTCTGGACGTGGGCCGTGAGCCGCTCGTAGGCATCGGCGCGCGCCGAGTCAATCTTGAACGCTTCTGGCGATATATTCCGGTGTTTTATCTTGACGCTTTACGTGACGTGAAGGACGAATTTTCCGCGCGATCATCCCAATTCTGGAACCGTCTCCTAAAGGATCTGAACATCCCTCCAGAACTCGAATCGCGTGCGATGCGAGTCCTCGACCTACTTAATCGCAGGCTCCTTAAAGCCGATCCGCGATTGGCGGACATCGCCAATACCCTTTCAGGCGCAACACGGGTTGCGGCACGGGATAAAGAAGGCGGACTTGACCTGAGGATGGTGCCACTTAAAACCTGGGATCTGCTATCCAGAGCTGAGATTATCCTGCGCAACGAGGCTGGCTTGCCTTGGCTTCCGCTACGACGACAAGGCCAAGGTTTGCAAAGCCTGGCGGTCATTTTCCTTTTCCAAGCATTCGTCGACCATCTGCTGCGCGAGTTGTACGAAGCGGGAAGCGAGCCTATGCTAGCGCTTGAGGAGCCTGAGACGCATCTGCATCCGCAGGCCGTTCGCACGCTGTGGCACCAGATCGACGCATTACCCGGTCAGAAAATCGTCACCACACATTCCCCGTATTTCGTTCAGCAGGTGCCCTTTCGCGACCTGCGGCTGGTGCGTCTCAACGCTGGCCGCACGGAGGTTCGCTCGCTACCTGCGAGTTTTTCCGTCTCGATCCCGAATTTCGATGGGCTTGAAACGGTCGTCGAAAAAACAGCCGGGCTGCTGTCCTATGAACCCGTTGCGAAGTTGCTCACTGTTCACGGCGTCCTCGACGACACGGCGTATCGCGAACTGCTAACTCGCTGCGCTTTGGACGAGCGTCGCGCTGAGCTTGAGCCATCGCTACGCGACTTGCGGGATCGATCTTCCCTGCATGTAGCCGATGACGAACTGCAGGCGCTGGAAACCTATGCACGGCGCATGCGGGGGGAGGTCTTCTTTGCGGAACGATGGCTGCTCGTCGAGGGTCAGGCCGACTATCTGCTGGTGCATGCCATCGGGTATGCCTTGAACTACGATCTTGACCGGCATGGTGTATCGGTCATTGACGCCCAGAATAACGGTAGCCCGGCCACCTTTGCTGCTCTGGCAAGGGCAATGGACATACCTTGGCTTGCGGTATTTGATGGCGACGCGGAGGGAAGGCGGTTTAATCAACGCATACAGAATCGGGGATTCGACGCGTCAGAGATTGAAATGCGTTGCGGTAACCACTCCAACGGCGATCTGGAGCAGCAACTCGTCGCTGACGGATTGGGTCAAGAACTGCGCGAAACGCTTCAGGTCATTGGCGTCGAGAACGCCGAGAGCCTCAATAACGAAGATCTTGTGCGCAAATTGAGGAAACGCAAGACAGATTATGCGGCGGTACTGGCGGCCCGGGTTCGAAGCGATTCTGAATTGGCGGCACGAATGCCGACGGCCTTCCGCGACGCCATTGATCGACTTAGGGGGCTGCCATGATCGTCGGGACACTCGCAGACACGATAGGTGAGCTGACCGACATCCAGCGCAAGGCTGTTGAGTGGGACGAAGGGCCGCTGCTGGTCCTCGCCGGACCGGGTTCCGGCAAGACGCGCGTGCTCACCTGCCGAGTCGCCCGATTGCTGGATGCTTCGCCTAACGAACGCTTCCGCATTCTCGCACTGACTTTCACGAATAAGGCCGCGCATGAAATGAAATCCCGGATTGCCGCCCTTGTTCCAGGTAGCGAGGAACGCGCCGAGATCAATACTTTCCATGGATTCTGCGCTCGCTTACTACGCCAGCACGGCGTACATCTCGGCATGAAGCCTAATTTCGAAATCTACTCGCGTACCGCCGATCGAGAAGCATTGCTGAAAGACGCATTGCAGCGTGGGTCTGATGGTTTCGAGCATGACGATACACGGTTCTTACCCCGCATCGACGCACTGAAGGCACGTCTGATCAGCCCCGAGCAGGCGGATAGGTATCTAATGCGTCACGATACCTCGCGCGAAGCTTCCGAGCGTATTGCTCTTGCCTACCGGCTTTACGAGGAGGAACTAAAGCGATCTAACGCGCTGGATTTTAACTCGTTGATTATTCTGGCCCACCAAATTTTGAATTATCCGAAGTTGGCCGAACATTTTCGAACGATCTATCGATACTGGCTGATTGACGAGTTTCAGGATACGAACGGCCCCCAGTACGATTTGCTCCGACGGATGGCCGGCGACAGCTTCCACCAACTATTCGCCGTGGCTGACGACGATCAGACGATATACGAATGGAACGGCGCCAACGTCCGTCGTATCGGCAGCTTGGTGAAGGACTTTGAGTGCGAGGTCGTCCAACTCACGGACAATTTCCGTTGTCCACCTGGCATTGTTGAGGCCGCCAATCGGCTGGTTGTTTACAACGTTCGGCGTGACTTGTCAAAACGGTCGGCGGAGGCCGCCAAATCACGTCCTGAGACCGAGACAAACGAATCCGAAATCCGATGCTTGGTGTTCCCCAGCGATGCGGGTGAGGCTAGGGGCATTGCGACCGAAGTTGCCGCCCTTGATGCAGAGGAGCGGGGTCAAACCGCTATTCTGGCGCGTAATCGAGCGCTTTTGGAAACCGTTCAGGATGAGTTGGCAAGCCTGAATGTGCCCACCGCGCTCCTCGCACGCAGAGACGATTTCGCGTCTCCGCAAATGCGTTGGCTGGTCGCGGGGCTGAAACAAATCAACCGACCGCTTGATCGGCGCAACATGGTGACCTTGATCGAAACGTTTCGGAGCTTTACTGGCGCTGCTCTGGATTTCGAGGATTTGGAAGTACGTTCGGAAGCCGGCCAGGTGGCGCTGATGACAGTCTGGTTTGATTCTGTACGGAAGGCATCGCCTCCCAAGCCGGCCAGTAAGGCCGTAGACACCCTCGCGCGCTTCGCTTCGGGGGACAAAAGGCTGCCCGACACGGTAAAGACAGTCATTGAATGTTTCGAGAGCAAAGGCGCCGATGGCGATTTCAATGATGACGTGAGTGCGTGGCGCCGGATCGAGCGCGAAATACGTCAGGCCCATGGCGCAGTGTCGCTCGACCAGTTCCTTCAAGAGATGGCATTGCGCTCCAAACAGCCGGTGCCTGAGCCAGGATCCGTCTCCCTTGGCACCATTCATGGTGCCAAGGGGTTGGAGTTCGATAGGGTGTATCTGATGGGCCTTGCGGAGGAAGTGCTTCCTTCTTGGCACAGTGTGAAGAATGACAATAGCAGCGCAGCGCTTGAGGAAGAACGCCGCGGTTGTTTTGTCGCCATTACCCGCGCGAAACGATGCCTGATCCTGTCAAGAGCAAAAACCTACAGAGGTTGGAAAAAGCGGCCGTCGCGGTTTCTAGAGGAGATGGGTCTGCTGTCCGATGGTCCGGGCCGGAGTCTGGCATGAACAAGACTGATCGTCGCCTGATAGAGGACTACCTTCCCTTGGACGTGCTGAACGCCATCGCGTCGAAGGAAAAGCTCCACCCGCGCCGCTATGTCGAATTGGTGCACTACTGGCCGGCCCGGCGTCCGATTACTGCGTGTAGAGCGGCGATCTACGCGGCGCTGGCGCCCGCCCCGCGCACCAGCGCGGAACGCGAGGAGGCAGCGTCATTCGTTGCTAAGCTGGCCGCCTACAAGACGGACCCGGCCACAGTCGCGAAGGCGCGCCAGACAATCAAGGAGCAACACGGAGGTCGAACGCCCAAGGTCTTGGATCTATTCGCCGGTGGCGGGGCGATTCCGCTCGAAGCCGCCCGCCTGGGGTGCGAGAGTCATGCGGTGGACTACAACCCTGTCGCCCACATGATCGAGTTGTGCACGCTGGTCTACCCGCAGTCCTTTGGCGCCGGCCTTGCGGACGATTTTCAGCGTTGGAGCGCTCTGATCGTCGACCGGATGCGCGAAGAAATTGGTGATCTGTATCCAGCCATTGATGTTCCACACTCTAGGGAGGTCTTGCGCCAGACGGCCCTCTTCGGAAGTGGGGATCCGACTTCGGAAGACCAAGCAGACCCGGTCGCCTATATCTGGGCGCGCACGGTCCCCTGTCGACGCCCCGGTTGTGCCGCGCCAGTACCGCTGGTTCGACAGTCGTGGCTTCGGAAAAAAGGAGGCGCCATCGCCGCAGTGCCACGAGTCGAGGACGGGGAGTACTTGTATTGGGACATCGTTTCCGGAAGGTTGGCCAGTGAGGTTGCGCAGCAGACCGGGCAAACGGGTTCAGGGCAAGCGGTCTGCGTAGCCTGCAACACGCCCGCTCCCGCGGATTACGTCAAAGAGATGGCTGTCAGCGGGAGGATGAAAGATTCGCTGGCTGCAATTGTGGCCGCCTTGCCGCCTAAGACGCCGGCGGGGAAAAAGCGGACCAAGGTGTATCTTCCACCGGATGCCGCATTGGGACCCGACTCCGACGCTATCGAACGACGCTTGGCGGCGCTTGAGAAGGAACTCGGCTTCACGCGCCCCGAAGCGGAATTACAGGGCAAGCTCCGAGATCAATTGCCCGCATATGGCGTAGAAAAACACAGCGAGCTATTCACATCGCGGCAACTTCTGGTCCTTTTCACGCTGATCGGTCAGATTCGGCGCGCGCATGACGAAATGATCGCCCACGGTATGCCGGAAGATCGCGCTCGGGCACTGAAGACCTTCTTCGCGATGGCGTTCGGTCGCTTTGTGATCTCATTCAACAAGTTTTCACGCTGGTATCCGAATCTCCAGAGAACGGTGGGAGCAATTGGAGACCGCCAAGCCCTGAAGATGATCTACGACTTCTCCGATATCAATCCACTGGCACGGACACAAGGTTGTCTGTCTTATGCATTGGACCGTGAGGCCTTCTGCATCCGGGAACTCGCCAAAATCAAACAGCCGTGTGTCGTTACGCGCGGGAATGCCGAAAAGCTCTACTTCGACGACGAGACTTTCGATGCCGTCGTTACCGATCCTCCGTACTACAGCAGCATCTTCTATGCGGATTTATCCGCATTCTTCTACGTCTGGCTTAAACGGATCGTCGGCGATCTGTATCCGGAACACTTTGCACTCGATACGCCACCGAAACGGCGAGAAGCCGTAGCTCAGCCGAGTGAGCACGGTGGTGACGCCAACAAGGCCAAGGCGCACTACGAGAGACTGATGCGCAACTCGCTTGCTGAGGCGCGCCGGGTGCTGAAGCCCGGGGCTCCATTGGTCTGCGTCTATGCTCATCGCACAACCGAGGGCTGGGCGACTCTGATTCGTGCGCTCGTCGGGGCAGGCATGACGGTTACTGAAGCATGGCCGGTACAGACAGAGGCGCGCGGGCGGACGAACGCAATGGATGCCGCTGCACTTTCCGACAGCATTTTTTTCGTTGCCCGCCGGCGCGAGCAGACCGGCGCGGGTCAATACGAAACGGAGGTCGCGCCGCAACTCCAGCGGATTGCGCGTGAGCGGGTCAAGACGCTGTGGAATGGCGGAAAGGGAATCGGGGGCGCGGACCTGTTGATGGCGGCAGTGGGCGCAGGACTACGCGCCTATACCCAGTTCTCCCGGGTCGAATATGCCAACGGCGACCCGGTATCCGCCGAAAGATACCTGCGCGAAGTCGAAGGCGTGGTGCTCGACGTGATGCTCGACGAGATATTCGGGCTACGAGGTTCGGCAGTCGCCAGCGTGGACTCGATCTCCCGGTTTTACATCCTTTGGCGTTTCACCTACCGCGAGTCCTCTATAGAGGCCGGTGACGCCTACGTCTTCTGTTACCCGCAGGGCATTGAGATCGACGGCCCGGATGGATTGACGGGCAACGCGCCAAAGCTCGTTGAAAAGTCCGGCGGCAAGTTTCGAGTACGCAATTTCGCTGAGCGTGGCGACCATGAAGAACTCGGTCTTGCAGAGAACGGCAAGGCGGCACCGCTGGTCGACGTATTGCACCGGCTGCTATATCTCCTGGAAGAGCAACCTGGAGCCCTTCCGGCGTATCTCAAGTCGGCTCGGCCAAACACCGAACAACTCAGGTTGGTGACGCAAGCGCTCTGCGCGCCGGTTCTTGGCGGTTCGCAGGCGCCGGAGAGAACCGCAACGCCGGAGCTCGGTGCGATGCAGCGATTGAACGCCAACTGGCGCAGCGTGGTCGAGGGAGCAGCCTATGCGCAGGAAATCGAAGCGTTGGTGGGCGGAACCGGGGACCTGTTTGGTGGAGAAGAACTTCAATGAAACCCAATTCACAGCCCTGGCTTCAGTGTGTGGAGCTGCATCCCGATGTGCTTTCCGACGACTTTTCCGAGGACATTTTCGCACTCGATCTCGGCACCTTGTCCGATTACCTGATCGGCAAAGAACTGGGACAACCGGACACAGAGTTGCGGCGCGTACCGGCTGTTTATCGGAACGCCGATAGTTTCTTTGCCGCGTCTTATTTGACAACCGGTCTCCGATCTTTACTCAAGGATGTACTGGGTCGCTTGTCCGGGTCGGACGGCAACCGTGTACTACGACTACAGACACCGTTCGGCGGGGGTAAGTCGCACACGCTGGCGGCTTTGCTTCATACCGCGCGGTCCCGCGCCGCGCTCGACACCCTGCCGGAAGCAACCGGACTCCCGCGACCGGAAGGTGTGCGAGTCGCAGTGGTGGATGGACAGTTTTTCGATCCTACCAACGGCAAACCGATGCCGGGAGACGATACTTCCGCCAGGACAGTTTGGGGTTGGATCGCGTGGTCGCTAGGCGGTCGGGGAGGCTACGAACTGGTGCGCGCCCAGGACGAGGCGCGGGTCGCACCTGGCGCGGACGCACTGATCGAGTTGCTCAAGGGCGGACCGAGCCTGATTTTGGTTGATGAACTGCTGCAATACCTTATCAGCGCCGGCGGTATTCGAATCGAGCAGACTACGCTCCGCGACGAAACGCTGTCCTTCCTCCAGCGATTGACTGCGGCCGTCGGGAGTGTGGACAACGCCGTGCTGGTCTATTCGCTACAATCGAGCAAGCGCGAATCTCTCGAATACACGAATCTCCTGCAAACCGTTGAGCATCTGGCGGCACGCAAAGACCAGCGCCGCGAGCCTGTCGAGGGAAACGAAATCCTGAACGTTATCCAACGAAGACTGCTCGCCGGTGTGCCCGATACTCATGCCGCGACCGCTACTGCGGAGGCCTACGGACATGTGTTTACGCAGATGCGCCGTGCGCATGCCCAGACCGATGCGGAGAGCCAGCGGGCGGAGGAAGACGGTCTGGCGTTGCGCGAACGGATTCAGGCGTCCTATCCCTTTCATCCGGCCCTGATTGATGTGATGCGCGAACGCTGGGCGGCCATACCGGACTTTCAACGCACCCGCGGCGCGCTACGTTTTCTTGCATCGTGTTTGCGCGCGGCACACCAGGCAGGCGTGTCACGCCTTCTTCTCGGGCCGGGCGACGTACCCATTCACGAGAGCGATGTCCGGCTTGCATTCTTCAAGGAAGTGGGCCAGCGGGAGGACTTCCAAGCCTGTCTGGAGCATGACTTCGTGGGTGCGAACTCGCGAACTCGCCGCATCGATGAACGGCGCGCGAGGGAGGTGACGACAGAGTCGGGCAAGCTGCCGGGCACCCGTCTTGCCACCGCCATGCTGCTTTACTCCTTCGGCGGTCTGCGGCGCGGCGGGAGTGGCGAGGGAGACCTGCTCCCGCCCGGAATCAGCGAGCCTGATCTGCTCGGCGCGAGCATCGGACCCGATCTCGACACGACCACGATACAGGCGTGTCTGAAGGAACTCAAGGAGCAGTGTCTTTATCTGCATTTCGACGGCGTGCGCTACTGCTTCAAGAGGGATCCGAACATTACACTTCTCGTCGAGCAGGAGGCTGAAGCGGTCGGACGCGACGAGGGACGAGTGCGCGAACGCGTCCGGCAAATGATCGATCAGCGTCTCGCCGGACAGCGAGCAATCGTATGGCCGGAAAAGCCAGGCGATGTTCCGGACCGGGAGCCGGAGTTCCTCATCGCCTACCTGCCGCTCGATTTCGCGGCAAAGTCCGCCGGTGACCAGAACCAAGCCGCACTGGCCATCTGCGAACAGTACGGCAACCGGCAGCGCGAGTATCGCAACGGCCTGGGACTTGCCGTGCCCTCGGGCGACCAGATCGAGATCTTGAGACGCGCGGTGCGTTACCTGCTCGCAGTCGAGCGTGTAAAGGGGAAGTGGCGGGAGCATAACCTCACGGATGCGCAACGAAGTCAACTCAAGGAACGCGACGCCACTGAGGCCGCCGCCGCCGAGTCCGCCATGCTCAAGCTCTATGGCGAGGTATGGTTGCCTTCGTCGGGCGACAAATCGCTTGAATTCGATCGCGTCCAGCTGGGTGGCCGGCCGCTGCAGACGACGCTGGACGAAAAGAAGCGCGCGCTCATCCATCAGCGCCTTATGGAACTACTGACCACCGTTCACCGGCGAGTATTCGGGACGCTGGCGCCGGGGAGGATCGTTGAATTGTTCAAGCTGGGAGAAGAAGGGTCGGCTCAGCACGGTATTGCGACCGACACTGTGCTCGCGGGATTCTACGAGTTCATCGACTTCCCGCGTCTTCTCACCGCGGAAGCCGTGCGCAAGGCCATCGCGCGCGGAGTGGAGACCGGGCTGTTTGGTTACACCACGGGAAGCCCGCGACTTGGGGAGGATGGGCTCTACCAGGTCGATAGGAGCCGTGTCGCGTTCCAACGCAATGTCGCCGACGATGAGATCGACCTGGATTCCGGATTCCTGATCGTCCCGGCTGCCATTCCGGAGAAGCCCGCCGCGCCAAGCGGCGACACGCTTGGTAAAGAAGATGCCGACGGAAAGTCAGGCGACGCGCAGGACAATTCTGGCGCTGGCGGCGACGACCAACCTGGCGGCAAACCGGTAGGTGCTTATCCGAGTGGAAGTCGGGAAATCTCGTTTTCGTTCGTTGCCGACCAGCGAAGCCTGTACCAGGCATGGAACGCCATGGCCAACCTTGCAGATGTGGCAGGCAAGGTCGCAATCAACGCCAAGGCCACCGCCCCTGACGACTACGACAAAGCCAAGGTGGAAAATGGCGTGCTTGAACCCTTGAGGGAACTCGGTCTGCTTGATGAGGACAATGAATAATGATTCGTTGCGCCACGTATTCGTGACTCCTGATCAACTGAACGAACTGGTGGCTGCCGATAAGTCTGAATTGCTGGAGTTCAAGGCTTCCACTGGAGCGCGACGCGAAGCCGCGGCGACCGTTTACGCGATTCTAAACCAGCGCGTCGGCCATGTGCTATTCGGTGTTACTCCTAAAACGGCCATTGTCGGCCAGAGCATTGGTGACCGCACGATCGAGGATGGTAGCGCCGGGATCCAACGCATCGACCCACCCGCGTTTCCCGAGGTCGACCGCGTTCAAGTGTCCGCGAACCGCTTTACCCGCCGCTGGCGACACGCGAGGCGCTCGCGAATGCACTGTGCCACCGCGACTACGCCCCGGGTGGCGGCTCCATCGGTCTCGCCGTTTACGATGACCGCCTGGAAGTGACTTCCACCGGCCCGCTGCACTTTGGATTGACTCCGGACGACCTGTTCCAACCGCACGAATCAAGGCCGTGGAATCCATTGATCGCCCGCACCTTCTACCGGCGAGGCACCATCGAGGAATGGGGCAGGGGAACGATCAAGATGGCCGACTTGGCAGCTTCGATGGGTTTGCCACGCCCCGAAATCGAGCAGCGGGGCGACTGCGTAACGGTCCGGTTTCGGCGCAAGGATGCGGTGGCCGTTCGGCAAGCCGGGCGCGGGCTCACAAGACCGCAACAGGCCTTTTGGGCTTGCTGCGTCGCTCCGATGCCGGGCTGGCGCTGCGCGAAATCCTCCCCATGCTGGATGAAAAGCTAACCAATCCTCAGCTTCGCAGGTGTCTGGCCGCCCTGCAGGCCAAAGGCTTGGCGCGATCAACCGGACACGGCCGGGGTGCGCGTTGGAATGCCACGTAAATGACGATCGCCAGTCTTATTCCGAGCTTATTCGGTCTTATTCCTAGCTCATTCGGGCCAATTCCGAAGGAGTTGTCAGAAATTGCTAAGAGTTGATCATGCCAGCGAAACTGTCGAAACTCACGAAAAGCAATCTCGATAAATGCCGAGCGGCAGCAAATGCAGCGGTAGAGTCATACAACCGTCCTGGTCCCAAGTTTAGAACAGCGCTGTATGTTGTCCTGATTGTCTTGGCTTGGCAGGCATTTTTCCACGCCTACTTCTACAAACAGAAGAGAAAGCCTTGGTACCAGTCCCGGAAATCCACATACAAGACGGGTGTGCGCTACGAAAAGATTGATGGCGAACCGAAACACTGGGAGCTAAGCAAGTGCCTGAAGGAGTACTTTCGAGATCACAACCCTCCAGAAAGGAAGAATCTCGAGTTTCTGTTGGGACTGCGAAACAAAATAGAACATCGCAACCTTCCACAACTCGATCCTACACTCTACGGCGAATGCCAAGCAGCGCTGTTGAATTTGGAAGGATACCTTGTACACCAGTTCGGGGATCAATATGCCTTGCAAGATTCCCTCTCCGTATCGCTCCAATTCTCCAGAATTCGGCCCGAAGAGCAGAGAAAGGCCATCAAATCATTGGCTGGCGAAGCACGCACGGTTATGGATTACATCAACACGTTCAGGGGCGGTCTGGCTAACGACGATCTCAACCATCCTGGCTATGCGTATCGCGTGTTTCTCGTCCCGAAGATCGTAAATCACGAAAACTCTGCCGATTCTGCAATCGAATTTGTCCACTTCGACGAAACCGACGAAGATCAGCAGGACACTCTCCGAAAGATGAATGTGCTCATCAAAGACAAACGCGTCCCCATTACCAATCTTGACGTAAAGAAGCCAGCAGAGGTCGTTGCTAAAGTGTCCGGTTCTCTCCCATTCCTATTCAACATGCACCACCATACGACCGCTTGGAAGTACTTCAAGGTGCGGCCGGAAACAGGCAGCGACCGGCCGCAACAAACGGACTCTTCCTATTGCGTATACGACAATGCCCACAAGGATTATCTGTACACAAAGGCATGGGTGTCGAAACTGATCGGCGAGCTTTCCGATGCGACGAGGTTTGAAGAGATCATGGGGAAACCTCCTCGGCCGGAGTGAAGACTCTACCGGATCGCCATTACATGAGCCCCCTCACGACGACACCGACGGCGCGGTGTTGGCGAGAAGTCAGAGGGCACTCATTTCAGCCTACCCACCTTCGGCCTTCGACCGTCCTAACAAGTTTCGCGCCGATCCCCCGTACGGCGCGACAACGTCCCGCTGCCAGCAGCAGAATAGCGATGCCGGGCCACTATAGCGATTATTGGGCGCGGTATGTTCGCCCGATCACGCTTCGATTTCGAGGTTTGCGTTAACGACCAGCCCCGGGCCTCGCCGACTCGAAAGCTGTTTCCGAACTGAAGATGATTGATCTCGGCGCAACTGATGCCTTGACGATAGGGGCGACTCCTAACGATCGCTCAACTTGCCAATTGCATAAGTGACTTCTTCCACGCGGCCATCGGCATGGTACAGGATCCAAGGCCCGTCCGACCTGCCGCCAACAAGACTGCCCCTGCCAACCTGCGCCTTGTCTTCCCAGGAATATGTAAGCGTCCCCGTACCCTCCGCCAATTGACCGGAGCAGGAACCATCCCAGCTTGCTGTCATTCCGTCCAGCAGGAAGGCGTTCCAGACGTAGCAGCCGGGATGGCTGTCGAGCTCCATCCAGCATTGCGACCGCGCCGGCTTGCCCTCGCAGGTGTCGACGAGGTTGATCCGCGTCGCCGTTGTCCCGCAAGCCGTCAGCAGCAGCACAGTAAGGCCCAAGAAAGTTCGATTCATGTCATGTCTCCGCAAAATCCGTATTGATCGTAACGTCCAGGCCGAGTCCAGCGGGGAGCAAGTCAGTGCGGTATTACAACGTGCTCCACACGTCTGTGGTCAATTGGGATAGCATACTTTGCTATCGAAACCACTCATTACCGGTTTGTAAACCAATCCGGGCAGCCAAATGAGCACCGGCATCACCGTTCGCGACATCGATCCGGGAGACAAGTCCTGGTTGAGGCGGGAGGCGCGCCAGATGGGCGTGTCGATGTCAGAACTGGTCCGCGGCCTGATCCATGAGAAGCGTGTCAAGACCGAGCGCCGCCCGCAACCTTCCGAGGCTTTCGCGCGGCATTTCGGACGGGATCACGGTGTCGAACTTCCGCCCCCTGTGCGTCAAGGGTTTTCGCCCCGAATCGTGGCAGGCGTACATTCGAGGTCATTTGACTCCGGCAAGGATACTTGTATTTTGCCGAGTAGAATCGGAGTAATAACGAGCCTCGACGACGATGGATAAATCGTGGGAATGAGTGAGATTTGTAGAGGGTAAATCCTTTAGGAACAAACACTTGTTCTCAACGTTGTGATCCTGGTCGGGGCGCTCGACTTGACGGTGGATTCCGAGGTTCGGGAGCGCTCGGAGGAGGGGATGTGTTCGACATCATGAAAAGGGCCTTTGGCGGCGGCGAAGCACTGCGCGTGTCGCGACGCGACGCCCTTATCGCTCCGGCAGCCGGCGCGGCCGCCGCGGCGCTGGCGCCGTTCCACGCAGCTTGGGGGAAGGAGCACCCGGAAACCACGTACATGCCGCCAGCGGAAGGGCGGGTGCGATCGAAATTCTTCGCGTTCGAAGATCCACTGGACAAGATGACCGCCGAGTTTCGCATCTACCGGGACCTGGCGGACGAAGCGGACGTTCTGCTCTGGTATCACTTCACGATGTTCATCGTCGCCGAGGGCCGCCGCGTGGAGCCCGTGGTCCGCTACGAGGGGATCGAGTTCTCCCACCACAAGCGCATCGACACGCATGTCTTCCGCGTGCACGGGCACAACACCTCGTATCCGCGCCATCCGGTGACGGGCGAGTTCATCGACCGTGTCCACAACCCCGTGACGGGCGAGACGGTCAGGGTGGAGCCGACCATACTCACGGAAGACCCGGGAATGCTGTATTCGCCCGAAGGCAAGCATCCGCTGGACCGGGAAGGCGACGGCTACACGCCCACCAGTACGGTCTTCCGACTTGAGGACGACATCGTGAAGGCGGAGCAGATTCGGGTTCCGCCGGACAACTGGGTGACGCCGTTCATCGAGACGTCGCACAACTGGACGGCCAGATCCCTGTTCGAGGACCCCTCCATCACGAGGCTGCCCATGGGAACGGCCGGCGGCTACGTCTTTCCCTATCCCCGCTGGCTGCAAATGGGCGAAATCCCCGGGCATATGTTCGCGATCTGGAGCGGCAAGAAGCTCGACGGGGTGCACCAGTTGCCGGCCGAGTACTTCGCGCGGATCGAACGGGACAATCCGGAGCTGCTCGCCGTGGATCTGAGTCCGTTCAAAGACTAGGCCGGGTCAGTCGAAGTGTTCGAGGATCGTGTAGCGGGAGTGGCGCCCGCCGAGCACCGACTCCACCAGCACAAACTCGTTTACCGGCCAGTGCAAGGGACGTGGCGGCTCCCTCGGAGTAAGGCGGTTGACCTTGCGCGCCAGGGTCATGTGCGGGATGAACGCGCGCCGGTTTCGGGGCAGCCCCAGTTCGTGCGAGATCCGGCCGATGTCGCGGGCCAGTTCCGCCAGGGGGAGAGGGGTTTCGTTCGGGCCCAGCCACAGGGTTCTTGCACGCTGCCAGTAGCCGTATTGCTCCAGCGCCAACTCGAACGGGTCCAGCGGCAACGCCGATACCCGCTCGATCAGTGGGTGAATGAGTTCTTCCGGAGTCGGACCGAGGAAATGCAGCGTCATGTGCAGATTTTCGGGCGGCGTGGGTTTGCCGCCCGTTCCCCTCACTTCGGCGCGGGTGGCGCGGACGACGCGGGTGCGAAGATCGTCGTCGGGCCATAGCCCGAAGAACAGGCGCCTCTTGCCGGACCGGGGCATTGCGCGACCATATCACGCTCACGTTCTCCGAGCAGGTTAGGGTATGCTGGCAGCGCGGGCATTGGGGGAATTCCTATGTCATACCTGTTCACTTCGCAGCGCGAACTGCCCAGTTTCAAGCACCTTGAAGCCGAGCCGCTGTCGGGCGCGCTGGGCGCGACGATAAGCGGAATCAACCTGGCCGACGACCTCGCCCGGGACGTCATCGACGACATCTACGCGGCGCTGCTGGAATTCAAGGTCATCTTTTTCCGCGACCAGGAGATGACGGACGGGGAGCATCTCAGGCTGGCCCGCAAGTTCGGGATGCCGCAGGGTCCGGGTTCGATACCGCAGGTCGAGGGATACCCGATGATCCGCCTGCAGCGCATGGACGAGTATCAAAGCATCGGCGGCGACGTGAATTACCACACGGACGACATCTTCCGCGACTATCCGTCGCGCATGTCCATTCTCCGCGGGCTGACCATGCCGGCCGGCGGCGGAAACACCATCTGGTGCGACATGGAGAAGGCGTACTCAAGCCTGTCCAGGCCCATGCAGAAGTTCCTGGAGGGCCTGACTGCGGAACAGACCCTGTCGAAGAACTTCGGCCAGGGCATTCTCGAGGGCGGGGGCGCCCAGGCCTACGAAGACATGATGAAGCGCAACCCGCCTGTCGTGCACCCGGTGGTTCGCAGGCACCCCGAAACGGGCCGCAAGTGCCTGTACGTCTGCCAGATGACCACTTCGCGCATCATGGAACTGAACAAGGACGAGAGCGATGCGCTGCTGGAGATGCTGCTCGAGCACAGCTACCAGCCGGAGCACGAGTGCCGTTTCTTCTGGCGCGACAATTCGGTGGCGATCTGGGACAACCGATGCACGCAGCACCGGGGTATCAACGACTTCTCGCCGGCGTTTCGGCTGTTGCACCGCATACCGATCATCGACGACCGCCGCCCGTCGCTGAATCCCGACGAGGAACCGCGCCTGGACTACGACCGGAATGCCGACTTCATCCGCGTGGAGGACCTTTTCGTCAACAAGCCCGAACTGACCTACCACGTCGACGGCGAGGAGCCGGCGCAGGGGAACGGCGCAGCGGCCGACTCGGGCAATGGGGAGGCGCAACCGGAAGACGAAAATGCCGTGGAGGTCGATCCCAGGTTCCTGAACAAGCTGAACGAGAACAGGCACGGCATGGTCTTTACGCCCGGTGCGGCCGCGCGGCTGAAGAAGATTCCGCGCATGTTCCGCGGCGCGGCCATCAGCGCCGTGATCGCCGAGGCGCAGAAGCAGGGCACTACCGAGGCCAACATCGCGATTCTTGACGCCGTGCAGGCGAAGCGGCGCGGCGGTTGAGCCCGGCAAGCCCCCGCGCGCGCCCATGAGCGTGCCTAAAAAATTCGGTCCGATCGTCCTCGCGGAAGGCTACACGCGGCTGAATGCGTTCGGCGTGCTGCTGGGCGGGTTTTCGATCATTCCATTGCTGGCCTTCATGGGCCTGATCATGCCGACTCTTCTCAGGGAGGTATTTCAGATTGACCCCGCTTTTCACGGGCGGATGACGGGTAATCTGGGTGTGCTGCAGGAAGTGATCGTGATCGCGCTGATGGGGGTAGCCGGGGCGGCGTCCGACAATTTCGGCCGGCGCGTGATCATGATAGCGGGGCTTTGCCTGGTGGGCCTCGGTCTTCTGGTCTACCCGCTTGCCGAGAATGAACTGCAGCTTTACGGATACCGGGCTGTATTCGCGCTCGGCGCCGCGATGGCTCCCATCATGTACGGAACTTCGATGCAGGACACGCCGGCTAACCGTTCCCGCGGCCGGTTCATCGGGTTCGGCAGCATTGCCACGGGAGGAGGCGTCATCTTGATGGCTCTTACGGTTGGCAGACTGCCCCTATATCTGGTTGGGCGCGGCTTCACTCCCGAGGAAGCTGGAATCTACACTTGCTGGTGCATGGTCGCTTTCGCTGCCGTCGCCGCGACGATGGTTCGGCTGACCTGGCGTGCCGGCCGCGTGGCAGCAAGCGAGCCTCGCGAGCCTGTCTGGCGAAACCTGGGGCTGGGTTTCTCCGAAGCCGTTCGGAATCCCCGAATCGCACTCTCATACCTGACTTCGTTCGCTTCCAGGGGCGACCTTGTAGTGATAATCACTTTCCTGCCGCTTTGGGTGGAGCAGATCGGCTGGGACGCAGGTCTGCTTTCCGGCGAGGGCACGGTAAGGGCCGGCATCATGATTGCGGCGATTAACGGTGTCGGGCTCTTGGTGGCTGTCTTTATCGGCTGGTTTGTCGATCGCGTCAACCGCGTTCTCGCGGTATGTATTGCGTTTGCGGTTGCCGGCGCCGCATACCTGGGCATGGCGCTGGTCGAGGATCCGTACCTGAACATCGCGCTGGTCGCGTGTGTATTCGTGGGCATAGGCGAGATTGCCGTAATCATCACCGGCAACGCACTGCTGGGCCAGGAGGCGCCAAAAGCGCGACGTGGCGCGGTCGTCGGCGTGTTCGGTCTCATCGGGGCTGTGTCCATCCTTTGCACAAACTATTTTGGCGGCATCGTCTTCGACAAGATCAGCCGCGTGGCGCCGTTCGTCATGATGGGCACAGTGAATTTCATCGTAGCCCTGGTTGCCCTGTTCGTGCTGCTTCGCGCACCGGGGATGTCGGCGAAGGAAGTCCGCACCTCGACCTGAGCGCGCATCACGAGTGAAATGAGCGAACCCCGGCGAATCGGTCCGCTGACCCTGACGGTCGGCTACAGCTGGCTGAACGCGGGCGGCGTCATGTTCGCCGGGCTCACGGTCATACCGCTTCTGGGGTTCATCGGCTTCATTCAGCCCTACCTCCTGACGGAAGTGTTCGGCATCACCGAGAACCAGGGGCAATTGACCGGGCAACTGGCCGCCATGCAGGAGATCGTGGTCCTGCTGCTGATGGGCATCGTGGGCGCGGCGTCGGACAACTTCGGCCGGCGCGTGATCATGGTCATCGGGCTGGGCTTCGTGGCCCTGGGGCTCCTGATCTATCCGCTGGCGCAGAACGAGTTCCAGATATTCGCCTACCGGGCGGTGTTCGCCATCGGCGCCGCGATCGCCCCGGTTATGTACGGCACATCGCTGCAGGACCTGCCGGCGAACCGTTCGCGCGGTTTGCTTCTGGGAATCGGCAGCATCATGACGGCCATCGGCATGGCGGTAATGTCCCGCAATATCGGCAATCTGCCCGGCTACCTCACCGAACTGGGAATCAGCCCGGCCGACGCGGGCATCTACACCTGCTGGCTGATGGTCGGGTTCGCGCTGTTCGTTGCGCTGATGATTCGGTTGTCGTGGCGATCGGGACGGGTTGCGCAGAATCAGCTGCAGGAGCCCCTTTGGACCAAGGTGGGCAAGGGCTTTTCCGAGGCCGCCAAAAACCCCCGGATCGCCCTCGCCTTCATGACCTCCTTCGCCTCCCGGGGCGACCTCGTGGCGGTGGGCATATTCCTCCCGCTTTGGGTTGTGCAGCACAGCAATGACGTGGGGCTGACCAGCGCCGAAGGCATGCAGCGGGCGGGCATCATGTTCGCGTTGGTGTTCGGCACCAGCGTGCTCTGGTCGCCCATCATGGGGTTCATTGCCGACCGCCTGAATCGGGTGGTTACCGTGGTCTTCGGTTTCAGCGTGGCCGGAGTGGCTTATTTCGCGATGTACCTGGCCAAAGACCCGTTCGTTACCGCAGCCCTGCTGGCCAGCGTTGCCGTGGGCATCGGCGAGATCGCCGCGCTGGTGTCGGGCGGGGCCCTGCTCGGCCAGGAGGCGCCGAAGGAGCGGCGGGGCGCAGTAGTGGGCGTTTTCGGGCTCGTGGGCGCGTTCTCGATCCTGTGCACGAGCTTCGTGGGCGGGATCGTGTTCGACAAGATCGGCAGGGGCGCGCCGTTCGCGATGATGGGCTTCGTCAACTTCCTTGTAGTCCTCGCTGCGTTGGTGGTGCTCGTGCGCGCTCCGGGCATGTCCGCGAGGGAAGTCCGAGCCTCGACGTAGCTGAACCGACATCAATACGCCGATTCTGATTACGGGAGCGGCCGGTTTTATCGGTCACGCGGTCGCCAGGACGCTGTTGTCCAATGGCGTCGACGTTGTCGGCGTGGACAACCTGAATGCCTACTACGATCCGGCGTTAAAGCATGCCCGGCTTGCCCGCTTGCGGGAGCATGAGGGGTTTTCGTTTCACAAGCTGGATCTGGCGGACGAGGGCGGTATGCATGCGCTGTTCGAGGCGCATGAATTTACGCAAGTCGTGCACCTGGCCGCCCAGGCTGGTGTGCGCTATTCGATCGAAGCGCCGCAGCAATACATATCGAGCAACGTTACCGGGCTGACCGTGTTGCTGGAGTGCTGTGTGCGGCACGATGTGGAACATCTGCTTTACGCCTCGTCCTCGTCGGTGTATGGGGATACGGAAAAGACGCCTTTTTCCGAGGTAGACGCCGCCGATCGTCCCAGGAGCGTCTATGCGGCCACCAAGCGCGCGGGCGAGCTGTTGGCTTATTCCTACGCCCGCATACACGGGCTGGCCAGCACCGGAATTCGCTACTTCACCGTTTACGGCCCCTGGGGACGACCGGACATGGCGGCGATGAAGTTTGCGGAGAGACTCGCAGCGGGCAAGCGCGTAAGGGTTTTCGGTGACGGCCGCCAACGGCGCGCCTTCACCTGTATCGACGACGCGGTGCGGGGAACGCTGGCCATCCTCGAGGGCGGGGCGCCCGCCGGAAAGCCCCCGGCGGCGCTCTACAACCTGGGTTCCGGCGAAGACGTGGAGTTGCTGGATTTCATTCGCATCCTCGGCCGGACAATGGACGTTGAAGCGGAAATCGAGTTCGCGCCGGAACCACCCGGCGAGATGCGGGCCACGTTGCCGGACATGTCGGCCATGCGGCGGGATTTCGGGTTCGAGCCCAGCGTTGATCTGGAGGACGGTCTCGCGGAGTTTGTCCGCTGGTTCCGGGGGTATTCGGCCTAATCGTTTCAGCTCGGCCTGCTAGGGACGCAGCGCCGGAAGGCGGACCCGGTGTGCAGGATCGGCCATTGCGGTGCAGGCGCCGCTCAAATCTTCGGAGGACAAGAGTACCCAGTAGCGGCGGTGGGCATGCCCGAGGCGCAATCCGCCACTCGCATGAAAGCACGGTTGGCGCTGTTCGGCCGGCACCAGGAGGCGGCGCTCGCCGTCCGACGCGAGCCATGCGGCGGCCTGTTCCATTTCTTCCCGTCCCGTGAGCCCGCGGCCCTGGAAATGCACGACCGGCCGGTCGAGATGCAGTATCTGCTGGGCGCGCCAGTGCGCAAGCCCCAGGGGGGCATCGTCGGACATGGCATCCAGCGCGCGAACCGCGATGGGTCCTCCGGAGCGTGCGTCGTTGATCTGCGGCTGCAGCGCCCAGCCCCAGACATGCCAGCCGAGAAGCATGAACGCCGCAAACATTGCCGCGGCCCGCCTGGTGGGTACGGCCAGCGCGAGAAAGGCGCCGACCAGCGCCGCGACAAACAGCGTCCAGAGTGGCCCTGCGCCGGTCTCGTATCGTGCCGACAACTCGGTCAGCCGCTCCAGGTCCACGAAGAGCAGCCAGGCGGAACCGGCAACGAATATCAATGAAAGCACCAGCGCTGCGGCGCGCAGGACGCGTAGGCAGGACAGCCGTACCGAGAGTTCCGCCAGATGCGGCGCCGAAAGCAGCGCCAGCGCGGGCGCCGCCGGAAGCAGATAAACGTCGCGTTTGGCGGAACTGATCGTGAAAAACAGCAGCACAAGGGCGATCCAGCCGGCAAGCAGGACGACGCTTGAGTCGCGGTCGCGCCAGCGGCGCACACAGCGCACGGCAAGCCACGGCGACAGGAGAAGCAGTGGAAACCAGGCCCACGGAATGACTTCCACGAAGAAGTACCAGAAGGGCTGGAAGTGATGCCAGGGATCCGCATAGCGGGTAATCGTCTGGCGAAAAAGCAGGTTGTCCAGGTAGCCGGCGATGTCAGGATCGGCCTGGGCCCTGAGCAACAGCGGGACCAGCCAGAGAACCAGCGGCGCGAAGAACAACGCCGGTCCCAAGAGCCAGCGCGAGCCGCCACCCAGCCGCGGCAGGCTCCAGCCGGCCCCGCGCAGCCCGGCCCAAGGCAACAGCACCAGCAGCGGCAGGAAGCCCACGCCCTTGGTCATCACGCCCACGCCCGCGGCAAGGCAGCCGACGTTGAACCAGCGCCAGTCCGGCCCCAGCAGGAGGTGCCGGAGCAGTCCGTACAGACTCAAGGTCGTGAACAGGCACAGGACGGCGTCGATTTGCGCGCTGCGGGCCTGCATCGTGAACTGCAGGCAGGCGAGCAGCCCCAGGGCCGCCCACCACGCCGTCTCGCGCGACCATAGCCGCCGCGCCAGGTCCCAGACGAGCGCAAGGGTGCCCAGTCCCGCCAGGAGCGACGGCAGCAGAAACCCGTACCGGAGACCGGCCAGCCATTGGGCGGCGGCCAGCAGCCAGAAATACACCGGCGGTTTTTGCGCGTAAATCATGCCGCCCAGCCGGGTCACCGACCAGTCCCCCGACTGCAGCATTTCGGCGGCGATCAGCGTGTAGCGGGGTTCGTCCGGCGCCCAGGGATCGCGCAGCCCCAGGCCCGCGGCGATCGTCAGCAGCGCTGCCGCCGCGAGCCAGATTTCGTTCTTTCCGATTTGCAAACGTCAGGTGGACTCGAGCTGGCCGCCGCGGTGCAGCAGAACCAGGTTGCGGACATAGATCATGGCGCCGGTCGTCTGGCCGAGGATGAAAACGGGGTCGCCGCGATGAATGGCGTAGCTGAGCAGCGTGAGGCCGCCGGCCAGGCTCAGGTACCAGAAGGCCCGGGGAACATGGCTGCGGCCCGCGCGCTCGCTGGCGATCCACTGGTACAGAAACCGTGACGCGAATATGGCCTGCCCGCCGAACCCCACCGCCAGCCAGATCAAATCGGTGGTGGGCAGCGCCAGCCATTGCTCAATGAGTTCAGTCATCGTGTCTTATCTCCTCGGATGTTCCGGGCCGGAAGCGCCGCCGGCTGAGCCACCAGACGCCCAGCAGGTCGGCGATTCCGACCCACAGCCGGTTCCCCAGGCCGTATTTTGAGCGCCCGGCGCGCCGCGGATAGTGCGCCACCGGACGGGAAACGGTTTGCAGGCCCCGGCGCAGCAGCAGCGCGGGCAGAAAACGGTGCATGTGGTCGAAACGCGGCAGCGCCAGGAAGTCGTCGCGGGCCAGGATTTTCAGGCTGCAGCCGGTGTCCGGCGTACGATCGCGCAGCAAACCCGCGCGCACCGAATTGGCAATTCGCGAGGACAACCGCGTCAACCACCCGTCCCTGCGCTTTCGCCGGTGGCCCATGATCATGCCGGGCGCCGTGTCGCCCGCCTCGAGCATTTCGGAATACAGCTTCGCCAGGTCGGCGGGATCGTTCTGCCCGTCCGCGTCGAGAAAGCCGAGCCAGGAATAGCGCGCGGCGTCCGCGCCCGTGCACATGGCGGCGCTCTGCCCCCTGTTGTTCAAGTGCCGGACAACCCTCAGCCTGGAATGCTCGCTTTGCAGGCCGGCCAGCACCCCGGCGGTGTTGTCCCGGCTGCCGTCGTCCACGACGATCATTTCCCAGTCATCGAAGGCGATGAAGGCATTGCCCACGCTTCGCACCAGCTCGGGCAGGCTCTCCGCCTCCTCGTGGGCCGGCGCCACAATGCTGATTCCCAGCCTGCTCATGGGCTGCGTATTGTCCTCTAATGAAGTTACCGGCGCTATAAAATGCCATGTGGCATGACGGGCGCGATTGAACGGGCGTATCGGGAATCTCCGCTTTTTGCGAGCAACGCGCCTTACGTGTTCGAACTGTACTCCGCCTGGCGGGCCAATCCCGAGGAAGTGGCGCCGCACTGGCGCGAACTGTTTGAGAGCATCGAAGCCGGCCGGCCGCTGCCGACCCGCCTGCCGAACGGTCGTGAAGCGACGCCCGGAAGCAACGGCGGGGCAGCGCCCGCAGTGCGCGCCGGCGCCTCGCGTCAGGGTGCGGTCGTGCGGCTCATCCAGTTGTATCGGCTGCGGGGCTACCGCGCCGCGCGCGTAGATCCGCTGCAACTGAACCCCAACCTGCGCAGCCAGGCGCCCAAGCTGGAGTACGCGGGGCTGAGCGAGGCGGATCTGGACACCGTGTTCGATACCGGTCGGTTCGGCGGCGCAGAAAGCCGCCCGTTGCCGCTGCGAACAATCATCGACCAACTCGAGCAGATTTACTGCGGCGACATCGGCGTGGAGATGGCGCATGTGTCGCGGGCGCGCGAGCGGTTGTGGCTTCGGGACCGGGTGGAAGCGGCGAAACTGGCGGGACGTCCGCCGGATGCGGTCAAGCGCGCGATCCTGCGCGAACTGATCGCCGCCGAGGGTCTCGAGCGTTATCTGCATACCCGCTACGTGGGGCAGAAGCGCTTTTCGCTGGAGGGAGGCGACAGCCTCATTCCGATGCTTTACGACCTGATTCAGCAGGCCGGGGCCAAGGGCCTGCAGGAAATCGTGATCGGCATGGCTCACCGCGGGCGCATCAACGTGCTCGTGAACGTGCTGGGCAAGGCCCCGCAGGAGCTGTACGCGGAATTTGCCGGCGAGTCCGGGCCGCTGTCGGGCAAGTACGGCGACGTCAAGTACCACATGGGCTTTTCGTCGGACGTAACCACGCCGGGCGGGCTGGTGCACGTGGTGCTGGCGTTCAATCCCTCGCACCTGGAGATCGTCAACCCGGTCGTTCTGGGTTCCGTGCGCGCGCGCATGGACCGGCGGCGCGACAGCGAGGGCGACGAGATCCTTCCGGTGCTGATCCACGGCGACGCCGCCGTGGCCGGGCAGGGCGTAGTCACGGAAACGCTGCAGCTCTCCCAGGCGCGCTCGTTCGCTACCGGCGGCACCGTGCACCTGATCGTCAACAACCAGATCGGCTTTACCACCAGCGATCCGCAGGACGCGCGTTCCACGCCGTACTGCAGCGACGTGGCCAAGATGATCGAGGCCCCTGTAATCCATGTGAACGGAGACTCGCCGGAGGCCTGCGTGTTCGCGACCCGCCTCGCGCTCGAATACCGCCAGGCCTTCCACAAGGACGTGTTCGTGGATCTCGTTTGCTATCGCCGCCATGGACACAACGAGGCCGACGAACCGGCCGCCACGCAGCCGCTCATGTACGAGCGCATTCGCGGTCATCCCACCACCCTTGAGATGTATGCCGACCGTCTTTGCGAGGGTGGCGTGGTCACGAAGGCGCAGTTGAAGGCCGACAAGGCTGAATACCGCAGGCGGCTGGACGCGGGCGACCCGCTGCCGGAGGCGGCCATGGGCATGGTCGGCAACGAGTTCACCGTCGATTGGGACAGCTACCGCCAGGCCGATGCCGATGTGGAAGTCGATACGGCCATCCCGCCGGAGCAGGTCGCGGACCTCGGCGAGCGACTCGGAACGGTGCCCGACGGGGTCAATCTGCACCCGCGGGTGGTAAAGGTCGTCGCGGACCGGCTGCGGATGGCGCGTGGCGAAATCGACATGGACTGGGGCTTCGGCGAACTGATGGCCTACGGCAGCCTCCTGCGCGACGGCTACCGGGTGCGCCTGACCGGGCAGGACAGCCGTCGCGGGACTTTCTTTCACCGCCATGCCAGCCTGATCGACCAGCACAGCGGGCGCGCCTACTCGCCGCTGGACGACGTGGCTCCGAAGCGGGGCGCCTTCACGATCACCGACTCGCTGCTCAGCGAGGAGGCCGTGATGGGCTTCGAGTACGGCTACTCGACCACCGATCCGGACTGCCTGACGATCTGGGAAGGGCAGTTCGGCGACTTCTGCAATGGCGCCCAGGTCGTGATCGACCAGTTCATCGCCTCGGGCGAGACCAAGTGGGGCCGGATGTCGGGTCTGACGCTGTTTCTGCCGCACGGCCAGGAAGGGGCCGGGCCCGAGCATTCCTCGGCCCGCCTGGAGCGGTTCCTTCAGCTATGCGCACAGGGCAACATGCGTGTTTGCGTGCCGTCCACGCCGGGCCAGATGTTTCACATGCTGAGGCGGCAGATGCATAACCGGGCGCGCGTGCCGCTGGTGGCCCTCACGCCCAAGAGCCTGCTGCGCAACAAGCTGTCCTTCACGCCGCTTGCGGCGCTGAGCGAAGGCCGTTTCGAGCGGATCATCGACGAGGTGGACGAACTCGACGATGTGCGCCGCCTGGTGCTGTGCAGCGGCAAGCTGTATTTCGACCTGCTGGATGCCCGCCGCGAAGGGGACGTGAGGGACGTGGCCATCGTTCGCATCGAGCAGCTCTACCCGTTTCCGCACGATCTCTGCGAGGCGCTTTTCAAGCGTTATGCGGACGTCGAGGACATCGTATGGGCGCAGGAGGAACCGAAGAACCAGGGCGCCTGGTACCGGGTGCGCGCGCGCCTGGAACGCTGGCTGCTCAAGGATCAGCGCCTGCGCTACATGGGCCGCGCCGGAGCGTCATCGCCGGCGCCCGGTTCCATACATCTGCACCGGCTGCAGCAGTACGCGATCGTCGAGCAGGTACTTGAGAGTGACAGGAAGGTGCCCTAGGCAATGAGCAATTCAATCGAGATCAGAACGCCGGAACTGCCGGAATCGGTGGCCGATGCCAAGGTCCTGGCCTGGCACAAGTCGGCGGGCGATTCCGTTGTGCAGGACGAGAACCTTGCCGACCTGGAAACCGACAAGGTAGTGCTGGAAGTGCCGGCGCCGGCGGACGGCGTGCTGGAGAAGATCTTGGCCGATGCCGGCGCGGTGGTGAACGCCGGAACGCCCCTGGCCGTTCTGGACGCGGCCGCGGACGGTGGCGCCGCGTCCGGTGACCAGGCTGAGCAGGAGGCCGCGGAGGCCGCCGGAGACGGCGCCGGACGCCCCGCAACCGAGCCGGCCGCCGACGGAAATGGTTCCGTCGCGATGTCGCCTGCTGTCCGGCGGCTTCTGGAGGAGCACGATCTCGATATTTCTTCGATCAGGGGCAGCGGCAAGCGGGGCAGGGTGCTCAAGCGCGATGTCCTTGCGGTGCTGAGCAGCGCGGCCGGCGCGGCCACCGCGGCCCGGGTCGAGGAACCCGATACGGTCGAGGCCGACGCCGGTGAAACGGTCGAGGCGCCGCCGGCGCCCGCGACGCCCGCGACGCCCGCGGCGCAGCCGGCCCGACAGGAAAGGCGCGAGACGATGAGCCGCCTGCGGGCCCGAATCGCCCAGCGGATGGTGGAATCGCAACGCGAAGCGGCCATGCTGACAACTTTCAACGACGCCGACATGAGCGCCGTGCTCGATCTGCGCCGCCGCCACGGCGAAGCCTTCGAGGCGCGGCACGGCGTGCGGATCGGTTTCATGAGTTTCTTCGTGGCTGCAAGCGTCGCGGCCCTGAAGCGCTTTCCGGTGGTCAACGCCAGCGTGGAAGGCGACGAGATCGTCTATCACGACTACTACGACATCGGCGTTGCCGTATCCACCGATCGCGGGCTGCTGGTGCCGGTGCTGCGTGACGCCGACCGGCTGAGCTTCGCCGACATCGAGCAGACGATCGGCAAATTCGCTTCGCGTGCGCGCGCCGGGACCATCGGGCTGGACGAACTGACCGGAGGCACTTTCACGATCACGAACGGCGGCGTGTTCGGCTCGCTGATGTCCACGCCGATTCTGAACCCGCCGCAAAGCGGAATCCTCGGCATGCATCGGATCGAGCAGCGGGCCGTGGTGGTGGACGGGGAGATCGTCGCCCGCCCGATGATGCACCTCGCGCTCAGTTACGACCACCGCATCGTGGACGGCCGCGAGGCCGTGCTGTTTCTGTCCGAAATCAAGAAGTCGATCGAAGATCCGGCCCGAATGATTCTTTCTGTCTAGTTTATATATTCTTTATATATGTCTGATAAATATGATGTTATCGTAGTCGGTGGCGGTCCTGCCGGCTACGTGGGAGCGATACGCGCCGCGCAACTCGGCATGTCGGTGGCCTGCGTGGACGACTGGCGCGACGGCAAGGGCAAGCCGGCGCTGGGCGGAACCTGCCTGAACGCCGGCTGCATTCCGTCCAAGGTGCTGCTGGAATCGTCGGAGCTGTACCACCGGACCCGCGAGGAGTTTGCCGGCCACGGCATCATGATCCCGGAAGTGAAGCTGGACCTGGACGCGATGCAGGACCGCAAGAACCGCATCGTGCGCCAGCTCACGACGGGCATCAACGCGCTGTTCCGCGCCAACGGCGTAACGGCTTATAACGGGCGGGGGAAACTGCTGGCCGGCCGGCAGGTGGAAGTCACTCCGCAGGACGGCGATCCGCACCTGCTGCACGCCGAGCACGTGATCCTGGCCGCCGGTTCGCTGCCGGTGGAATTGCCGATCGCCCCGTTTGACGGCGAATACATCGTGGACTCGGAAGGCGCGCTGGAGTTTGACCGTCCGCCGCAACGCCTGGGCGTCATCGGCGGCGGCGTCATCGGACTGGAGCTCGGCAGCGTCTGGAACCGGCTGGGCTCCGAGGTCACGATCCTGGAGGCCATGGACCGCTTCCTGTTCATGGCCGACAGCCAGGTTGCCCGCGAAGCCCAGCGCCAGTTCAAGCGCCAGGGGCTGGACACGCGCCTGGGCGCGAAAGTGGAAAGCGCCCGCCGCGTGGACGACCACGTGGAAGTGCGGTTCAGCGACCGGGAGGGCGACCATCACATCACCGTGGACAAGCTGGTGGTGGCGGTCGGCAGGAGGCCGGCGACCGAAGGCCTGATCGACGAGAGCGCCGGGATCGTCCTGACCGGGAGAGGGCACGTGCAGGTGGACGAAAACTGCCGCACCAGCGCGGATGGCGTGTGGGCGATCGGCGACCTGGTGCGCGGGCCGATGCTGGCGCACAAGGGGTCCGAGGAAGGCATGATGGTGGCCGAGATGATCGCCGGGCGTTCCGCCGAGGTGAATTACGGCGCGATCCCGTCGGTGATCTATACCTCGCCCGAGATTGCCTGGGTGGGGCAGACCGAGGAGGAATTGCAGCAGTCCGGACAGGCCTACAAGGTGGGGGCCTTCAACATGGCGGCCAACGGCCGGGCCAAGGCCATGGCGCAGGCCGCGGGACTGGCGAAGTTCCTGTCGGATCCGGACACCGACGCGATCCTGGGCGTGCACATCGTCGGCCCCATGGCCGGCGAGCTGATCCAGGAAGCCGTGCTGGCGATGGAGTTCGAGGCCAGCACCGAGGACCTGCAGCGCACCGTGCACGGCCACCCGACGCTCTGCGAGGCCCTCCACGAAGCGGCCCTTTCGGTCGACAAGCGCGCCATCCACGCCATAAACCGCTAAGCAAGCCAACTTGCACCACTAGAGCCTTGCTTCGTTCTCCCCTTTCGGAGGAGCGTTGAAGCAGGATAGCGAAACCGAGCCAGGGATGGCGTCTCCACCGAAAGGGGAGAACGAAGCAAGGCGAGGGCTGGTATCATGGAGAGCCCATGGCGGGGCACTCAAAGTGGGCCAATATCCAGCACCGCAAGAGCCGGCAG
>JAPPHC010000051.1 GCA_028821145.1 Gammaproteobacteria bacterium | reverse complement strand
CGCGTTGCGCCCCTGGGCAATGGAAACACCATTCCCGGCGGGACGCGCCTTGCCATGAACCATGGGGGACGCGCTGATGCGACTCTACGGGCGTGACACAACACCAACAGTTAGAATCCGCGAGGGCGGGCGGCCGGCGTTCACGACTTTGGAGGAGCGGAAATGAGTGTGAAAAGACGACAGGTTCTCAAGGGAGCGCTCTCTCTTTCCGCCCTGTCTCTTTCCTACCCGCTGCTGAAGCCCGCGGCCGGCTTCGCCGCCGAAAAGACCACGGCCCTCGTGATCGGGGGCGGCCTGTCCGGACTCAACTGCGCGCTTCTGCTTTCGGATTTCGGAATCGACGTGATCCTGCTGGAGGGGTCGGACCGCGTCGGCGGACGCGCCCATACGGCCGACGGCGTGGAGACGCGGCCGGAATACGGCGCCAGCGAGGTGGGCCGTTCGTATGCGCGGGCCATCGACCTGTGCTCCCGGCTCGACGTCAAGCTTCTGCCGGACATCCGCAGCATGATGCCGATGTCCAACTATGTGGACGGAACATGGGTGAGGTCCGCGGAATGGGCCGACTCGCCGGTCAACAGGATGGCCGACGACGAACGCGAACTGCCGCCGCTCATGGTCGGCATGGGCCTGTTGTCGCGGCTGAATCCGCTGCAAAATCTGGACGACTGGCTGTCCCCGGAATACGCTGCCTACGACATCTCGATGCGCGAACTGTTCCTGAACAACGGCGTCTCGGAGGCCGCCCTGCGGCTGGCGGCGGTCCCCATGGATCTGCGCATGACTTCCAGCCTCGGCATGATGCAGGAGCGAACCCGGACCCTGTTCGACGCAAATTTCGGAAGGACGCAGACCCAGGCCGCGGACACGCCGTTCGGGCTGGCGGCCACGCGTGAGGAAGGGGAGGAAACCTTCCCGGTGCGGACGATTGCGGGCGGCACGTCGAGACTGCCGGAAGCGATGGCCGCCGCGCTGGGCGACCGGGTCAGGCTGGGCAAGGTGGTCGCGGGGATCGACATGTCGGGGTCGGACGCCGAAATCCGCTGCCTGGACGGCAGCCGCTACCGGGCCGATTTCGTGGTTTCCGCCATGCCGTTCACTACCTTGCGCAATATTTCGATTTCGCCGGGATTCTCGGGCCGCCAGGCCGAGGCGGTGCTGACGCTGGGCTACCGCGGCACGACGCGCGCCTGGGGGGTCGTGGAGGAACCGTACTGGGAAGACGACGGGCTGGAACCGTCGTTCTTCAGCGACGAAACCATTCAGACGCTGGTGGTGCTGGACAAGCTTCCCGGAGAGGACACGCACCGCTTCTCGGTAATTTTCACCGGCCCTTCCGCGGCGCGGATCGACCAGATGCCCGACGACCAGGCCCTCGCCCTGATCGAATCGGAAATCGCGAGGATCCGGCCCTCGACCAAGGGGAAGATGCGCTTCGTGGACCTGTACGGATGGCGCAAGAACCCCCTGATCCAGGGGTGCCGCCACCTGTTCGGTCCGGGTCAGATCTCCAGGTTCGCCAGGGAAATGATCGTGCCGCACCACCGCCTGCACTTCGCGGGAGAACACACCCGGCGCATGGACTTCGGGATGGAGGCGGCGTTCGAGAGCGGCGAGAGGGCCGCATTCGAAATCCTTCAGAGCGCATGAAGTTTTCGGGTAATACGCGGCCGATCGCGGCGGGCGCCCTGTGCGCGGCCCTGCTCTGCGGAACCGCCGCCCTGTCGCTTGCCGACCAGGATGTTCCGCCGGAACAGGAAGCGGCGGCCAACGAGACTCCCGACCCCCGACTGCTGGCGCAGGGGAAACGGCTTTACATTCTCTGTCAGGCTTGCCACGCCACGGAGGCGGACCCCGGCGACAAGATCGGTCCGCACCTGGCGGGAATCGTCAATCGGCCGGTGGCGAGCGCGGAGGGTTCGGTCTATTCCGACGCGTTGCGGGCCGAGGATTTTGTCTGGAGCGAGGAAAACCTGGATCTCTGGCTGCGGCGCCCGGCGGAAATGGTTCCCGGCACGAGCATGAGTTTTGCGGGTCTTCCCGGGGAAGAACTCCGCCGGGCCCTGATCGCCTACCTGAATACCCTCTAGACCCGGCTGACGCGGAGCCGTTTGACCCGTCGCCGGTCGGCCGAGACGACCTCGAAGCGCCATCCTCCGGCTTCCACGGAGTCGCCCCGCCTGGGCAATCGGCCCAGGCGATGAATGACCAGCCCGCCCACCGTGTCGAACTCGCCGGTATCCAGCTCCGATCCGATCTCCTCGTCGAATTCCTCGATCCGCATCTTGGCGCTGACCAGGATTCTACCGTCGTCCTGCCGCACCAGTTCCGGCGCCTGCTCGGGATCGTGTTCGTCGCCGATCTCGCCCACGATCTGCTCCAGGACGTCTTCAATCGTGAGCAGCCCGGCGGTCCCGCCGTACTCGTCCACGACCACGGCGAGATGATTGCGGCCACGGAGAAACTCGTCCAGCAGGGCGTCCAGGCGCTTGGTTTCGGGAATCAGCGTTACGGGCCTCAGCAAAGGCTTGATTTCCAGCGTGCCTTCCGGCGAATCCGTAAGGGCCCGCAGCACGTCCTTGGCCAGCAGACTCCCGACCACCTCGTCGCGGTTCTCGCCGATGACCGGGAAACGCGAGTGGCCGGAACTGATGATCGTGGACAGGAGCTTTTCGCGGCTGTCGTCCAGGCGCAGGACCACCATGCTGGAACGCTGCACCATCACTTCGTGCACTTCGCGCCGGGAGACTTCCAGGACGCCTTCTATCATCGCCTTCTCGCCCGGTGTGATCTCCTTCACGCCTGCCAGTTGCGCCAGCTGTCCCAGCAAGCCGTCGCGGGTGAGCCGCCCGCGTCCTGCCAGCCGCCCCAGGAATTCCCGGGCGCCGCTCACTCGCGCTCCTCCGCCCAGGGGTCTGGCCATCCGGCCTGCGTCAACAGTTCCGATTCGAGCGACTCCATCGTCCGGGCCTGCTCCGGATCGTGGTGGTCAAGCCCCGCCAGGTGCAGCGATCCGTGCACGACGAGGTGGGCCAGGTGCGCGCCCGGCGTGGAGCCGCGGCCGCCGGATTCCGAGCGCACCAGCGGCATGCAGATCACGATGTCGCCGATTTCTCCCAGTTCGCGGTCCGACGGAAAGGCCAGCACGTTGGTGGGCCGGTCGACGCCGCGCCACCTCCGGTTCAGTTCGCGGCTCTCGGCTTCCTCGACCAGCCGCACGGTCACCGCGCCTTCGCGCGTGAAGCGCGTCAGGCTGCTGCGCACCAGTTCCCGTATCCCCGCGCCGGACAGTTCGGCTTTGGGAACAAGGTCCGAAGCGTCCTGGATCGCAACCTGAATCATGACTTTTCCGTTGCGCCGTAGGCCTCGAGAATCTTTTTCACCAGGGCGTGACGGACCACGTCGCGCGAGGTGAAATAGACGGTCGCGATACCCGGGACGGACTTGAGTATCCTTAGCGCGTGGCGCATGCCGCTCTCGCGATCGGAGGGAAGATCCACTTGCGTGATGTCCCCGGTGACGACGGCGCGGGAATCGGCGCCGAACCGGGTCAGGAACATCTTCATCTGCTCCGGCGTGGTGTTCTGGCCTTCATCGAGTATGACAAAGCTGCTGTTGAGCGATCGGCCGCGCATGTAGGCCAGCGGCGCCACCTCGATCACGCCGCGTTCCAGCCAGCGGGCGACCCGTTCCGGCCCCAGCATCGCGTAGAGCGCGTCGTAAACCGGCCGCAGGTAGGGATCGACCTTGCTGGCCAGGTCGCCGGGCAGGAAACCCAGCCGCTCGCCGGCCTCCACGGCCGGACGCACCAGAACGATGCGCTGCACATGTCCGGCGCTGTGCGCCTCGAGCGCGCAGGCCACCGCCAGCCAGGTCTTTCCGGTCCCGGCGGGCCCGATGCCGAAGGTCAGATCGCGCGAACGAATCTCCTTGACGTAGCGGCGCTGATTGGCGCCTCGCGGACGCACGCGGATCCGGGGCGTCACGACCACCGGCTGCACGTCTTCATCGCCGTCCCGGCCACCGGACGAATCCCCTTCGACGCCGCTGCCGTTGGCCGCCGGTTGGCGGCCGGCGCTTTCGGCGCATTCCGCAAGGCAAGCCTGGATGCGGGCCGCATCCAGCGATTCCTCGCCGGCCATGCGATACAGCTCGGTCAGCGCCAGGGCGCCCGCGCTGATGGCCTCTTTCGAGCCGCGCACGCGGAACCGATTGCCCCTGCTTGAAATCCGCACGCCCAGGCCCTGTTCGATCTGGCGCAGGTGCCTGTCGAATTCCCCGCACAGGTTGGCCAGCGCGCCATTGTCCGCGGGCCGGAGGACAACCTCCTGGGTATGAACCTGGCTATTCAGGGTGGGGGAAAGCCTCAGGCTGCAAGAGATTCCGGCAGCAGCCGGCCGCGCAGTGAATTCGGCAATGCTTCGGTAATCGCAACGTCAACAAACCGCCCGATCAGCGAGGGCGGCCCGTCAAAGTTTACCCAGCGATTGTTGCCCGTGCGACCCGCCAGCAGGCCTTCGCCGCGGCGCGCCGGGCGCTCGACGAGAATCCGCTGTGAAGTGTTGACCATTTGCGCGGAAATCCGCCGCGCCTGACCGGTAATCAATGCCTGCAGCCGCTGCAGCCGCCCGAGCTTGACGTCGTGGGGCACCTGCTCCTCCATCCGTTCGGCGGGCGTGCCCGGTCGCGGGCTGTACATGAAGCTGAAGGACTGGTCGAAACCGATGTCCTCGACCAGCGCCAGCGTGTCGGCGAATTCCTCTTCGGTCTCGCCGGGAAAGCCCACGATAAAGTCGGAAGCCACGCTGATGCCGGCCCTGGCGCGCCGCAGGCGGGCGATCTTGTCGCGGTATTCGTCTGCCGTATAGCCGCGCTTCATGCGGGCCAGCACGCTGTCCGAGCCGCTCTGCACCGGCAGGTGCAGGTAGGAAGGCAGCTTGTCGAAGCGGGCGTAGGCGTCGATCAGCCGGCCGTCGAATTCCATGGGGTGGGAGGTCGTGAAGCGGATCCTGCCGATGCCCTTCAGTTTCGACACGTAGCGGATCAGCCCGGCGAGGTCCTCGAGTCCGCCCGAAGGCGCAACTCCGCGATAGCCGTTGACGTTCTGGCCCAGCAGGTTGATTTCGCGCACGCCCTGGCGCTCCAGCTGGATCGCCTCGGCCAGCACGTCCGCGACCGGCCTGGAGATCTCCTCGCCGCGCGTGTACGGCACGACGCAAAACGAGCAGTACTTGCTGCAGCCCTCCATGATCGACAGATGGGCCACGGGCGAGGCGGTCTTCGGCGCCGGCAATTCTTCGAATTTCTCCTCGGCGGGAAATGCGATATCCACTACCGGTGTGGAAGCGGCGGCCGACTGCTGAAGCAGGCCGGGCAGCCGGTGCAGCGTTTGCGGGCCGAATATGATGTCCACGTAGGGCGCGCGCTTGCCTATGGCCTCGCCCTCCTGGCTTGCGACGCAGCCGCCCACGCCGATTTTCATTTCGGGGCGCTTGCGCTTGAGGGCCTTGTAGCGGCCGAGTTCGGAGAACAGTTTTTCCTGGGGCTTCTCGCGCACCGAGCAGGTATTGATCAGTACGAGGTCGGCTTCCTCGGGGTTTTCGGTGAGGGTGTAGCCGCGGCTCTCGCGCAGCACGTCGGCCATGCGTGCGGAGTCGTACTCGTTCATCTGGCACCCGAAGGTGCGTATAAAGAGTTTGCCGCTCATAAGCCAGGCGCGCCTTCGATCACCCCCTTCTTCCGGGAGGGAGGGGCGGGTTCAGAAGGGGACCTCGTCGTCCATGACGCCGGAGTCCGCGCCTCCGGGGTTGCTTCGCTGGGCGTTGCCGGACGGCTGGGAGGGGCGCCGCTGGTCGTAGTCGCCGTCGCCGCCGCGCCGGTCGAGGAACTGCATGTCATCGGCCACCACTTCGGTGCTGCGCCGTTCCTGTCCCTCGCGGTCCTGCCAGGAGCGCGTGCGCAAGCGCCCCTCGACGTAGATCCGTGAACCCTTCTGCAGGTACTGCTGCGCCAGTTCGGCGCGGCGGCCGAAAAGCACCACGTTGTGCCACTCCGTATGCTCCTGGACCTGGCCGGTGTCCCGCCGGGTCCATCGCTCGTTAGTGGCGATCCGGATGTTCGCCACCGGGTTGCCGTTCGTCATCTGGCGGACTTCCACATCGTGCCCCAGGTTGCCGACCAGAATTACCTTGTTTACACCGCGCATTTCTCACTCTCCCAAGCAGTTCCGCGCTTGTCGCCGCGGAATTGAACTATTGTGCCATTACTCGCCGGAAACCTCGCAGCGAACGCGCCCGAAATTTGGCGCGTATTCGCGGAGAAAGGCCGCCGCGCGCGCGAATGCGTCAAACGCGCCGCCTTTGCCTGCAGTTTTTACCATTCAACCCGCGGGTTTCGCCGGGCGGCCGGACAGGGTTATATTGGTGGGCTGCCATGAGTGACATCCGCATCCGTTCGGCGCGCACGCATAACCTCAAGGGGATCGACCTTTCGCTGCCGCGCGATCGGTTAATCGTGATTACCGGACTCTCGGGATCCGGCAAGTCCTCGCTGGCATTCGACACGATCTACGCCGAGGGCCAGCGGCGCTACGTGGAATCCCTGTCGGCCTACGCCCGGCAGTTCCTGAGCGTCATGAGCAAGCCCGACGTGGACCACATCGAGGGACTTTCGCCGGCCATCGCGATCGAGCAGCGCTCGGCCTCCCACAACCCGCGCTCGACCGTGGCGACGGTCACCGAGATCTACGACTACATGCGCCTGTTGTTCGCGCGCGCCGGCGTGCCGCGCTGTCCGGTACACAAGCGCGAACTGGCCGCGCAGACGATCAGCGAAATGGTCGATGAAGTGCTCCGGTTCCCGGAGGGCACGGCCATCAACCTGATGGCGCCGGTGGTGCGCAACCGCAAGGGAGAACACCGCAAGCTGTTTGCCGACCTCGTGGCGCGCGGATTCGTTCGGGCCCGCGTGGACGGCGCAGTGTGCGAAATGGACGATCCGCCGGAACTCGATCTGAGGCGCAACCACACGATCGAAGTGGTCGTGGACCGGCTGCGGGTGCGCGAGGAACTGCGCCAGCGGCTGGCCGAGTCCTTCGAGACCGCGCTGACCCTGACCGGCGGCGTCGCCCTGGTCGGCTTCATCGACGACGACGCGCGGGCGGACGTCCTGTTCTCCAGCCGCTTCGCCTGCCCGATGTGCGACTTTGCCATCCCGGAAATGGAGCCGCGGCTCTTTTCGTTCAACAATCCCGCCGGCGCATGCGAGTCCTGCGCCGGACTGGGTTCCAAGCGGTTCTTCGATCCGGAACGGGTCGTCCGTCCCCACCTCAGCCTGGCGGGCGGCGCCGTGCGCGGCTGGGATCGCCGCAACACCTGGTACTACTCCATCCTGGAAAGCCTGGCGCGTCACTACGGGTTCGACCCGGAGGCGCCTTTCGAATCGCTTCCCGCGAAGATTCGCCAGGCCGTGCTCTACGGCAGCGGGCGGACCCGGATCAGGTTCACCTTCCGCTTCCAGACCGGCCGCCGGTTCTCCCGCACGCGGCCGTTCGAGGGCGTCCTTCCCAACATGGAGCGGCGCTACCGGGAAACGGAATCGGCGCGGGTGCGCGAGGAACTGTCCCGCTACCTGGGCTCCACGCCCTGCCCGGACTGCGGCGGGGCGCGCTTGAACGAGGCGGCCCGCAACGTGCTGGTATCCGAGCGCTCGATCGCCGAGTTGAGCGCGATGAGCGTCGAGGCCTCGCTCAAGTTCTTCACCACCCTGCGCCTGAAGGGCTGGCGCCAGGAAATCGCCGAGCGCATCGTTCGGGAACTGGCGGAGCGACTACGGTTCATGGCCGACGTGGGCCTCGGCTACCTCAACCTGGACCGCCGCGCCGAGACCCTTTCCGGAGGCGAAGCGCAGCGCATACGGCTGGCGAGCCAGATCGGCTCGGGGCTGGTGGGCGTGATGTACGTGCTGGACGAACCCAGCATCGGCCTGCACCAGCGCGACAACAAACGCCTGCTGGCCACGCTGGCGAGGCTGCGCGATCTGGGCAACACGGTCCTGATGGTCGAACACGACGAGGAGGCGATCTGCAGCGCCGATCACGTCGTGGACCTGGGGCCGGGGGCCGGCGACCACGGCGGCCAGGTCGTGGCGGAAGGCCCGCCCGACGCGATCAAGCGGGAAACGGCGTCGCTGACGGGGCAATACCTGAGCGGCGTGCGCAGCATTCCCGTTCCTTCCCTGCGCCAACCGCCGCAATCCGGCCGCGAACTCACAATCGAGGGCGCCTGCGCCAACAACCTGAGGGAACTGGACGTGACGCTGCCGCTGGGCCTGATGACCTGCGTCACGGGCGTGTCCGGTTCCGGCAAGTCCTCGCTGGTCAACGAAACGCTGCTGCCCGGCGTCACCGCTGCGATCGAACGAAAACCCTGTCCGGGCGCGAAGTTCAGGGCGATGCGAGGGACCGAACGGCTGGACCGGGTCATCGAGATCAGCCAGGACCCGATCGGGCGCACGCCGCGCTCCAACCCCGCGACCTACACCGGCGTTTTCACGCCGATCCGCGAGTTGTTCGCGCTGACGCCCGAGGCGCGGGCGCGCGGCTACAAGCCCGGCCGTTTCAGCTTCAACGTCAAGGGCGGACGCTGCGAAGCCTGCCAGGGCGGCGGGCTGATCAAGGTGGAAATGCACTTCCTGCCGGACGTCTATGTTCCCTGCGACGTGTGCGAGGGGCGGCGCTACGGACGCGAGGCGCTGGAGATCCGCTACCGCGGCCTGAACATCCATGAAGTGCTGGAACTCAGCGTGGAACAGGCGGCCGACGTGTTCGCCAACGTTCCCAAGGTGGCGCAGAAGCTGGCGACGCTGCTGGACGTGGGGCTGGGCTACATCCGGCTGGGGCAGAGCGCCACGACCCTGTCGGGCGGCGAAGCGCAGCGCGTGAAACTGTCGCGCGAGCTGGCCAAACGCTCGACCGGGCGCACGCTCTACGTGCTCGACGAGCCCACGACTGGTCTGCACTTCCACGACGTCGCGCAGCTCCTGACGGTGCTGCACAGGCTGCGCGACGGCGGCAATACCGTGGTGGTGATCGAGCACAACCTGGACGTCATCAAGACCGCCGACTGGATCATCGACCTGGGGCCGGAGGGCGGAGAAGCGGGCGGCGATTTACTGGCGGCGGGGACGCCTGAAGACGTCGCGCGCGTCAAGCGCTCTCACACCGGCCGCTACCTCGCCGGAATGCTCCGCCGCCACCCAGCGAATTTGCGAAAAAGAGACGCTGCCTGACATCGAACCAGATTTCAACGCATTCGCGCTGTTCGACAATATTCCTTTCGCAGCAGTTTGCCCGCCTCTTGCTTCTGGCTGTCGGCCAGCAGTCCGAAAGGCTTTTGCGCGGCAGCGCCAAAGACGAACAACGAGCGCTCGCCGCCCACGTTATGCCATCGTGCGCAAATCTTGTATGGAGCACGCGGGGCACCGTCGGGTCTACGCTCGAAGGTATGGATGTTCTTCCAATTCTTCTCTGATTTGAACTTGATGCTCTTGAGATGAACTTTCGCCACCGATATCGCCACGATCTGCGGCCGCAACTCCTCAAGCAGCTTGTGCCAGAGCGGAATACCGTCGGCTTCAAGAGCCGCACGATCATCCTTGCCGAGCTTGCCCCATGTAGGGTTCGTCGCCACAGGTGAGCAGATGTCGGTATGGAGAGCGATCGATGCGGCGCCCTTGTAATAGCTGGCGTCCAGACCATTGAGAAGCGGCTGGAAGCCGTTGAACCAACTTCCGTACGGGTCGGTGCAAAAATAGTCCGACATCGCGTCGAGATAGCGACGCGGCTCACGATTACCCGTTGCCAGCGGAAAGCGCCGAAACGGCACACTGGTCGGAAACTCATGCAGCGAGGGATTCAGCCCGACGGTCACCACGCGCAGCGGCGAAGCGCGATATGCCTCAAGGTTGCCAAAGAAAAGAACCGGTACGGCCGGGGTAACGCGGCAGGCAAGGTTGGCGGCCCGGTCGAATGCTTGCCAGGCCAGCGCAACAGGCTCGGATAAGAGTTGCTCGCGGTCTCGCGAAGCGGAGGCTCTACAGGTCTGTACCTCTCTATCCGGCAAATGGATTGACGATGGCAAGACCTTCTATTCGGCGACCAGCCTGCATGTCTTCGGTAAGCAATTGGTCGCAACCGGCTTCGAGTGCGGCGGCAATGATCAGGGCATCATAGAAACTGAATCCATGTTCGCGGGCAAGCTCCACCGCCGCGGAATGCGTTTCCAAGCCTATCGGACGCACGTTGTCCAGCGCGATTTTCACATCTTCCAGCGCCTCGGTTATTTCGTCCCAACTCATGCTGAATTTGCGCCGCAGCACGCTCGTGAACTCGTTGAGCACCTGCACGCTGATGACTCCGCCCTCCAGAATGATCTGGCGAGCCATTTCACTCTTTGCGTCCGTCCCTTGTGCGTACACTAGCAGATTGGTGTCCAGAAAAGCCGTCATCTGGTGTTTGCTTCGATGCGATTGAACGAGTAGCCATCGGGCAGGGATAGAGCACGTTCGCGCATCCGCATGACCGCTTTTTCCCTGCGTTCATCCCGCGCCACGACAATGCCGCTCGATTTTGCCGATACGATTTCGAGTTCGTCGCCCGGCTTAAGTCCAAGATCATTGACCAGCGGCTTGGGAAGCCGAACCGCCAGACTATTGCCCCATTTCGAAACCCGCATGATCATGCTCCTGATATACAGGAAGGCTAGGATATCATTTCAATCGAAAAATGCAATCCGCGGGCGCTCAAGCAGCCCGAACTTTCAGCCCATATTGCTTGGCGACCACTGCGGGGGAAACGGGGCGTTGCCGCCACGGACCACGAAGGCCACCGCCGGCTCCGAACCGGGATTTTCGAAACGCCGGGAAAGGCCAATGGGCACGGTCAGTACGTCACCTGGGCCGAGGTCAAGTGCATGCTCACCCCAGTGAACCCGCAACCGCCCTTCGTGAATCGTCCAAACTTCTTCTTCGATGCGGGAATGAACCGGGGTGGAGGCTCCCGGCTCAAAGGCAAGCTGCCGCAACTGAAAACCGTGCCGCCAAGACAGCGGAGCCTTCGGCACCCCTTCCGAGTCGTTTCGTTCCCCGATTACGGGAAATTCCCTAATGTGGCTATGTTCGGCGCTCGCTGAAATGACCGATCCCGCGGCGGATTTTGCGTCGGAGTGACGCGCCACGCATGACTCCAGGGCGGCGCTGTCCAGGCGCGTCAGGTCGGCAACCTGGCCGGCCGTTGTCGCCGGCATGACGGGTTCGTCGTCGGGGACGGCCTCGCCGGCTTCCGTGTCGATCAATCGTCCGCTTTCCAGCAGCACCAGGCCGTACTTGCGCGCGTCATCGAACACGTACGGGGCCCAGGTCACGCGCCCCGGATCGTCGCCGCCCAGCGCGGCAAACATGAATCCTTCTCCGCTGCCGATGTTCTCGAATCCGCGGAATACGTGAATGGGAATGGAGATGGTGTCGCCGCGCTCAAGCACGACCTCGCCGTCCTCGCCGTGTTCGCCGGTCATGAAGCGCCAGCGGCCCGAATGGATCCAGAAGACTTCGGCCGTCTCGTGACTGTGCTGGGAGTTCACGCATCCGGGCGGCTGCCGCGCGGCGCCGATATTGAAGCCGTGCGGCTCGCGAATGTGCACGTGCTGGTCCGGGTTCTCGGCGACACCCGGACCGATAATGGTGAAATTCTCCTTCGACTCGCTGCCGGGCGTGCGGGTGTCGATAAAGGCAGTGCGACAGGGGACCAGTTCCCCGTAACGGACCAGGCGCGCCCGCATCTGTTCCCGTGTGACCTGACTGGCTGCCGGCATGCCGCCTCCCCGGATTCGGTGCGGCCCATATACTAGCCGCAGCCGACTCTACCTGCACACATTTGCGGCGGTGCGCCGCCCGTCACATGAGCCCCATGACCGACAATTCGAGTTCCGAAGAAATCGTCGATTACATCCTGCGCATAACGCGGGAAATCTGGGAAGACCGCAACCCGGACCTCGTGATGCGCTACTACGGGCCCGAAGCGCGCATCCACGCCCTGGGCGGAATCATGCAGGGTGCGGCCGCGGTCACCGAGAACACGCGAGCCATGCAGGCCGCCTTCCCCGACCGGCTGGTGATCGGGGAGGACGTCGTGTGCAGTCCGCTGGAAGACGGCGCGTGGCTGTCCTCGCACCGCATCCGCAGCCCGATGACCAGCAAGGGAGACAACGCCTACGGCCCGGCCACCGGCAGGAGAGTTACGACCCACGTGATCGCCGACTGCGTGGTCATGAACGGACTGATCGAAAAGGAATGGCTGGTGCGCGACAACCTGAGCCTGGTGCGGCAACTGGGTCTGGATCCGCTGGAGGTGGCGCGGCGCGAAGCCGCCCGCATTCATCCGGACGAACACGCGCGGTGGCTTGCCGACGAACGCAAGCGCGTTCTGAACGCTACCGGGCCTCCTTCCGACCCGGCTTCACCACCGGACCCGCAGCGGGATCCGCTCGGCTTCGCCCGCGAGATTCTTCTCGGCCTCTGGCAACGTCCCTCTGAGTCTTGCGAAGCCGCCTACGCACCCTACGCGGTATTGAGCGATTCTGACCGGGAAGTGGCGGGAGCAAGCAATATTCTCACCCACTACGCTGCTTTGCGAGAGAGCCTGAAGGTGCGCCGCCTGAGCGTCGATCATGCCGGGGTGCAAGCCCGCGGCGGCGGCTGGACGCTCGCGGCACGCTGGGCCGCGGCCGCGGAGCACTCGAAAGAGTTCGAGCGGCTGCCGGCAACACGCGCACCGCTGTTCCTCATTGGCATCAGCCACTGGTGGCTGACCGGCAGGCGCGTGGCGCGCGAATGGACGGTTTTCGACCGTCTGGCGCTGATGGAGCAGATTCTCCGGCACGGGAAGACCCTCTAGAAATCAATACCCAAGCGCAAACACGCGGTTGCAAGAGCCTGCGTTTGCAACTATTCTCCGCAATTACGAATCCTGCGAGTGTTCGGTGGCGGATGCCAAGGGGACGGATAGGCAGGTATTCGGCAGTTGCTAAATCCTATTGGGAGGACAAACATGCACCGACTTCATCGGACATTTTCGATTGCCCTGGCCG
>JAPPHC010000062.1 GCA_028821145.1 Gammaproteobacteria bacterium | reverse complement strand
CGTATGCCGACCGCCGCACCTTCGGCTTCAACGTGGACATCGCCAACGGTTTCGTCACGCTTGTTCCGACACTGGTGCTGTATGCGGCATTCACGGTCGGTTACCCTTCCGCTCTGGTGGCCGGGATCATCGGGCTGATGCTGTCCTGGCAATGGGTCTATATGACCTCGACTTACCTGGTCAGCTTTTTCGTGGCGAGACGGCACAAGCTGCTGAGCCGGCGCGACATGTACATCTACATCGTGGCGATCAATTCCTTCTGGATCCTGTGCGCGCTGCTTGGTGTGTACGTCTCCGCAGCTCTCATCGTCAACGGCGACTACCGCGTGCTGGGTTTGTAATATGACGATGTGCCGGCGGCACGCGATGAAGGAATCCGGATGACCACAAAACGCATTGCCGAAATTCAGCAGCAGATCTTCGAGCTTACGGGGGAACTCGGGACGCTTCTGAAACAGAGCCGTGGCGCCGAGGTGCCCGACTACCGCTTCGCCGACGGGTCGGGCGAGGTGAGTCTGCTTGAACTGTTCGCCGGCAGGGACACGCTGCTGGCGATCCACAACATGGGCCAGGGGTGTCGCTACTGCACCGTCTGGGCCGACGGTTTCAACGGCTTTCTCCCGCACCTGGAAAACGCCATGTCCGTCGTTCTGCTGTCCAAGGACCCGCCGGAACTGCAGCGGCGGTTCGCCAACGAGCGCGGCTGGCGCTTCCGGCTTGCCTCGCACGGCGGCGGCGCCTATATTCGCGAGCAGTCGGTCGTGGACGGCCAGGACAATTACCCGGGCGCGGTCGTCTACAAGCGGGAAGGAGACCGGATTCTCCGCTTCAATGCCTGCGTCTTCGGACCCGGCGACCTCTACTGCTCGCTATGGAGCCTCCTCGCCCTGGCCGGCATGGGCGTGCAGGACTGGACCCCGCAGTACTCCTACTGGCGCCGCCCGGAAGTCCTCGACGACGGCGGAGAAAACGTCAACTAAACGAGTGCGTTCGCCACATTGGCGCTCGCTTGTGTAAATGTTAGCGTATTGCTAGCATATTGCAGTCATTTCGGAGTTCTGCAATGGGCACATTAACGATTCGCAACCTGGACGATGGAGTGATTGAGAAGTTGAAGGCGCAAGCGAAGGCCAATCACCGCTCCCTCGAAGGAGAAATCCGGCATGCGTTGACACAGCGCGCGGACCCCCTCGGGCGCATTGCGGAGTTTCGTGACCGCACGCGTCAACTCCAGTCGCTGACCGCCGAACGCAAACAGACAGACAGCGTCGAATTGCTTAGCGAGGATCGCAAGCGTTGAGAATCACCGTCGATGCCAGCATCGTCATCAAGTGGTTTGTCGTGGAACCATCGTCTCAAGAATCGCGGCTCCTGCTGACGCGGCATTCGGAACTTCTGGCCCCGGATCTATTGCTACCGGAATTCGCCAATACGATCTGGAAGAAAGTCAGGCGGCGTGAAATCGCGGATCCGGATCCGTTCCTCAGTGAATTGCACAGCCTGTCCGAACTGATTGAGTTGTATCCTGCTGACGTGCTCATCGAACGGGCATCGCAACTGGCCTTCGAAATCGACCATCCCGTTTACGATTGCCTCTATCTTGCGTGCGCCGAGGTCTCCGGCACACCTTTGGTAACGGCCGACAATCGCTTGGTGGCCAGGGCAGATGAGAGTCAATCAGGCCTTGAGGTACGCAACATTGGCGCCCCCGCCACGGCACGCTGGATCAAGGACGCGATTGCTGCGCCCGGCTAGCTGGCCGGAAGCCGGCTCTACGGGTTCAATTGCTTTCCGGTCGTGTAACCGCCATCTACGTAAATGTTCTGGCCCGTGATGTAGCTCGCTGCGTCCGAGCACAGGAAGGCCACCGTTTCGGCAATTTCATCCGGAGTCCCGGCGCGCTTCATCGGATGCGCCTTCAGCGACGCATCCAGCTGCTTTTCCTTGCCCGGCGCGTTCAGGTGCGAGGACATCGGGGTGGTCACCAGACCCGGGCAAACGCAATTCGCCCGAATGTTGTCGCTTGCGTAATCGATGGCGATGCACCGGGTCAATTGCGCCACTCCCGCCTTGCTCGCCGCATAGGCGCTCATTCTTTCGGGCGCCATGCGTCCATACACGCTGCCGATGGTGACTATGGTCCCGCCCCCGTGTTTCTGCATGTGAGGAATTACTGCGCGAGCCACAAGGAAGGCCGACGTCAGGTTGACCTGCAGGACATTGGACCAGCTCTGCGAATCCAGTTCCGTCACGGTGCCGTATTGACCGATGCCGGCGCAGTGAACGAGCGCATCCAGCCCTCCTGAGGGGATGCCAAAGCCCTGCACGGCCTTTTGCGTCACTTCCTCGTCGCGTACGTCCGCCTGCTCGAAGCGGTCGAAGAGCGATGGATGGGGACTTGCGTTGAGGTCGATGCCCAGCACAGCGTATCCGTCCCGATGAAATCTCCGCGCGCAGGCAAGGCCTATTCCCGACGCAGCTCCGGTAATCAGTACGCGCTTTCGCCTGCTCATGGACTGCGCATCCCGGGCCGGTTCAGACGCCGTAGAAGCGGGCGGCGGTGCCGCCCAGCACCTGCGCCCGGTCCGCTTCGTCCAGACTGTTCAGAAAGCGCTTGGCAATCGCAAACCAGCCGGGGTAGGTGCCGGCGCGCAGAAGCACCGGCCAGTCGCTGCCCCACATAAGCCGCTCCGGCCCGAACGTGGCGAGCAGGTGCTCCATGTAGGGGAGCAGGTCGTCGTAGCCCTGGTCCGGGCTCGCCTCGGTCAACAGGCCGGACAGCTTGCAATACGCGCCGGTGCGCTCGGCCAGTTCGGACATGCGGTCCGCCCACGGCTGCCACAGGCCCTCGGTAATGACCGGCTTGGCGCCATGGTCGATCACGGTCTTGAGGTCCGGATGGCGCTGCAGGAACTCGAGCAGATAGGGCAGGTGCTGGGGGCGGACGAGCGCGTCGAAGCACAGGCCGGCGTCGATCACGGCTTCGGTCGCCGCCGCCAGCCCCGGGCGCGTGATCCACGCTTCGTCCTCGATGTTGTGGATCATCGGCCGGATGCCGACCAGCTTAGGGTGTTGCGCGAGGTCGCCAAGCACCGTCGCCGCGTCGGCGCTTTCCATGTCGATCCAGCCCACCACGCCGGCCACCAGGTCGGTCTGGCCGGCCAGTTCCAGCATGAAGCGCGTTTCCGCGACGGTCGGCGCGGCCTGGACCAGGATGGTCCTGTCGACGCCCGCTTCCAGCAACAGCGGGGCGAGGTCGTCGGGCCCGAAATCACGGTACAGCGGCTCGAGCGCCGGCGTCAGCCAGCCGTAGTCGTTGCGCTCGACCTTCCAGAAGTGCTGGTGGGCGTCGATTCGAGGCGGCATTAGCGTGGAAAAGTCGTCGGCACCACCGGGTGGACCCAGTTCTTCGGGTCTTTCCGGCGGGCGGGCGAGGGGATGGAGTAGTGCCGGAAGCGCCCTTCGTCCTGCAACCTGTCGAAATCGATTTCCCAGCCCTGTTTCACTTTCTCGATCAGCACCTTGCGGAACGCTGTCTCCATCTGGTCGGCCTCCACCAGGAGCTGGTGCGCCATGGATCGCGGCACGAACTTCGGCTCGACCGTGGCGACCACGTCAAGATCTTCCTTGTAGGCCCGCCGTATGCCCTCGCGGCGCGCCTCGTCGTGCTCTTCCTCCAACAGGTAATTGCGGGCCTGGTGCGCGAAAACCCGCGTGTTGTAGGGATCGACGGGCGTGCGGGCGGAAACGGTCACCTGCCTGATATTGCCTTCCCTTGTGATGTCGATGCGATGGGATATGCCCGCCAGGTAGGAATCGGTCGAGGCTGTGGTCTTGCCCCTCTTCTCGGAAACGAGTCTGGCGATATCGGCGCTGATCTGGCTGCGCTTGGGCGGCACGCGCTGGCGGGTGGCGTTGTGTCCCATGAACGCATTGGGAACCAGCGGAACGATTTGCACTTCGGGCGCGCTGCGCCGGCCGAAACTGGCATGCACGAACGCGGGATGCGCGCTGTCCAGCGAGTTCTCGTGGCCGCGGGCCCAGTTCACGTCCGCGTCGAATTCCATCGACACCACGCGCCAGTTTTCCTTGTCGTGGTATTCAGGGAACTCGGTGGCCGGAATCCTGGGGCGTTCGTCCTCCTCCAGGTCGCCCAGGAACACCCATACCCAGTCAAAGTGCTCTTCGACGGGATACGAGTCCACCCGCGCGCGCTTCGGAATCTTCGCGTCCTTTCCCAGCGCCGGGATCTCCACGCACCGGCCCTGCGGATTGAACTTCCAGCCGTGGTAGCCGCAACCGATGCAGCCGGCGCCGTCCAGTTCGCCCCGGCCGATCGAACCGCCACGATGGCAGCAGGTGTTGGCCAGGCAAACCGCCCCGCCTTCGGGAGTGCGGTACAGGACGAAGTTCTGGCCTAACATACGCACGATCAGGGGCTTTTCCTGACTCACCTGTTGACTCTTGGCAGCCACATACCAGTTGTTTATCAACATGCTCGTCTCCCACTCTGACGGCCGCGGGCCTGCGCGCGCCTCATTGTACTTTCGCCTCTGAACGGGAAATATGCTGCGCACCGGCAGGGAGTTTCTGGCAGGCCTGAGAGACGGCCGACGGGTGTATGTCGGGGGCCACAAGGTTGAGGACGTGACCGCGCACCCGGCATTCAGGGGCGCGGCCCGCACGATGGCCGGACTGTTCGATTACAAGGCGAACCCCGCCAACGCCGGCGTGATGTCGTTCGAAGAGAACGGCGAACGCTACGCCAGCTACTACCTGAAGCCACGGACCCGCCACGACCTCCAAAAGCGGTCCCGGGCCCACTACGCGATCGCAGACCAGACCTACGGGCTGCTGGGCCGGAGCCCCGACCACGTGTCCAGTTTCGTGACCGGCCTGGCCATGAACCCGGAAATACTCGACCGGGACGGCGACGAATTCGCCGCGAACATCACGGCCTACTACGACCACCTGCGCGAAAACGACCTTTATGCCACTTATGCGGTCCACCCCGCGCCGCAGTCCAAGAACGCGGCCCTGTTCGGCGACAACAAGGGCCACCAGGCCGTGCTGCAGGTCGTCGATGAAGACCGCGAGGGTGTGGTCCTGAACGGCATGAAGATGCTCGCCACGGCGGGCGTGTTCTGCGACGAGGTCTGGATCGGAAACCTCACGCCCATAGCCGATGACCGTGGGAAGGAGGCGATTACCTGCGCGGTGCCGATGAATGCGAAGGGCCTGACGCTGTGGGCGCGCAAGCCCATGGAACCCCATGCCGTCAGCGAGTTCGACAACCCGCTCAGCTCGAACTTCGACGAAAGCGACGTCATGCTCATCTTCGAGAACGTGCGGGTGCCCTGGGAGCGGGTCTTCGTCCACGACCGTGCCGCACTTTCGCGCGAAATCTACATCGAGACCGCTTCGCACACGCTGGGCAATCACCAGTCCAACGTGCGCTTCCACGCCAAGCTGCGGTTTATCGCCGGAATCGTCCACAGGATCGCGCAGTCCGCCGGCGTGGACGGGATCCCGGTCGTGGCGGAAAAACTGGGTCGGCTGGCGGCCTGGGAAGCCTCCCTCGGCGGGATGATTCAGGGCCAGATACAGGACTGCGAAGACCTTGGCAACGGCTACCTGAACTTCAACCGGCGCTACATGTACGCCGCGCTGAACTGGTGCCAGGAGCACTACCCCGAGATCATCGCCATGATGAGGGAATTGTCCGGAGGCAGCGTGTTCCAGATGCCGGCGGATGTTTCCGTGCTTGAAAACCCCGAAACCCGCGACATCTTCCATGACTACTGGACCACGGAAGCAGAGTCGGCGGTCGACCGCGTCAAGCTCTATCGGCTGGCCTGGGACCTTTACGGCAGCGAATTCGGCGCCCGCCAGCAGCAGTACGAGAACTTCTTCGCCGGCCCGTCGTTCATCGTTCGCAATCACAGCTTCCGCGAAGCGCCATGGAGCTCCTTCGACGGCATGGTGGACCGTATGATGGACGCCATCGCCGTGCCGGGCCAATCACGGGAGGAATAGGGCCGCCGTGATTCCCGATCCGGTAACGACGCACCAGGCCGGCGTGATCGTCCCTCCGGGCAACCCCACGGTGGAGCCGGAAATGGCGCGCCTGCTGCCCGGGGAAATCACGATGTACGCGGCCCGGCTGCCCGTCTTGCACGGCGTTCCGCTCAACGAGCGCAGCAAGCTGTACGTGTCGCACTACCGCGACACGATGGGCGCCTTCGACAACCTCAAACTCGACTCCATGCTGATCGGCATCACCGGCCCTTCCTATCGCCTGTTGCCGGACGGCGACCGGAAACTGTGCGCGGACCTGACTGCGGAGAGCGGACTGCCCACGATCACCTCCAGCCGCGCGATCCACCAGGCCTTGCAGGCGATCGGCTGCGAGGAAATCTGCCTCGTTTCCCCCTATTCGGACTGGCTGACCGAGAAGGCGGTTGCCTACTGGCGGGCGGCCGGCTATCGGCTGGCGGCCGTTGCGCGGGTGTTCGAACCGCACGAGAGGCTCCATGCTTACGACACCCGGACTCCGCATGTCGTCAGGACGCTGAGATCGCTAACGCCGCCCGAGGATGCGGCCATCGTCATGACCGGCACCGGCATGGTGACGCTCGAGGCGGTCAGGCTCATGGGAGACGAGCTGGCCAACCCGGTCCTGTCGTCGAATCTCTGCGGGGCGCGCTGGCTGCTGCGCCAGGCGGGGCTCAAGTCCGGGTCGGCGCTTTTCGATTCGGTCGCAAAGGTGCTGCTGCCCACACTCTGACGCGCGCGGCGCGGTGATGTTCCCCGGCGTCAGGCGTGGTGGCAGGCCACCCGCGCCCCGTTTTCCAGGGTCCTGAATTCCGGCTCCCGCTCGCTGCAGATGTCCGTTGCGACAGGGCAACGGGTACGGAACACGCAGCCGGAGGGCGGGGCGGTGGGAGAGGGCGGCTCGCCGGTGAGAATGATTCGCTCCTGTTGCCGCTGCGCCTTGAGGTCCGACACCGGAATTGCGCTGATCAGGGCCTGCGTATACGGGTGGGCGGGTGAATCGAACAGGATGTCCCGGTCGGCGATTTCCACGAAATGGCCCAGGTACATCACCAGGACCCGGTCGCACACGATCCGCACCACCGACAGGTCGTGGCTGATGAAGATGATCGAGACCCCGTGCTTCTTCTGAAGGTCCTTGAGCAGCCCGATGGTCTGCTTGCGGGTGGACGCGTCCAGCGAACTGACCGGCTCGTCGCAGATGAGGAGCCTGGGCTTGAGGATCATCGCCCTGGCGATGCTTACCCGCTGGCATTGGCCGCCACTGAACTCATGGGGGTAGCGATCGCGGTGTTCGCGGTCCAGCCCCACGTCCCGCAATGCGTTCAGCACCGCGGCATCGCGGTCCTCGCGGTCCAATTCCGGGTGAAAGCGCCGCAGAGGCTCGGCGATGATGTTGCCTATGGTCATTCTCGGGTTGAGGCTGGACAGTGGGTCCTGGAACACCACGCCCAGGTCCCTGCGCCGCTCGTTCATCGCCTTGCGGCTCAACCCGGACAGGTCCTCCCCCTGCCAGACGATGCGCCCGCCGGTGGAACCGATGAGTTGCAGTATGGCGCGCGCCAGCGTCGATTTGCCGCAGCCCGATTCACCGACTATGCCGACGGTTTCGCCCTCCGCGACGCTGAAGGAAACGCCGTCAACGGCTTTCAGCGGCACGGTCCTTGACCGTAGCCGATCCTGCACACGGGTTGGGAAGTGCACCCTGAGGTCATCAACGCGCAACAGACTCTTGCCCGGAGCGGTTGTTCCGATCGATGGTCCTTCGGGCGGCTGTACACGCTTCGGTCGGGGCAGGGCTGCGAGCAGCGCCCGCGTGTACGGGTGCTCCGATGCGTTGAATATTGTTTCGGTGGCCCCCCTCTCCACGACGCGGCCTTCCTGCATCACCAGGACCGTGTCGCACAGTCCGGCCACCACGCCCAGGTCGTGCGTGATGATCACGATGGTGGTGCGTTTTTTCAGCGACCTGAGGAAATCCAGAATCTGCGCCTGAATGGTGAGGTCCAGCGCCGTGGTCGGCTCATCGGCGATCAAGAGGTCCGGTTCGCAGAGCAGCGCCTGGGCGATCATCACTCTTTGCCGCTGTCCGCCGGACAACTCGTGCGGATACATGCCGAAGCGGCGGCGGGGCTCCGGAATCTGCACGATCTCGAGGACCTCCAGCGCCCGCGCCTTCGCTTCATCCCTGTTCATGTCGGAGTGCTGATGCAGCACCTCGCACAGTTGCGCGCCGATGCGCATGAACGGAGTCAGCGAGGCCATCGGGTCCTGGAAGATCATTGAGACCCTGCGGCCCCGGATCCGGTTGAGTTGCCCGGCGGGCGCGTTGAGGATTTCCTCCTCCCGGAACCTGACGCTGCCGCTTGCCGCGGCGTTGTCGGCCAGCAGGCCCATAAGGGCCATGGCGGTCTGCGTCTTCCCGGAACCGGACTCTCCCACGATACCGATGCAGTCTCCGGGGTGGACCTCGAAATCCACGCCCTTGACCGCGTGCACCTCACCGGCGTGCGTCTCGAAGCGCACGTGCAGGTCCTCGCAGGCCAGAAGCGGCGTGCTCATCGCGTGCGGTCCTTCGGGTCCAGCGCGTCGCGCAGACCGTCGCCGATGAAATTGAAGCAGAACAGCGTGATGACCAGAAACGCGGCGGGAATGATCAAAAGCCACGGCGCCGTTCCGATCTCGTCGGCGCCCTGCGAGATCAGCCGCCCCCAACTGGTATAGGGCTCCTGTACGCCCAGCCCGAGAAAGCTCAGGTAGCTCTCCACGATGATGTTGATGGGAATCAGCAGGGTCACATACACGATGACCGGCCCGATCACGTTGGGAATGATGTATTTCAGCAGGATGGTGGGCGTCAAGAGGCCCGCCGCCATGGCGGACTCCACGTACTCCTTTTCCTTGATGGAGAGCGTTTGCCCGCGCACGATGCGGGCCAGCGTGAGCCACTCCACGGCCCCTATGCACAGAAAGATCAACAGGAAACTGTTGCCGAACACGGTCACCAGGATGATCACGAAAAACAGCGCGGGCAGGGAATAGAGCACGTCAACGACGCGCATCATGAGGTCGCCCGGCGTGCCGCCCCGATAGCCCGCTATGGCGCCGTACGCCACACCGATGACCAGCGCGACGAGGGTGGTCAGCACGCCGATAGTCAGGGAAATCCTGGCGCCGTAGAAGGTTCGGGAAAACATGTCCCGTCCATTCACGTCGGTGCCGAACCACAGGTAGTTGTCGGCGGTCGGCGGCGACTCCAGGTAGTCCCAGTTCACTTCGTCCAGGCTGTTCGGCCAGAATTCGGGAACCACGATCGCCAGCGCCGTGATCGCGCCCATGATCCACACGCTCGCCATCGCCGCGCGGTGGCGCCGGAACCGGGCCATTGCGTCCTGCCACAGGGAACGGCCGGGCGCGGTCATCGGGGACGCACCCTGGGATCCAGGTAGCCGTAGATGATGTCGGCCAGCAGGTTGAGCAGGATGATCAGCGTGGCGTACACGATCACGATTCCCAGGATCAGGGAGTAGTCGCGGTTCAGTGCGCCCTCGACAAAGGCGCGCCCGATCCCGGGCAGGCCGAATATCGTTTCGATCACCACCGAGCCGGTCATGGCGCCTGCGATCGCCGGCCCCAGGTAGCTCACCACCGGCATGCAGGCCGGACGCAATACGTGCCGGGAGATCACCTTCCATTCCGGCAGGCCCTTGGCGCGCGCCGTGCGAACGTAGTCGGCGCCGAGAGATTCCAGCATCGAGCCGCGGGTGATGCGCGTGATGCCCGCGAGGGTGGGCAGAGCGAGCGCGACGACCGGCAGGATGATGTGCGCGAACTGGCCGTTGTTCCAGCCCGACAGGGGCAGCCAGCCCAGGTAGAGGCCGAAGAAAAGGGTAAGCAGCGGAGCGGTCACAAAGGTGGGAATGCCCACTCCGGCCATGGCGATCGCCATGACGGTGAAGTCCACCGCCGAGTTCTTGCGCAGGGCGGCCACAATGCCGCACAGCATTCCCCCGAACAGGCCCAGCACCATGGCCGTCAGCCCAAGTTGCGCGCTCACCGGAAATCCTTCGGCGATCAGTTCCGCCACGTTCCGGTCCCGGTAGGCCAGCGAAGGCCCCAGGTCGCCGTTGGCAAGCCGCCACAGGTAGTTGCCGTACTGCTCGAGCAGCGGCTTGTCGAGGTCGTAGGCTTTTCGCAGGTTTTCCGCGGCCGCCGGGTCGAGGTCCGGGATCAGGTCGAAGGGTCCGCCGGGCGCGATGCGAATCAGGAAGAAGGCAAGCGTAATAATGACGAATAGCGTGGGTACGGCTACCAGGAGCCTTCTCAGCGCGTAGTTCAGCATGCGGCGGCCCGTCAGGTTTCCCGATACTCGGAAAGGCTCAGCAGCGAGCATTTCAGCCCGGTGTTCAGCTCGCTCACTACTTCTCCGGTGGCTATGTCCCTGCGTTGCAGCAGTCCGTGCAGGAAGTTGCTCAGGTAGAAGTGCTCGCCGTCCAGGGCCGGTTTGGCGCGCGTCCAGCCGTTCTCCAATGGCACTTCGTAGTTCTGGAGCACTTCTCCGCGGGGATTGAAAAGAACGGCCCCCGAGCCGCTTGCCATCAGCACTTCTCCGTCGGGAAGCAGGCCCATGCCATAGGTCCGCATGACGTCGTCCTCGCCGAAGTTGATGAAATCGCTAAGCTGCCGTCGGGATTCGGTGTCGTATCGGCAAAGCCGCCGGCCGGCTTCCGAGGCGTAGTAAACGGTCCTGTCGTCGGCGTCCAGGGCCAGGTTGCTGATGCAGTGCCGGCCGCCGCGGCCTCCGTCGATTTCCACCTCGTGGAAGCTGACCGCCCTGGTTTGCGGGTTGAATCGGATCAGCTTTCCGTCGCCGTGCTCGTCCTCGACCGGCGCACCATAGAGGGAATGAACGCCGATGAGGATGTCGCCGTTTCGCGCCAGCGCCATGTTTCCGTAACGCCGCTCGGGCAGGTAGCCGTCCAGCCGGTGCTGCGCGCCGGAGGCGTCGTAGGCCAGGACGCTGTTGCATTGCGGATTGGTGGTGTACAGGCGCCGGTCGCAGGGGTTGTAGAGCAGGCCCACGAGCATCCCCGCCTCGCCGGTCCACAGTTCGCCCCTGGCGTTGAAGTCCCGGTCGTAGTGGACGATCCGGCACTGTCCGGAAATGCCTTTCCTGTAATCGATATGGCCCTGGTCGATCTCGTTCAGCACCAGGAAGAGATCGCCCGGCTGCAAATCACTCAGGTCGGCGGTGTCGCGGCGTCCTGTCAGTTCAGGGGCCTCCGTTGAGCCTGAGGTCCTTGGCCATTTTCGGCGCCGTGGAATTCGTCCAGCCTTCGACGCGCTGGTTCACCAGGAAGGCCCGGGACTGGAAATGCGAGGGGATGACGGGGAAATCCTGCATCACCCGCTGTTCGATCTCCCGCAGGTAGGCGGTTCGTTCCTCGTCCGAGCGGATGGTGTCGGCAAGGGCCAGGCGCCGGTCGATGTCCGCATTGGAGTAACCGGAATAGTTCCTGAAGCTGTCGCCCCGGATGAGCGCGAAGAACGACACCGGGTCGTAGAAGATCGCGTAGTAGGTCAGCCGCATCACCTGGTATTCCCGGTCCGCCGCCTTCTTCATCAGCGCCCGCATGCCCACGGTTTCCAGTTCGGCCTCCACGCCGGCCTGCTTCCACATCGAGCGATAGGCCACCGCGAGGCGGCGGTCCCTCTCCACCGGGGAGAACACGAATGTGAATCTGAGCGGATTGCTCCTGTTGAAGCCCGCCTCGTTTAGCAAACGCCGGGCTTCGGCCAAGCGCTCGCCCGGGGACATCCGGCTGAATGCCGGAGGCTCCGAAGGGTCTTTCCAGATCGCCGTCGGGACCACCGACCAGGCGGGCTCGTCGCCCGTCCTGAGCAATTTCTCCACGATCACGTCCCGGTCGATGGCCAGGGAAAGCGCCTTGCGCACCCTGACGTCATCGAATGGGGGCAGCGTGTTGTTGACCGACAGGTAGCCCAGCCCGATTCCGCGCGCAATCCGGAATTCTCCGGGGCGGGTCGCCTTGAGGTTCTCGTATTGATTGAACGGGATATTGAGAATCACGTCCAGTTCCCCGGCCAGGTACCTTTTCAGCGAGGTGGTGGGCGAGGGCACCGGGTAATAGAAGACCTCCTCGATGGACACCGTGTCGGCGGAGTGGTAGTGCGGATTCTTCACCAGTTGGTAGTAGGTATTGGTGACGACCTTGCCGAGCATGTAGGCGCCGTTGGTGACCATGGTTCCGGGCTGGGTCCACCTTCGTCCGTGGGCCTCGATAACGTGCGCGGGAACCGGGGCATTGCTGTAGGAGGCCAGCAGGCTGATGAAGTACGGCGCCGGGCCCTCGAGGATGATTTCCAGCGTGGAGGGATCGACCGCCTTCACGCCCAGGGAATCGACGGACTTCTCGCCCACCGAGATGGCGGTCGCGTTGAGAACCGGGAACAGGGCGCTGGCGCCGCGGGTGCCGGACCGGGGATCGAGCATGCGCCTGAAGGAATAAACGAAGTCGCCGGCCGTAATCTCCTTGCCGTCCGACCACTTCGCATTCTTCTTCAGGCGGAAGGTGTAGACCGTCCCATCCTCTGAAATGCTCCAGCTTGCGGCAATGGCCGGCGCCAACTCTCCATCCGGCGTCCGCGTGACCAGGCCTTCGAAGAGGTCATACATGATCGCCCCGGCCGAGTTGCCGACCACGTACTGCGGGTCGAATGTGGGCAACTCGTCATTGGTCCCGCGCCGGAGCACGCTTGCCTCAAGCTCCGGCGCCTGCAGCGGAGCGAGCAGCGGCAAACCTGCGAGCATGCTTAGCGCCATGCGCCTCATGCCCGACACTTTACCCTCCGCGGCCGCCCGTGTCTTGCGGCCGGCGTCCGCCGCAGCCGCTAACGCGCCATCAGCACGACGATCCGTCCCGTCCCGTCCGCGGAAGGATGCTGGATATAGACATCGTCCTTGCCGTCCCCGTCGAGATCGGCAATCCTTGCGTTGCGTTCGTCGGAGGACATTGGCGCCGCCACGCTGATCGCCCTCGCCGCGACCGGCTCGCTTCCGGCCACGCCCAGAAACACGTTCAGCTCGTCCCAGCGCTCCCCGATCAAAAGGTCGGCACGGCCGTCGCCGTCAACATCGCCCGTGAGGATGGTCGGAAACATCGGCCCCCGCTTGTCCAGCGGCGAGAAAGGGCTGCGCACGTTTCGAGTCCAGTCGGGTTCCGCGCCGTGTTCCCCGTTCCGGATCCGGTAGAACGCCAGATCGACGGAAACCGAGTTGCCCACCATGGCGCCGAACATGTTGCCGAGGCCGATGTCGACGGCGCCAATGGCCGCGTCGTTCACGCCGTCGCCATCGAAGTCGAAGAAACGCTGTG
>JAPPHC010000049.1 GCA_028821145.1 Gammaproteobacteria bacterium | reverse complement strand
AATGGAGCACGATCAGCCGGGGCTTCAGCTCGCTGCCTTCGCAAACCGACAGCAGAGAGTTCATTCCCAGTTCCTTCATTTCGTCTTCCTGAAGAATCTCGGCGGTGACGCGGGTGCTGCGGCGCGCCAGCTTTCGGGCTTCCGACTCCAGGTAGGCTGGAGTGCAGACGTTTGCCGGCAGGTTGCCCAACTCACGCGCATAATTGCGGGCCCGTCCGATGGCGCGGCCCTGCCTGAGGCCCAGCCTGGCCTGCGCCGCTTCCTCATCGCCGTCGATCGCGACGGTGAGCCGGCGGTCTTTCGGGCGCGTGTCCTTCACCCTCTTGCGGGTCGTCGTGTAACGATAGCTGGCGTAGAGCCATTGCTCGGCGAAACTCCGCGCCTTGCGCGTTGCGTCCATGCCCGGCACGTCTTCCAGTCCCATCAGGTTGACCACCGTTGTCGCGCTTGACCGCTCGGCACGCTTTACGGCGGCCTCGACCGCCTTGCGCCAGCCGGCCGCATCAAGCTTGTCCTTGTTGCCGAGGCCGGCGAGCAGCAGATGGCGCACGCCCAGTCGGCCCGTGTGGGTAAGCAGCAGCGTTTCGCCGGACTTCCCGCGAATGTCGCCCGAAGCCATGGCGTTGCGGATCAGATTGCGCAGACCCGCGCTCAGACCGGCGGTGGCCTTGGCCGGTTTTTCGTCCTGATAGACCGGGGCGATCGCCAGGTCAGCCTGTAAACTGTTCAACTTCTGCGTGGTGATTTCGAATTGCATGCGGTCGCCTCTTGAAAACCCATCCGACGGCGCTGCTTTAAGGGAACCGGCGCCGTCCGTGACGGTGGGTCATTCTATTGCCTTTGAGGAATGATGCGCATACTGGATCGGTACCTGTTTCGCGAAGGCCTGGCGGCGTTCAGCGGCGCGCTGGCGGTGCTGCTGGTCCTGTTGGGTACAAACCAGTGCGTGCGAATACTGTCGGCGGCGGCTTCGCAGGATCTGCCCCGCGAGGCGGTGCTGCCGATGATCGGCTACACCTGCCTGCAGTATCTGCCGGTGATCATGCCGGCGGCGCTGTTCTTCGGCCTGCTTCTCGCGCTGGGGCGCATGTATCGCGACAGCGAGCTGCCGGTGATCCGCGCCTGCGGCTACGGCGCCCGCTCCCAGCTCAAGCCGGTGCTGGCGCTGTCCGTGCCGGTGGCGGCGCTGGCCTGCTGGATGACCCTGGACCTTGCGCCCGGCGCGCGCCGGGCCGTGGATGAACTGGAAAGGGAAGCGGCGTCCATGGGCGATCTGCGCCGGCTGGAACCGGGCCACTTCGTATCTCTGGGCGGCCAGGGCGTGGTCTATTCCGAGGAGGCGGACGAACAGGGCCGTCTCTACCGGGTCTTCGCTCACCGGCGCGTGGACGGGCGCATGCAGATCATCGTCACCGATCGAATGGCATTGCAGGAAACCGCCGACCCGCTGGTTCGAATGGTGACCTTCTACGATGGCGTGCTGTACGACGGATGGCCGGGCGAGGCGCAGATTCGCATCGTGCGCTTCGCCGAGCATGGCATACCGGCGATCATGCCGGACACGGTGTCCGCGGCGATGAACATGGACGCCGCGCCCAGCATGGAACTGTGGTCGCAAGGCGATCCGGAATCTCTGCTGGAACTTCAACGACGCCTTTCGGCCCCCCTGGTCCTGCTGATCCTCGCCGTGATGGCGCTGCCGCTGAGCCGCCGTCTGCCGCGCCAGAGCCGGTTCGCCTCGCTTCCCTGGGCATTGCTGGTGTACGTGATCTACACCAATCTGGTCACGGCGGCGCTTTCGTGGGCCAGGCAGGGAATCACGCCGCTGTGGCTCGGCGTGTGGTGGGTTCACCTGCTGCTGGCCTTCGCGGCCGCGGCTTATTTCGGACTGGGCGACTCCCACCTGCTCAAACGGTTCGGCCGGCGAATCCGCGCCCTGCAGACGGCATGACGCTTCTTGACCGGTACCTGCTGCGCGGTGTCGTTCCGCTTGTGCTCGTGTGCCTTTGCGCGCTCGTGTCGCTCTCGCTGTTCGTGGATTTCGCCCAACAGTCCCGCATGGCCGGCCAGGGCGCCTACACGCTGCTCGACGGTCTTGCCTACTCCGCGTTGCGCATTCCGCAATTCGCGTTCGACGCGCTTCCCGCGGCCGCGATCATCGGGAGCTTCCTTGCGCTGGGCAATTTTTCCGCGCACCACGAACTGACGGTGGCGAGGGCCTCCGGCGTGTCGGTGCTCAGGCTCTCGGTTCCGGTGTGGGCCGCGGGAGCGCTTTTCGTTGTGCTGGCGGTGTTCCTGGGTGAGTCGCTGGCCCCACCGATGCACTCTCTGGGCAAGCGCATGCGGGCGGCCGCCCTTAATCCGACACCGGCGCTGACCCAGGGAGAAAGCGTCTGGATGCGCGACGGCGACCTGATTCTGAACCTGCGCCCCGCGGGCGACGAAGAAGGCTACGCGAGCGCCTTTCTTTTCCGGCTGGCGCCGGAGGGCATCCTCAGTTTCGGCCGGGCGCGGGCCGCGAGGATCAACGAGGACGGCAAGCTCGAGCTCGGCGGCTATGAAGAGACCGTTGTCGGCGAGGACGGCGCGCAGTCTTCGTACAGCGATCTGAGGATTACCGAGACCCGCCTGAGCCCCGATATCGTCGAACTCGTTGAACTGCGCCCCGAACTGATGACGGTAGGCAGCTTGTTGCGCTACGCGCGTTACCTGGAAGCGAACCAGCTCAGCGGTCTGCGTTTCCGCCTGGAAATGCAGTCGCGGCTGGCGACGATGGCGGCAGTGGCGCTGATGTGCGTGCTTGCCTTGCCGCTGGTGTTTACCAATCGCAGAACCCTGGGAGGCAGCGCCCGGGCCGCGCTGGGGCTGGGCATCGCACTGATCTGGTTTCTTGCGAACCGCGGGGTGGCCGAAGCCGGTCAGCTCTACGGTCTGCCGCCCTGGCTGGCGGGCTGGGCGCCCACCCTTGTCCTGGGTATTGCCGTGATCGTGCTGCTTGTGCGCGCCGACCGCTTGCGCTGGCGCCGGGCGCCCGATTGAGCGCATTTCCCATGCGGTCAAATGGCGCTCCCTAGGGGAATCGAACCCCTGTTTCCAGATTGAGAGCCTGGCGTCCTGACCCCTAGACGAAGGGAGCGTTTCGTGCCTGACAAGGCGCGGTGCGATATTATAGGCAGCCGAATAAAGGCGTGCTTCACACGCGCGCCGTGCCATCCGTGGCTGGAGTTTCGACCTCGATCAAGACAACGGCGCTGAAAATCAATTCGGGCGAACCGCGCATTGCCGCGCGGCAGCTTCCGTCCAATGTCGTCAGGGTGCTACGCGGCCTGCACCGGGCAGGCTATCGCGCCTGCGTGGTCGGCGGCGGCGTGCGCGACCTGCTGCTGGATCTCCGGCCCAAGGATTTCGACATCGTGACCGACGCCAGGCCGGAACAGGTAAAGAAGCTGTTCCGCCGGGTGCTGCTGATCGGGCGGCGGTTCCGCCTCGCGCACGTGATGTTCGGCCGCGAATACATCGAGGTCGCCACGTTTCGCGGTTCCGGCAACGAGGCCTCGAATCCGGAGGGTTCGGTTGTCCGGGGATCCAACGGGCGCATCCTGCGGGACAACCGCTTCGGCAGTCTGGAAGAGGACGTGCTGAGGCGCGATTTCACGATCAACGCGCTGTACTGGGACTTTGCCGACAAGCGCATTATCGATCACGTCGGCGGGCTCAAGGACATCGCCAGGCGCCGTCTGCGCCTGATCGGGGAACCGCGTTTGCGCTACGAGGAGGACCCGGTGCGAATGCTGCGTGCGGCGCGCTTCGCGGCCAAACTCGGCTGCGAGCTCGACAGGCGTTGCGCCGAGCCGATTCCGGAAATGGCCCGGCTGCTGCGGGCCGAGCCGCCCGCCCGCCTCCTGGAAGAGGTGCGCAAGCTGTTCCTCGGCGGTCACGCCGTTTCCAGTTTTGAAGAACTGCGCCGCTTCGGCCTGCTCGACGAACTGTTCCCGTTCCTGGGCCCGTGGATGGATGCCGAGCCGCGAGCCGAAGGATTCGTTCGCGATGCGCTTGCGGCGACCGACAAGAGGCTGAGCGAGGGTTCTCATGCCAGCCTGATGTTCCTGTTGTGCGTGTTCTACTGGGGGCCGATTTCCCGGGTCGTGGCGCCCGGCGGCAGCGGCATACCCCGCTATACCCAGATTACCGATGCCTTTCGGCGGATGGTTCGGGACAGCCAGTACGGTCTGCGCCCCACCAAGAAGATGACGGCGGACATGGAGCATGTACTGGGCCGGCAGGCCCTGTTGCAGGCCAGGCCGCGCCGGCGCGTGAACCAGACGCTGAAGCATCCCCTGTTTCGCCCGGCCTATCGGCTGTTGTGCCTGCGCCGGCGCCTGGGCGAGATTGAAGAACAGTGTGTTCTCTACTGGCGGAAGAGGGCGGGGTCGGCGCCTTCGCGTTCCTGGTCGAAGCGCCGCCGCGGCGGACCGGGCCGTGCCGGAGGCCGGAGCGCCAACGGAAATGAAAAAAAGGTCCGCTAGCGGCCGCTACATCGCCGTCGAAGGCTGCATCGGCGCCGGCAAGTCCACTGTGGCGCACTTGCTGGCGGACCGGATGAACGGGGAACTGATCGTGGAGGCGCCGCACGGCAACCCCTTCCTGGAGCGCTTCTATAACGGGATCACCCGGGCCGCGCTGCCGTCGCAGCTCTATTTCCTGCTGCACCGCACGCAGCTCGCCGAGCGCATCAAGAAGGACGACCTCTTTCCCACGACCCGCATCAGCGATTTTCTGCTGGAGCGCGACCGCGTCTATGCCGAGTGCACGCTGGCGTCGGACGAATTGCAGGTTTACGACATGGTGCGCGAAGCGGTCGCGATCGACCCGCCGGTGCCGGACCTGGTGCTGTTTCTGCAAACCTCGGTTCGGACCCTGCTGAAGCGGATCGCCAACCGCGGCATTCCGATGGAACGGCGCATAACGGCCGAGTACCTGGAACGGCTCAACGAGGCGATGGCGCGATTTATACTGGACTACGACGAGGCGCCGGTCCTGATAGTGAACACCGAGGCCATTGATCTGGTGAACAACGATGCGCACATCGAACTGCTGCTCAACGAAATGCAACAGGCCCGGTCCGGCCGCACCTACTTCGATCCCAGCGGCCTGGTCGTTTGATCGACGCAGGGCGTGACGCGACACTAGGAACCGCCGGTGTACGTTCAACTGAAGCAGCGCGACATGCGCAGACCGCCGGTGAACGTGAGCACGCTGGCGCGGATGAAGAAAGAGCGCGAGCCGATCGCCTGCCTTACCGCCTACGACGCCAGCTTTGCCCGCCTGGTGGACCGGTCCGGCGTGGACCTGGTGCTGGTAGGCGACTCCCTGGGAATGGTCATTCAGGGACATGACACCACCGTTCCGGTAACGGTGGAGGACATCATCTACCACAGCCGGCACGTGGCCCGGGCGCTCACCCACGCCTTCCTCGTGGCCGACATGCCCTTCATGAGCTACAGCGAACCGGAACAGGCGCTGGACAACGCCGTGCGGCTGATGCAGGAAGGCGCCGCGATGATGGTCAAGCTGGAAGGCGGCGAGGGCCAGCGCAGGATCGTGGAGCACCTGGCCCGGCACGACATCCCCGTTTGTGCGCATATCGGACTGCGTCCGCAGTCGGTTCACAAGATCGGCGGTTTCAAGGTGCATGGACGCGATCCCTCGCAGGCGGAGCGAATGGTGACCAGCGCGCTACGGCTGGAGGAGGCGGGGGCCGATGTGGTCCTGCTCGAATGCGTTCCCAACGAACTGGGCAGGGCGATCGCGGAGCAGTGCCGGGTGCCCGTTATCGGGATCGGCGCCGGACCCAACGTCGACGGACAGATCCTCGTTTTGTATGACATGCTCGGCATCACGCAGGGACCGGTGCCGAAGTTCGTGCGCAACTTCATCACCGCGGCGGACGATCCGCTGGCCGCCTGCGAAGCCTACGTCCAGGCCGTCAAGACAGGCGAATACCCCGCTCCCGAGCACTGTTTTTCCTGAACCGGCGGCTGCCCCGTGCGGATAGTTACGACCAAGGCGGAAGTGCGCGCGCAGGTGCGCCGCTGGCGCGGCGCCGGCGAGAAAGTCACGCTGGTGCCCACGATGGGCGCGCTGCACAAGGCGCATATGGACCTGGCGCGCCTGGCCGGCGCCGGCGGCCGGGTAATCGTGAGCATTTTCGTCAATCCCACGCAGTTCGCGCCCGGAGAGGACTTCGAGCGCTATCCCCGCAATCTGGATGCCGATGCGGACTTGCTTCGCGAGGCGGGAGTGGACCTGCTTTTCGCTCCCGGGCAGGAGGACGTGTATCCCCGCGGGCTGGACGACCTGACCCGGGTGGAAGTGCCCGGCCTGTCGGCCGATCTGTGCGGCGCGCACCGCCCGACGCATTTTGCCGGCGTGACCTCGGTCGTGGCGCGCCTGCTGCTGCTGACTCTGCCCGACGCCGTGGTGTTCGGACGCAAGGACTATCAGCAACTGGTGATCCTGCGCCGCATGACCGAGGACCTGCATATTCCCGTCGAGGTGATCGAGGGCCCGATCACGCGCGAGAAGGACGGACTGGCCATGAGTTCGCGGAACCGCTACCTGACGGAAGCGGAACGGCGGACCGCTCCGCTCCTGCATGCCGAGTTGCGCCGCTGTGCCGCGCGCATCGAGGCGGGAGAGCGCGACTTTCCCGCGCTGGAGGAGGATGCGGCGGCCCGGCTCGCGGAAGCCGGCTTTGCGCCGGACTATGTCGCGGTGCGGCGAGCCGGCGATCTGGGACCGCCGGCGGTTTCGCCCACCGGAGAATGGGTCGTGCTCGCCGCCGCCTGGCTGGGTTCCGCCCGCCTCATCGACAACGTCGTCTGCGGCGCGGGTTCCTGATCGCCCGCCTGCCGCTGAAGCGCCCAGCCAACGTGTTCGCGAACCGTTTCGCTGGGGTGCGACAAGCGCTTTTGCAGCGACTCGATCACCTCTCCTGAGCGAGCGGCGTTGCCGAGCGCGACAGCCAGGTTACGCAGCCAGCCCGTATAGCCGGCGCGGCGCAGGGCGCTTCCGCGGGTGCGCTCCCGCCATTGCTCCTCGCCCCAAGCGAACAGGCGCGTCAGCCGGGCCTTGTCCAGGCCTCCGCGCGGCGCGAAGGCGGCTTCTTCGCTGGGCCGGGCATGGCGGTTCCAGGGACAGACCAGCTGGCAATCGTCGCAGCCGAACACGCGGTTGCCGATCAGCGGCCGCAGGTCCAGGGGAATGGAACCCCGATGCTCGATGGTCAGGTAGGAAATGCAGCGGCGGGCGTCGAGCTGATACGGCGCCACGATGGCCTCGGTGGGACAGATGTCCAGGCATGCCCGGCAACTGCCGCAGTGGTCCGTCACGGGGCGGTCGAGCGGCAGCGGCAGGTCGGTGTAGATTTCGCCGAGGAAAAACCACGAGCCTTCGTGGCGGTCGATCAGGTTGGTGTGCTTGCCTATCCAGCCCAACCCGGCCTGCGCGGCCAGGGGTTTCTCCATGACCGGGGCACTGTCCACGAACACCCGGTAACCCATGGGACCGGCCCTTGACGCGATGCGCTCGGCCAGCTTCTCAAGACGCCTGCGCATAAGGCGGTGGTAGTCCCTGCCCAGGGCGTAACGCGAAATGTAGGCCTTGTCCGGGTCGGCCAGCACCGCCAGGGCCGGGGCGGCGTCACGTGGCCAGTAATGCATGCGGAAGCAGAGCACCCTCAGCGTTCCGGGAATCAGGCGGGCCGGCCGGGTTCGCTTGCGTCCGTGCCGGGCCATCCATCCCATCGTTCCGTGCCGCCCCAGCTCCAGCCAGCGCTCCAGGCGCTCCTCGGCCCGGGCAAGTTGAATTCCCGCCACTCCGGCCTGTTCGAAGCCGAATTCCCGCGCCAGCGCCGGTAGTTCGGCGGCGATATGCGAGTGTTCCGCGGCGGCTTGCATGGGCCGAAAGAGTATAGGTCGGCATGTACTTCGGGCAATATTCGTGCTGATGAGTCATCGAACCGCATACTGCACCGCCGCCGTGCGGGCGCTGGAAGGCGCGCTCATGGCAAGCGAAGGCATCGACAGCAATGCCCTGATGGAGCGTGCCGGCACGGCCGCCTACGCGCGCGCCCGGCATGCATTTCCCGAGGCGCGGCGATGGATGGTCCTGGCCGGCGCCGGCAACAACGCGGGCGACGGCTTCGTGGTGGCCCGCCTGGCGAAGCAGGAGGGCCTGGACGCACGGGTCATGCTGCTGTCGCCCGAAAATCGCCCCCGGGGCGACGCGGCCACGCAATTCGAGGCGGCGCGGCAATCCGCCGTTTCCAGCGGACCGTTGGTGCAGGCGGAGCTGGATGGATGCGATCTGATCGTGGACGCCATGCTCGGGATCGGGCTGGACCGGCCGTTGGGGGGGCTTTACCTCGAAGCGGCGCAGGCGGTCAACGAAGGCAGTGCGCCGGTCGTGGCCGTCGACATTCCCACCGGCATACACGCCGACACCGGGGCCTCGATGACGGCGGCGGTCCGCGCGGCCCTGACCGTGACCTTCGTGGCCGAGAAATGCGGGCTGTTTCTGGGTGACGCCCCGGATTACGTGGGGCGCCGGGTGCTGGAGCCGCTCGGGCGGATCGAACCGGACGGGGTGGCGGAGATCGAGACCGAATTTGCGGGAGAGCCGATGTTGCGCGTGTTCACCGCGGAGACGCTGCGGGCGATGCTCCCGGCCCGGCAGCGCGCAGACCACAAGGGGCGCTTCGGGCATGTGCTGGTAGTGGCCGGGGGGCCGGGAATGGGCGGCGCCGCGAGGCTCGCCGGTGAGGGCGCGTTGCGCGCCGGAGCCGGGCTCGTATCGGTGGCCACGCACCCGGACCACGCGGCCGCGCTGCTGTCCGGACGTCCGGAACTCATGGTGCGCGGCGTCCGCAACGCGGAAGATCTCGCGCCGTTGCTCGAACGGGCCACCGTGCTGGCGGTCGGCTGCGGTCTCGGCCAGGATGCCTGGGCCCGCGAGTTGTTTGCAGCCTCACAGGGAGGCGATCTGCCGGTGGTCGTGGACGCGGACGGTCTTGGCCTCGTGCCCGAGGCTCCGGCGGGGACTGCCCCGAGAATCCTGACACCGCACCCGGGCGAGGCGGGGCGGCTGTTGGATAGCTCCAGTGACCGGGTACAGAACAACAGGCTGGGCGCCGTTACCGAGCTCAGGAAGCGTTATGGTGGCGTGGCGCTGCTCAAGGGCGCGCACACGCTGGTGTCAGGAAGCGGCAAGCCGCCGTGGGTGATCGACGCCGGCAATCCCGGTATGGCGACGGCGGGGATGGGCGACGTGCTGACCGGGCTGATGACGGGCTTGTGGGCGCAGTTCCCGGAAGCCGAGCCGGAAGACCTGGCCGCCATGGCCGCCTTCATTCATGCCCGCGCGGGCGACCGTGCCGCGACCGCCGGACAGCGCGGCATGATCGCCGGCGATTTGATTGAAGCCCTGCGCGCCGAACTGAATCCCTGATTCGTCGCGGCAAGGATTACTTCGGCGCCGAATAGAACTGGATAATGGCGCCGTCCGGAGTTTCGACGGCGAACAGGTTGATGTCCCCGTAGGGTTCCAGCCGGACGCGGCGGATTTCGTTTCGTATCGCCCAGCCCCGTTCCCGTATCCAGTTGCGGGCTTCAATGGCGTCCCCGACTTCGAAGCGCACCGCCAGGGTTCCGAGATTGGGCGCCCGGCAGCGGTCCGAATAATCGAACCCGCTCATGCCCATGACTTCGATGAATTCCATGCGCCCGAATTCTCCGGGCCGCGTTTCCACGATGCCGGCGCGATAGGGAACCGTGGTGGTGAGGCTCAACGGAATGCCCAGCGGCGTTGGCGTTGGCTCGGGCGCGAGGAACGGATCGCCCTTGTAATAGGAACCGAAACCGAGGATGCGAGTAAAGAAATCATGGGTGGCGTCCCGGTCCCTGACCATCTGCATCATGTTGAATGGACCGGTCAGCGTTTCAAAAGCCGGAATGGATTCGGGCAGGGGCGGTTTGAGCCGCTCGTAGCCCTGCACCTGCACTCCGTCCGGGCCGCGGTAGATCACCACCCGCAGTTCCGAGCCGCGGAAAGAAACACGGGCAATCGGGGTCTCGGTCCACCAGCCCAGGTCGATCGCCCGCCGGTAGATCTCCGGCATGTTCTTCATCCGCACCATCATGCTGAAGTAACAGCCGGTGTCCCAGGCCCTGGACCCGGGGCGTGTCGGAAGGCGTTCGCCCGCGTTGTCGAAGCGCACCAGCCGGATCAGCCCCGACTCGTATTCCGCGGGACCGAGCAGCAGGGCCTCGCCGCTTGCCTTTTGCGGCAGCTCCCACGCCGCCGCCAATGCAGAATCGAGAGGGCCGCGCCACTTCGCTTCATAGCCTCCGATCCCGAGAAAGAACCGCGCCGTTCGGTCAATGTGACTGACGCTGACCACGACCTCCTGCCACGGCTGCCGCGTTACCGGCTCGAGGTCCTGTTCTCCCGCCGGGGACGAAGTGGTCAGCAGGATTCCGGCCAGCATGAGCGCAAGGCGCGGGCCGGACGACGGCCTGCCGACCGGCGCTTTCCGGCCCGCAATCCGAAGAAGGGCGGTTTGCCTGTTCATGGTCACATGGTACCGCCCGCCCGGAGTGCGGACCGGCACGCCCGGAGCGGGCTCTCCGTTCGCTTTTAGAGTCTTGACATCCATTTGGAAGAAAATTAGACTTATGTATTCCAGATTTCTGGGATAAACGGCATGATTGAGCGTGACGGCCATGTCAGGGCATTGCGGCGGCTGTTCTCCAACAACTCCGTCATTGTCCTTCTGGGTCCGCGTGGAGCAGGCAAGACGACCCTGTCACACGAATTTGCGCAGCGCTCGCGCTCGAATTCCTACCTCTTCGACCTCGGCTCGGCGGAGGACCGTTCCAGGCTTGACGATCCGGAACTGGCTTTGTCCAACCTGCAAGGCCTGATCGTGTTGGACGAGATCCACCGCGCCCCGCACATTATCGATGTCGTGCGCCGGTTGCTGGCGAGGCCCTGGAACCCGGCGCGATTACTCGTACTGAGCAGCATCGTGCCGGACAGTCTGCGGCAACACCTCGAATCGCTCTCCGAATACGCCGCCAACTATGAACTTCCCGGTCTTCAGCCCGCCGAACTTCCGGTGCCCCAGGCAAACGTGCGGTGGCTGAGGGGAGGTCTGCCGGCATCGTACAGTGCCGGCAGCGACAGCGAGAGCTACGAATGGCGGGAACGTTACGTTCGCGACTTCCTTGAGCGCGACATCCATCGCCTCACATCCAATGCTCCGACGGCCCGGATCGAACGGTTCCTGGTCATGCTGGCGCACTGTCACGCGCAGGTGTGGAACGGGTCGGAACTGGCGCGCTCGCTGGGCGTCTCGCACCACACCGCCCGCCGCTATCTGAATCTTCTTGAGTCCGCGTTCGTCGTGCGCACGCTGAAGCCATGGCGCGCGAATCTGCCGAGGCGTCAGGTCAAGTCGCCCAAGGTTTACTTTCAGGACACGGGGCTGCTGCACTATTGCCTCGGCATTTCGAGCCTGCGCGATCTGGAGCGGCATCCCAGGTCGGGGGCGTCCTGGGAAGGCTTCGTGCTGGAAAACCTGATCCGTGTCCTTGGCGGGGAGGATACGCAGTTCTATTTCTGGGCGGCGCACACCGGGGCCAAAGTGGACCTCATCGCCAGGAGCGGCACGCAGCTTCGCGGTTTCGAAATCCGTCGAACCTCCGAGCCGCGCATTACGCGCTCCGTCAGGTCCGCGCTGGAAGACCTTTCGCTGACGCGGATGGATGTCGTTCACGCGGGGCCCGCAAGCTTTCCCCTGAGCAGGCGGACCCGCGCGATTTCGGCCGAGCGCCTGCACGAGGAAGTATGAACCTTGACCGGGGTCGGGCGGCTGTCATATTGCGCCCGTAGCGTCGACGGCCTCGCGGCGCTGGGCCGAACGCTCGCCGGGGCTCTGAGGGAAGCAATCGCCGGCAGGCCTCTGCTGCTCCTTGCCCTGGACGGAGAACTGGGAACCGGGAAGACGACTCTGGCGGCCGCAACGCTGGCGGCGCTGGGAGTCCGGTCACGCGTGACCAGCCCTACATACGGACTGGTGCATGCGCACATGTTCACCCTCGCCGGAACGGGGCGGAAGGTGGAAGCGCTGCACGTGGACTTGTACCGCCTTCGGCATCTGGCCGAACTGGATGAACTCGGTCTTGAGGACGGTGTTCAGTCCACGCCGGCCGCGGCCTGCCAGGTACTGCTGGTGGAGTGGTTCGAGAACGCCAGGGGACGCCTGGGCTCCCCCGATCTCGCATTCCGCCTGAAGCACGCGAAACCGGGCAGGCTCGTGAATCTGCGGGCCCACTCGACTACGGGCGGTCGGATTCTGCGGTCGCTGCGTGGGGCGGCGCACCCGGAACTGCAATTGCTCTCTGACTAGCGGTGTTTCTTAAGTAGTGAGAATAGCTTACTAATATTCTTGGTTTTTTCCTTGACAAGCGGTGCCTCGGGGCTATACTCGCCAACGAGGAAACCCGACTAAGCAGCAGGCATGACCGCCCACCGCCTCCTCCTTGCGCTCGTTGCCGGGCTTATGGCCGGCGCCCTGCACGCCGCACCCGCGCGCATTGAGAGCATCCGCGTGGCCGAATACGATTCGAAGACGCGGGTGGTCCTTGAACTGGATCAGGCGCGCAGCCACAAGCTACAGGTGCTGGACAACCAGCCGCGCGTTGTCGTGGATCTCTATTCCACGCGGATGGACGCAGCGCTTCCGCAGCGGGGCACGGGGATCGTGCGCCGGATGCGTCACGGCCGTCACCCGGGCGACATGCTGCGAGTGGTGTTCGACCTGCAGACCGCCGCAACCGCCACCAGCTTCGGCGTGGCCGCGGACAAGGAGGGACGCGGTCATCGTATTGTGATCGATATCCATCCCGGGGCCATCGGGCAGGAAGCCGTCGCGGACGAAATCGCGGCGCCCGCCAACCGCGACGTGCTCATCGCCGTCGATGCCGGGCACGGAGGCCGGGACCCGGGCGCCATCGGCAGGGGAGGATTGCAGGAAAAAACCGTGGTCCTTGCCATTGCCCGCCGCCTTGCGCGGCAGATTGACAGAGAACCCGGAATGTCGTCCATGCTGACGCGGGACGGCGATTACTTCATCAAGCTCCGCGATCGCTATACGCTTGCGCAACAGCGCAACGCCGACCTGTTCGTTTCGGTGCACGCGGATGCCGTGAGAAACCGGCGCGTTCGCGGTTCCAGCGTTTACGTGCTTTCGGAAAAGGGTTCGTCCGATGAGGCCCGCCGGCTTGCCCGGCGCGAGAACGCGTCGGACATGGTTGGCGGCATCGAGATGGACGGCCTGCCGCCCACCGTTGCGACCATGATCATCGATCTGTCGCAGAACGCTTCCATCGGCGCCAGCCTGGAAGTGGGTGACGATGTTCTGCAGCACCTGCATGGCGTTGGCCGCGTGCGGAAGTCGAGAGTGCAGACGGCGCCGTTTGCCGTGCTGAAGGCCCATGACGTGCCTTCGATCCTGGTGGAGACCGCCTACATCTCGAATCCCCAGGAAGAGCGTCTGCTCAAGAGCGGCAGCTACCAGGAAAAGGTGGCACAAGCCATTCTGGCGGGAATTCGCGCGTATTTCTATCGAAACCCGCCACGCGGCACGCTGGTCGCGCAGCGGGTCGAAGACGGCGACCTGCCCGAGCAGCAGTATGTCGCCCGCCGCGGCGACACCCTGAGCGGAATCGCCCAGCGCTTCAATGTGCCCCTCGCGGTATTGATCCGCGCCAACAACCTGCCGAACGACCGCCTCCGCGTCGGCCAGGTCCTCAAAATCCCCACCAGCTGAAGCGCGGTGTTGCGCCTTTCCCGGCAGGAGCGTCGCGAAGTGGCTCCAGAGGGAAAGGTGCAACACCGCGCGTATTGCCTGTCCTCGCCTTTTCTATCCCCTCCCCCTGTTGAGAGGCGCCATCCCTGGCTCGGTTCCGCCATCCTGGCTCCAACGCTCTCCACAGGGGGAGGGGATAGAAAAGGCTAGAGGTGTACGACGCCGACGGTGCAGCCTACGGCGAAGATGGGTATCGGCTCGTAGAACAGGATCTCGCGCGGGCATCCGGCCGTAGCGCCGGCGACGCACACGAAGGTGCGAATCTCGAATCCTCCCTGGCCCGCGTCCCGGTAAGTTTCCGCATCGCTGTAGCCGGTCATGCCCGAGTAGTCGTCGCGTACCCAGCGGTCGAGGAATTCCCGGTCCCAGGCCTCGTTGATCTTGCCGGAGTCGGGCGTGCAGGGCCAGT
>JAPPHC010000016.1 GCA_028821145.1 Gammaproteobacteria bacterium | reverse complement strand
CCGCGGCGATCAGCGCCAGTTTCGCCTTCATGCTGCCGGTCGCCACCGGACCCAATGCCGTGATCTTCAGTTCGGGGCGTCTGACCGTCCCGCAGATGGCCCGCGAGGGCCTGGTGCTCAACTTCCTGGGCGCGCTCGTGATCTCAACGATCACCTATTGGCTGCTCAGCTGACAGGACATTCGTTGCGTGCCGCTGACCTGGCTGATAGACGCTACTCGGCCAGGAACTGCCCCACGGTCTGAATGAGCACACCATGCGTTTCTTCGGGGCGATTCATAAAGGCTCCGAAATCCCGCAAGTCGCCGGTCAGCAAGTGTGTGGCGCCGCAGGCCAAAGCGGCCTGGAAAATCGGCTGATCCTTTCCGGACAGTCGGTGCAGTTGCGGCATGCCCTGGCGGTGAGACGACAAGCGCAAAGCGGGCAAGGATTGTTCCAGGGTTTCGGTCGCCCGGGAGAATTTCCGTTGCAGGTTTCGGCGAGCCTCTTCTATCGCATACGCGCTGGTGAACAACTGCCAGTGCCCTTGCACGCCCAATTCAATAACCAGCGCGGCCTTCCCGCCAGGGTTGTGTGCAGCGGTAAACAGCACATTCGCGTCGAGAAAAACCCGTTTCACGCGCCCCGCGTGACAGCATCTATGATGCGCTGCCGATCCTCATCCGTGAGCTGATCTTCCCGGTCCCAGTCCGCCACCTGTTCATCGCTGTAATAGTCGATTTGCACTACAGCCCCCGGCGTGAGCGCGATCTCGTGTCCGCGATCTTCCAGGACCAGCACGTCTCCACCCCGGATCCCCAGTTTTTTTCTCATGCGCGCGGGCAGTGTGATCTGCCCCCGGCTGGAAACAACAGTAGTTTCAGTCATGGCTGCCACCCGGAATTGCTTCGCGTGCTTCGCAGACTAACATATTTTACGAATTTCCGTAATACGGATATTCTGTTACCAATGCATCACGGCCGTAATGAGCGGCGAGGGGCTCTATAAGGCCTTGCCGAAGGGCGGGAACCCCACCTTTGCGACGGTAATGCGGATCGCGCGGGTGTCGGGGTGCAGGTGCGGATTACAGCGTAGCGACAGCTAGCCGATTGCGTGCGGCCTGACGTTAACCGCGGGCGGCGTGCCTTTTGCCAGCAAGAGGTTTGCCTCCCCAAGTGCAAGGGCAAGCAGGGCCGCCAATAGGTGTAGCCAGATCACTGGGTGATCGATCAGCTGAAGTCGGCCTCCACCGAGTTCTCGTAGAGCTTGCGCATGTAGAGGATGGGCGCAAGCGGCGCCTCGACGTAGCGGCAGATCCGCCAACCTTCGGGGAGCTTGCGGAACAGCGCGACGGCGCGGTTGTCGGCGCCCACGGGCTTGTCGTAGCCCTCGGCTACCGCGTCCCAGTGAAACTGGTAGGAAACCCACGCCAGGTCGTCGCTGACCGGGTCGGCCTTCACGTCCCAGATGCGCATCTTCAGGCGCGGGATCAATTCCATGGTCTTGTTCCAATACGCATGGATCGAGTCCCAGTCCCGCAACGGCTGATCGACTTCCTCCGGGAGGTAGAAGGGCTCGGGATCGGAAGTGTCCCATAACCCGGCCATCGCCTTGAGGTCCATGCGGTCCCAGTTTTTCTGCAACTGGCGCAGCACCGCGCCGATCGCCTCGTTCAGATTCGATTCGGTAGTCATGGGCGGAATTATGCCCGCCCCGTAGCGGGAAGACGTTCGGGCTAGAATGGCCGCCCGACCGGAAGTAAGCGCAAAAGGAACAGGTCTTGCCGGCAAGAACAGGCGACGAACTCATTCAGGCACTCAGGGACTCTCCGATGGAGTTGTGGCATCGGGGACGAAAGGTTGAAGACATCACCGCCGAAGACGGCATAGCCGGCGGGGTGAGCAGCCTGGCGGCCCGCTACGACCTTCAGCACGAAGAACCCGAAACATTGCTCTTTCCCTCGCCCGAGACGGGCGACCCGGTGGGGATGAGCTTCATGATTCCCGAGACGCGTGAGGACCTCGTTCGCGTCGGGGACGCAATGCACCGGCTTGCGGATTTCAGCTTCGGCATGGCGGGCCGCGACCCCAGCTACCTGAACCGCGCAATGAGCGCCTACGCTGCTGCCGCCGGCTGGCTGGATTCGGCGCACCCGGGGGGCGGGGCGAACGCCAGGTCGTTTCACCGGGACATGCGCGAACGCGACCTGGCGCTAACGCATACGCTGATCAACCCGCAGATCAACCGCGCGGTCAGCGCCGCGAAGCAGGCCGACCCGTTCCTGGCGGCGCGCGTGAAGGAGGAGACCGACGCCGGCCTGGTGATCAAGGGCGCGCGGATGCTGGCCACGCTGCCGATCTCGGACTCCATCATGGTGTTTCCTTCCACCCTTCTGAAGAATCCCGAAGAGGACGCGCCGTATTCGTTCGCTTTTTGTATTCCCAACGCGACCGAAGGGCTGAAGTTCATCTGCCGGGAAACGGTGGACTACGGACGCAACCACTTCGACCACCCGCTGGGCTCGCGATACGAGGAACTGGACGCGCTGGTGGTGTTCGACGACGTGTTCGTTCCCTGGGAAAACGTGTTCCTGTATCGCGACGTGAAGGCCTGCAACGAGGCCTACGCGGCCACCTCCGCGGTGGTGCACATGTCGCACCAGGTCATCTGCAAGAACATCGCCAAGACCGAGTTCCTGCTGGGCCTGGTTTCGCTGATGATCGACGCCGTGGGCATCGAGATCTTCCAGCACGTGCAGGAAAAGGTGGCCGAAATCTGGGTCAACCTGGAAACCATGAAGGCCTTCCGGCGGGCCGCGGAGGTCGACGCGGCCCGCAACGGGCACGGCATGATGACGCCGGCCTTCGATCCGCTGGACGCGGCCCGCAACCTCTATCCGCGCCTTTACCCGCGCATGGTCGAGATCGTGCGCCTGCTGGGCGCCAGCGGCCTCGTGGCCATGCCCACCGAAGCAGACCTCAAGGGACCGCTGAGCGAGGACGTACATCGCTACTACCAGGCGGCGCGGCTGGAGGCGAAGGACCGGATTCCCCTCTACCGCCTGGCCTGGGACACGGCGCTGTCGGCCTTCGCGGCCCGCCAGGTGCAGTACGAGACCTATTTCTTCGGCGATCCCGTGCGGATGGCCGGCGCGATCTTCCACTCCAAGGACCGCACCCCGTACATGGAACGCGTGCGCGAATTCCTTCGCTCTTCTTCGCAAGACGACGGCTAGCCGGTCCTGAGGAACGCAGTTGGACTCAAGGGGATTCCGCAACGCGCTCGGGCAGTTCGCAACCGGCGTGACGGTGGTGACCACGAAGGCCGGGAACGGAGACCGCATCGGGCTGACTGCCAACAGCTTCAATTCCGCCTCGCTGGATCCGCCGATGGTGCTCTGGAGCCTCAGGAATGATTCCCTGAACTTCGAGGTGTTCGCGAATGCGGACCACTTTGCGGTCAATGTGCTGGCGGCCGACCAGGTCGATGTTTCGCGGCGCTTTTCGCGCGACGTGGAGGACCGGTTTGCGGAACTGGACTGCGCCGAGGGAATCGGCGGAGCACCGGTCATCGCCGGCTGCGCGGCCACCTTCCAGTGCCGCAACGTGCACCGTTACAGCGGCGGCGATCATGCAATCTTCGTGGGAGAGGTGCTCCAGTTCGAGGTCAACGACCGCACCCCGCTGGTCTTCCACCGCGGCGATTACACGGTCACCATGCCGCGACCGGCGGACGGCCCGGACGGATCGGAAATCGCCGGCGGCTATGTCGACGACTTCCTGCTGCCCCTGCTCGCGCGGGCCTACCGGCTTTTCGGCCTGCCGTTCTACGAGCACCTGACCGAGCAGAAAATTCCCCGCGACGAATGGCGGGTGCTGGCCACATTGAGCGACCAGAGTTGCACCCGCGACGAACTCGCGTGGATCATCCGCATGCCGGACGAGATACTCGACAACACGCTGAAGGTCCTGTTTGACCAGGAGATGATCGTCGAGGACGAACCGCGGGCGGCGGGAGGATTGCCCCGGCTGGTTTGCACCCCCCGGGGCAGCCGGCGGGTCGTCAAGCTGCTGGCCGTGGCCAAGGCCCGCGAGGCGGACGTGCTGGCGGATTTTCCGGAACTGGAGCAGCAGGACTTCAAGCAGATGCTGCGCAGCATGATTGCGCGGCTGGCCGGCAGCAAGCGGCCGCGCTGACCCGGCGCCGACGGCATGGGCCTGACCATTTTCGCCGCCTACCTGGTGCTGGTGGTGGCGCTGGGCCTGGTCGCTTCGCGCGGACAGCGGGCCAGCGAGGACTTCTGGGTCGCCGGCCGCCGTTTCGGCGTTCCTGTTCTCGTTCTTGCCAACGTGGCGGCGATCATGCACGGGGGCTCGATACTGAGCGGCGTCGCCTTCATAGGGGCGTTCGGCGGGGTTGCCGGGCTGCCGTTTCTGGCGTTCGCCGTCGGCATTGCCATCGTTTTCTTCTTCTTCGCCCGCAAATTGCGTCAGTCCGGCGGTTTTACCCTGCCGGACTACCTGGGCGACCGCTATGCAAGCCGGAAAATGCGGGCCTGGAGCGCGATCGTCGTGGCCGTGTCCAGCGTCGTCTACCTGGTGGCCCAGTTGCGGGGCATGGCCTTCATACTGGAGCGTCTGCTCGACATCCCCTTCCTCTGGGGGCTGGCGCTGGGCAGCCTGATATTCGTGGCCTATGTCGCCCTGGGCGGCCTGCTGGCGGTGGTGTGGACGAACATCGCCCAGTTTTTCTTCATGTGGGCCGGGCTGCTGCTGATCGCACCGGTCCTGCTTCAGGAAGTCGGCGGCTGGACCGGGGTCATGCTTGAGGTGGAGCAGGCCGCGCCCGGCTGGACCAGCCTGCGCGGAGTGTCCTGGGGCTGGGGGTACTTCATTTCCTGGCAGGTCATCTGGATGCTGGCCTACTGCACGCGCCTCGAACTGGTCACCAAGATGTACGCCGCGCGCGACTCGTGGGTCGCGCGGGTATCGCTGCCCTGGACCATCCTGATCGTGATGGTGTTCCTGCTCTACGGAAACATGTACCTGGGCGCCGTGGCCCGGATCACGGTGTGGGAGGGCCTCGCGTCGCCCGATCAGGCCTACGTGGCGCTGGTCAGCCAGTACCTGGCGCCGGCGCTGGCCGCATTCGCGCTCACCGGGATCGCCGCGGCCGCCATGTCCACGACGGACTCGCTGCTGCTGATGGCGGGTTCGGCGCTGGCCCATGACCTCGTGCGCAAGTGCGTGGACGAGCCGCGGGGGGTCGAACGCGAAGAGCGCAGCTACGTCTGGATTTCGCGCTGGGCCATCGTGGCCGTCGGCGCCGTGGCCTTCGTGCTGGCGATACCCGACGTGGCGCTGATCCTGCGCATCGTGTCCTTCGCCGTGGCGATCATCGGCGCGGCCTTCTTCTTCCCGCTGATCGCGGGGATGGTGAGCACGCGCGTGAGCGCCGAGGCCGCATTGGCCTCGTCGGTGTGCGGCGTCGTGACCACGCTGATCTGGATTGCCGGGACGCTGAGCGGCCAGGGCTGGGCGCAAGTCCTGCACCCGGGCATACCCGGACTGCTCGTGGCCGGCGCAACGATGGCGCTGGTCAATACCTTTACGCCGCCGGCCGTCGCCATCGGCGGAGTCGCGGCGGCCGGCCGGGAGGAGCGCGGGCCATGATTCTCGGGCTTCCGGTGGAGAGTTTCGTGGTGCAGATCGTGCTGCCGGCGATCGTGATCGCGGCAATGTTTGTGGCAAGCTACCGGGGCAGGGGACGCGGCGGAGGCCGCGCCAAGGGAGACAGCAAATGACTTCGATTTATCGCACAACGGGCGCCTGTGTTGCGCTGCTCACCCTGATCTGGGCTTGCGAAGCGCCGCAGGGTGAAGTGGAGGAGGCGGTCGATCCGCGGGCCGCGGTCTGGGCACAGTCCGTCGAGTTGACGCCGGCCGGTCCCTGGGCGGAAGGCGACCAGCGCGGCAACGGCAATACCCAGGGTCCGGGCACCTGGATGCGCTGCGCGTTTCACATGGGCAAACCCGGCGCGAAGGTCTACGAGCTGTCGCACCCGCGCTCGATGTCCATGCCGCAGTCTCCGTTTTCGCCGCCGCTTGAATACGTCTACCGTCCCACCGTCGGCATTCCCTATACCGCCCACGCGTTCAACGGCGAGCACCTGACCGGCGGCGAGCCGGGCGCGCAGGGCACCCAGATGGATGCGCTGGGACACTTCGCCTACCTTCCCGAGCCCTGGCTGGGCGAAGGCGATCTGCCCGCCGATTCGGCGATGTACTACGGGGGACACACCCAGGCGGACGTGAAGCCGACGCCCGATTCCCCCTTGCTGAAGCTCGGGATCGAGCATGCGCCGCCGCTGGTGACCAGCGCCGTGCTGCTGGACGCCCGCGCCCAGATGGGCGGCGGCGATCCCCTGCAGCCGGGGCAGGTGATCACCGCGGCCGATATCGACGCGATGCTGGCGGCCCAGGGCCTGGCCGAGCGCGGCATTCTTCCCGGCGACGTCGTCTATATCTACACCGGCTGGAGCGACAACTGGAACCAGCCGCCGTACTACGCGATGGGGCCGGGCCTGGGTTACGACGCGGCACAGATGCTGGGCGAAAAGGGCGTGGTGCTGGTGGCGCTCGACAATCCGTTCACCGACCCGGCCAACGACGGCCAGCTCATGGGCCAGGCGGGACCGCCCGAGGGCACGCCCGAGGGCCTGCCCTTCGTGATCCACCATCACAATCTCACGCAGTCCGGCGTGCACAATATCCAGAACGCGAACCTGGCGGAACTCGCCGCCGACCAGGTCTGGGAGTCCTGCACGATCATCCTGCCGTTGCGCTCCGTGGGCGCCTCCGGTTCGCCCGTGCGGCCCATCGCCATCGGCTGAGTGGCCCTCCGGTGCCGTGGTAAATCCATTGGACACGGCACTGGACCCAGCCCGCAGGCTTCTCCGCACGGTATTCGGGTATCCGGCCTTTCGGCCGGACCAGGAGGAGATCATCCGCGCGGTCCTGCGCGGGCGCGACGCGCTCGTGCTGATGCCCACCGGCGGCGGCAAATCGCTCTGCTACCAGATACCGGCGATGCTGCGCCCCGGAACCGGCCTGGTGATTTCGCCGCTGATCGCGCTGATGCAGGACCAGGTTTCCGCGCTGCGCCAGCATGGCGTCGCGGCAGCTTTTCTGAACTCCAGCCTTCCCTATGAAGAGCAGCAGCGCATCATGGCGGCGCTGCGCAGCGGGGCGCTGGACCTGCTGTACCTGGCGCCGGAAAGGTTGCTGCACGAGGACGGCGGGACGCTGGCTTTGTTGCGACGGATCGACATCTCGCTGATCGCCATCGACGAGGCTCATTGCGTATCGCAGTGGGGGCACGACTTCCGCCAGGACTACCTCGGGCTGGACGTGCTCGCGGACCACTTTCCGGGAACGCCCCGCCTGGCGCTGACGGCAACGGCGGACGAGGCCACGCGCGAGGAGATCGTTACGCGCCTGAAGCTGACCGGCGCCGAACGGTTCATCAGCGGCTTCGACCGGCCGAATATCCGATACACGGTGCGCATGAAGAACGGCCCCGGCGCCGACCTGCTGGCCTTTCTGCGCGAACGCCAGGGCCGGGCGGGCATCGTCTATTGCCTGTCGCGGCGCAAGGTCGAAGCCACGGCCGAGCGGCTCAGGAGCGCCGGCTTCGACGCCCTGCCGTACCATGCGGGCCTGTCGGCCCAGGCGCGGCGGCGATGCCAGGAGCGGTTCCAGCGATCCGATGGCGTGATCGTCGTGGCCACGATCGCCTTCGGAATGGGAATCGACAAGCCCGATGTGCGATTCGTCGCGCATTGCGACCTGCCCAAGAGCGTCGAGGCCTATTACCAGGAAACCGGGCGGGCGGGACGCGATGGCGAACCGGCCGAGGCGTGGATGACCTACGGCCTGCAGGACGTCGTCAGGCTGCGGCAGATGGTCGACGAGTCGGAAGCCGCGGAGGACCACAAACGAGTACAGCGAACGCGCCTGCAGTCCCTGGTTGCCTGGTGCGAGATCACCCGCTGCCGGCGCACGGCGCTGCTGGCGTACTTCGGCGAGGACTATCCGGATCCGTGCGGCAATTGCGACAACTGCCTGAATCCGCCAAAGACTTTCGACGGCACCGAGGAGGCGCAGAAGTTCCTCTCCTGCGCGGTGCGCGCCCGTCAGCGTTTCGGGGCTGCCCACCTGATTGACGTGCTGCGCGGCAAGGAAACCGACAAGGTCCTCAGGCATCGCCACCAGGACCTCTCCACCTTCGGCATCGGCAGCGATCTTTCGGCGCGCCAATGGCACGCCGTGGCACGGCAGGTTGTTGCACTGGGATTCGCGCGAGTGGACGCCGAACGCCACGGCGCCCTGGTCCTCACTTCCCGGGCGCGGCCGCTGTTGCGCGGCGAGCAATCCATCGAGTTGCGCGAGGAAGTGCGCCTGGCCCGGCCCGCGCGTGCCCGCAAGGAACGTCCGGCGGCATGGGAAATCCCTGCTGAAGACGAGCCGCTGTGGCAGGCGCTCAAGGCCTGCCGGATGGCGCTGGCCGACGAGGCGCGTGTGCCGCCGTACGTGATCTTTCACGACGCCACGCTCAAGGAGTTCGTGCGCACCCGCCCGCGCAGCCCGGAGGCCATGCTTGAGTTGCACGGCGTGGGGCAGTCCAAGCTTGAGCGCTACGGGAGCGCGTTTCTCGAGGTCATCGCAACGCAGGGCGACACTGGACGCGGCGAATTACCGGCAAAAGGCGCCTGAAACACTGTCGCCCGCGCCTGCAGGGCCGGCGTTTGAACCGACTCCCGCTGCGTTATCCTTACGGCCAGATGATCAGGCACGGCGTGAAATCGCAGGTACGAAGAATACGGCAGCGCGGAAAGTGGCTCCCAGTCCTGGGTGCCGTTCTGTGCATCCCGCTTGCGCAGGCATTTCCGGTCAAGACCGACCATACCCAGGCCGAACTGCTGTCGGAAACGTCCAGCATCCGGTCCGGCGAAACCTTTACCCTGGGTCTCAAGCTCACTCCCGACCCCGGCTGGCACACGTACTGGATCAATCCGGGCGACGCCGGCAAGGCGGCCAGCCTCCGCTGGGAAGCACCGGAAGCACTTGAATTCGGCGAACTCGGATTCCCGGCGCCGGGATTCGTGCCGTTCATGGACCTGATGAGCTACGGCTACAACGAGCCAACGCTGCTGCTGCTGGAGGTCGCCCAGAAAGAACCTCTTTCCGGCGACCGGCTGTCGCTCAGGGCCCGGGCGTCGTGGCTGGTCTGCGACGACAAGCTTTGTATCCCGGAGCGCGCCGATCTGGAGCTGGAGATCCCCATTGCCGATGGCGATGCACCGGATTTGGGCAACGAAGAGTGGCGAGTTGCCGAATTCGCGCGGGCCCGGGCGCTGCAGCCGCAGGCGATGGAGTGGCCGGCGCAGTTCTTCCCAAGCGGCGGGGAACTGGTATTCGAGATTTCCACCCCGCTTTCGCTTCAACAGGCGTCAGGCCTTTACCTGTTCCCCGAAGCGGAGGGGATGATTGACCATACTGCGGAGCAGCGGGTGGACCTGTGGAGCGACCGCGTCCGAATCAGCGTGCCGACCGGGCCTCGCGTGGCGCGCTATGAAACGACCCGCCTGGTCTTGTCGGTGGACATGGAAGACGGCCCGCGACAGGCGTTCAGCCTGACGGCAAGGCGCGCCGATGAGAGTGACGAGAACATGGATGCGGCGCCCGTGGGATTCAGCTCAAGTCCCTGGGACGGCGGCGGACACGCCGTCGCAGGCGGCGCCCCGGCGGGATCCGGTGGAGCGGCCGGGTCGGGCGCCGGCGCGGGCCTGCTGCAGGCGATCGTATTTGCCATCCTCGGCGGCCTGATCCTCAATCTGATGCCCTGCGTGCTGCCGATACTGAGCCTCAAGGCCCTGGGCGTGGCGCGCATGGCCGGAGAGGACCCGGCCGTCGCACGCGGCGCGGGCCTGCAGTTTCTCGCCGGGGTGCTGGTCAGTTTCCTGATCCTTGCGGCGCTGATCATCGCGCTGCGCGCCGGCGGCGAGGCGGTGGGCTGGGCGTTTCACATGCAAAACCCCCTGATCGTGGCGATCCTGGCGCTGGTCATGGTGGCGGTGGGCCTGAATCTGCTCGGAGTGTTCGAAGTCAACGTGGGAGCGGGAGCGCTGGGCGGCAGGACCACGCAGGGCAAGGCCGGCGAGTTCTTCACCGGGGTCCTGGCGGTGCTGGTCGCCACGCCCTGCACCGCGCCCTTCATGGCGCCGGCGCTGGGTTATGCGATCCTGCAGCCCGCCGCGGTCACGGTCAGCGTGTTCCTTGCTTTGGGACTGGGCTTTGCGCTGCCGTATTTCGTGGTCGCTTTTCTTCCCGGCGCTCAGCGGCTGCTGCCGCGGCCCGGAGCCTGGATGGTCAGTTTCCGCCAGGCGCTGGCTTTTCCGATGCTGGCTACCGCGGTCTGGCTCTACTGGGTGCTGGGCAACCAGGCCGGCATTGACGCGCTCACGCTGGCGCTGATTTCCGCCCTCGCCCTGGGCCTGGCGACCTTCGGGTGGCGTCGCGGCGCGGGCGGGAGCTATTCGCGCCCGTGGCGCGCGGCCAGCGTGGCGGGCCTGGCGGTCGTGCTGCTCAGCCTGTGGGCGGTCCCGCGGGTCGTACTGGAGGCCGACAGCGCTCCGGAGACGTCAGATGAGATCGCTTACTCGGATACCGTCCTGGACGAGCTTCGCTCGCAGCAGGAACCGGTTTTCGCCTACTTCACCGCCGACTGGTGCATCACCTGCAAGGTGAACGAGCGCGTGGCGCTGAAGAGCGACGCGGTCCGGCAGTTCCTCTTGCGCGAGGGCGTGCAGGTGCTGTTGGGCGACTGGACCAACGAGGACCCCGAGATTACCGAGGTCCTTCAGCGCCACGGCCGGGCCGGCGTGCCGCTGTACCTGTATTTCAAGCCCGGTTCCGCCGAAGCGTTGGTCCTGCCGCAGATCCTTACGCCGGACCTGGTGATCGAAGCGATCGAAAACGCCTGACCCCAGGGGCGTGGCAGGGCTTCGAACCTAGCCCTCTTCCTCCACCTTGCCGAAGCGCTCCTCCAGCGCCTCGTCGAGCTTGTGGCCCCTCAGGTTCCTGGCCAGGATCCGGCCGGAGGGGGCGTCCACCAGGAAATTGGCGGGCACACCGGTAACGCCATAGGCCTCGGTTGCCGGATGGTCGATGCCCATGCCGGTGTTGATCCATGGCAGGTCCTCTTCCTCGGACGCTTCCGCCCAATCCTCGCGCAGGTCGTCGACCGTGAACGAGAAGATCTCGAATCCCCGGGGGCCGTAGCGCGCATAGGCTCTCTTCATGTGAGGTATTTCCACCCGGCAGGGGCCGCACCACGACGCCCAGAACTCCAGGAGAATGACGTCCTTGCCTTCACGGGCGCCGGACACGCTGACGATTTCGCCGTCCAGCGTTTCCGCCTCGAAGTCCCTGACTTCGGCGCCCACGTCGAAACTCGCGGCTCGCGCCAGTTCGGCCGCATAGGCCTCCTCAAGGGCAAGGCTCTCCGCCACCCAGGCATCATGCGGGAGCATTTCCGCCAGTTGCCGAAGCGCATCCGTGATCCACGGACTCCGCAGCCAGGTGGACTGGATTGTGAGCTTGCGCGCCAGTGGGTCCTCGTGACCCAAGGCGATCCGGCGGCGGCCCTGGTTCTCGAGCCGCAGCATTTCGTCGAACAACGCCGCGGCCCTGGCTTCCCGCGTCAGGCGGTCCGCACGGGTCTCGCCTTCCACCGCCTGGTCCGCCCGGAGATAGTCTTCCCGCAAGCGCACGTATTCCGGCGACAGACGCCAGGAATTGACCACGATGTCGTTGTAGTGCCCGCCCTGCACGATGAATTCCGTCCGGCTGTCCATCGTGAGCGTCAATTCACCCGGTTCCAGCACGAACGACTGCCCTTTTATCGACGCCAGTCGATACCCTTCCCTGGTGGTAGCGTTCAGTATTTCGAAATACGCGTTGCCCGGCGCGTCCGCCACGCCTTGAAGAAAGATCCTGCCGTCGACGATCATCGTCTCCGCTATGACGTTCCCGCCGCCGGGTACCGCCGCCAGCAAGGCGAATTCGCCGCTGTCGCAGACCGCCGACAGGTCGCCGGCGATTGCATAGCGATTCGGGTCGTGCGCCTGCCCGGCGTTCTTGTCCGGCTGCAGGCAGCCTGCCAGGGCCAGGGCGGCCAGGGCAGGGATCAGCCGGCGGCATTTCATTGTCGCGGTGCGCGGCCTGCTTCCCCGGGGGAAAGCCCGCCTCTCTACATGAAGTTCGCGCGGTACCAGTCGTTGACGTCGTCGCCGGTGGTGAACCACACGCCTTCGTGCTTCGCCATGTAGCGGAACGCGCGCGCCAGGTGCTTGAACTTGTTCGGCTGGCCCACCCAGAAGGTGTGCAGGCAGATGGGCATGCAGCGGGCGTTGGTCGCGCCTTCCTCGTAGAGCACGTCGAACTGGTCGATGATCATGTCGCCGAAGGCCTCGGAGGACACGCCCACGTTGCCGAACGCCGGAATATCGTTCAATTCCACCGTGTAGGGCACGGCGATCAGGTTGTTCTTCGGTGTGTTGAAGCGGAACGGGTGATCGTCGGCCGTGTAGTCGCACAGGTACTCCACCCCGAACTCCTCCAGCAGGCGCGGCGTGTTGTCCGTGTGGGTCAAAAAGGGACTCAGCCAGCCCTTGGTGGGCCGCCCGATCGTTTCCTCCATGGACGTCAGCACCGCACTCAGGATCTCCCGTTCGCGGTCCTCGTCGATATTGCTGATGAAGTTGGCGGGCGCGTTGTTGACGCCGTGTCCGATCCAGGCCCAGTTGCGGGCCATGCCTTCTTCGAGGATGCGCGGATACTCGCGGATGATTTCGGAGTTCAGGCACACGGTGGCGCGGGCATCGCACTCGTCGAGCAGGTCGGCCATGCGCCACAGTCCGACGCGGTTGCCGTAGTCCCGCCAGCCGTAATTCAGCGGGTCGGGATTGAATTGCTGGGTGCCCGGGACCAGCGCGGTGCCGGGGATGTCGGCCGGGAAATGCTCGATGTTCAGATAAGGCATGACCGCTACGCGGGCCCCGTCGGGCAGCGTGAACGGCTCGCGGTCGATGATAGGCACGAAGTCGTAATGCCTGGATTGAGTCAGATTCGACATGGAGGTCTCCTTTCTTGAATTTCGGTCTTGAGCGACTACAGACCCTGGAGGTATTCGAGAGCTTCCGCCTTGGACACCACGTCGCCGTACTTGGCGTGGATGTCGAAAAGGTTGGCTTCGTGCGGCCCGTCGTGCCGGTCGCCGACGCATTCGCGGACCACGATCGGCCGGTAGCCGTGCTGTACGGCGTCAACCGCGGAGGCGCGGATGCAGCCCGAGGTGGTGCAGCCGAGAATAATGAGCGTGTCGGCGCCCCTGGCGGCCAGGATGGACGAAAGACTGGTGCCGAAGAAACAGCTTGCGTAGTTCTTGGTCAGGACCGTTTCTCCGTCGGGCGGGGCGACTTCGTCGCAGAACTCGGCATAGAGGTTGCCGGGGACCAGGTCCTTGAGCACCGGCGCCTTGAGCGTCCAGACGCCGCCGTCTTCATAATTGGTGGGGTTGTAGAGCACCCGGGTGTGGATCACCGGCACGCCCCCGGCGCGGGCCGCCTCGATTACGTCCGGCACCTCCTTCAGGCAGGCCACTACGCCCGGTGCATACAGCGGCGAACCTTCGGTCGTGTAACCCTTGAGCAGGTCGATAACGATAACGACCGGTTTCTCGCCGAAGCCGAGACGATTGTCCCAAACGCCCGCGTAGTTCTTGTCGGCAGCTTGCGCCATGATGCTATCCCCCTCGTTTGGCTGCTTGCAAATCGTTTCCCGATCGCCGTGGCGCCGAACTTCCTGGCGTCGCATGAGGCCCGGCTGCCGCGGCAAGGCCGAATGGTATCACCCGCCATGCGCGCACGGCGGGTGGCCGATCCCGGGCCTACCCGGCCTCCATCACAGGACTTCGTCCAGCAGGCCGGAACTTACGTTGTAGACGAAGCCGCGGATCTTGTCCTTCACGGGGATGAAGGGGCATGCCTCGATGCGGCGGATCGACTGGCGCACGTTTTCCTCAAGGTGCGGAAACGCCTCCAGCGCGAACGAGGGCCGAAGACCGGTGTCCGCTTCGATACTGTCCTTCACGTCGTCGTCGCGGAAAGTAAGCATCCCGCAGTCCGTGTGCTGGACCAGAATGATCTCCTCGGTTCCAAGAAGGCGTTGCGAGATCACCAGCGAGCGGAGCACATCATCCGTTACGACGCCTCCGGCGTTGCGGATCACGTGCGCGTCGCCCTCGGAAAGGCCGAGCAGCCTTCCGGTCTCGATGCGGGCGTCCATGCAGGCTACGACCGCGGCCTTGCGCCCCGGGGGGAGCGGCACATCGGCCTTGTCAAAGCTATCGGCGTAGTGCTTGTTGTTTTCGACGCAGTCGTCGGCAAACGTATTGGCGGTCATGGTGGGAACACCTCGTGCAGGCATCAGTTGTGAGGGGGCCGGAAGTGTACAGCATCTTGCCCGCACTGCGCGCTGAATTGGCCCCTGTTCTCGCGGCGAAACCAGCGTTTTCCTGTATAATCATCCGACTCGCGGTTGCGGGGTGGAGCAGTCAGGCAGCTCGTCGGGCTCATAACCCGA
>JAPPHC010000053.1 GCA_028821145.1 Gammaproteobacteria bacterium | reverse complement strand
TTTGCAAGTCCTCTGAGTATGCGCTTGAGCATGTTGTCTCCTTCTTGTTTCGGGGCCGCGCGCTTACTCGGGCGCGGCCGTCTCCACGTCGTCCGTGGGCCGGCCGGGAAGAATTCCGCCGTAGAGCACCGCTCCGCCGTACATTGGCGATTGCCACAACTGCTCGGAAAAGCGCGGTATGGCCATGGCCGCGACCGGGAAGCACTGGACGAAGTAATTTGGCCGTATGGGCAGTCCCTGAAGGGCGTAGCAGAAGAAATCGCGGTCGTCGATGTGCCAGAAGCCGTCCACGCCCTCCATGCTGGAACTCACCGAGCCGTCCTTGTTGTAGTAGGCGTCGAACTCGAATTCCTGCTCGTCGTCCACCCAGCGGTAGTGGGTGGTGTTGTGCATCAGATGGTTCCAGAAGCTCGGAAACCGCTCGGCGGGGGACGCGCCCCTGGGAGTTTCCAGGGCGGCGATGTCGATTTCCGGGCGCGGCCAGTCGGCGCCGCCGGTTTCCATCATCATGAACGAGATCATGGGCAGGCGGTCCCGGTCGGGCACCGGTTCGGGAATCAGCATCGTGTTGCCCGGCAGATAGCTGTCGGGATTGGCGAGCCAGTCGTCCACGCGGTCCGGGGTCCAGGCGAATCCGGCCTCCCTGAGCGTCTCGGAATAGCTGAATTCCTCGCGTGATCCGGCGGTCCGGCCGATGACCTCCCACAAGTTGGGGCCGGCCAGGTGCAGGGCGTCTTCGGCAAGCGTGTGGCAGGCGCTGCAGCGCTGCTGAAAGGCCAGCCGGCCTCTCACGTAGTCGGCTCCGGCCAGCGCCTGGCGGGTCAGGCGCTCCTGCGCGTCCGCCGGCGCGGCCGGCAGGCACCAGGCGATGGCGGCAAGAACGAGGACTGCTGCTGAGCGTTTCAGTTCACGGCGATCCATCTAGAGGATTCCGCGAATGATCAGATTGGGGATGTAAGCTTCGTCGAATCCCTTGTCGCGGGGAGGCGTATAACCCATTCGCAGCACGATCAGGTCCAGCTTCGGGCTGATCCATACGCGGACCTTGCCGCCGCCGTCCAGGTAGAACAGATCGTCTATCTCAAAGGGCTCCGAATGGTAGTTCCCGAACTGCGGGGGCATGCTCGGGAAATACGGCCGCCGTTCCACGTAGACCGTGTCGGTCCAGATCTGGAAGCCGTAATTCGGGTTGGGCTCCGAACCGGTGAGCATCTCGTCGACCCAGCCGTCCGGCAGCAGTTGCGAGCCGTCGGGCAGCCGTCCGTCGTTCATCAGGAGATGAGCGACGCGAATCCAGTCCGAAGGGGCCGCGAGAAAGCAGCAGTACGAGATGACATTGCCGTCGACGCCGTCCAGGCGCATCGCGCCGCGCTGGCCTCCCATGGGCCGCCAGAGCTTCTCGCCCAGGTAGTGCGCGAAATTCCGGCCGGTGGCCCGGTGGAGGATCATGCCGGCGAGCTGCGTATTGGGGTTGTTGTGGGCAAAGGTCGTTCCCGGTTCCTCGGCCAGTCCAAACGACAGCACGGTGCCGTAGATATCGGTCCCTTCCACAAGCTGCATCATTTTCGAATACGGCTGCAGTCCGCCACGGCGATCGCCGAATGGCAGCTCCAGCCCCGTGGTATTGAGGAGAACCTGTCGAACGGTGATCTGCCCGCGCGGATCGCCCTTCCACTCCTCGATGTACTTCTCGACCGGGTCGTCAAGGCTCCCGATATCGCCGTCAGCAACGGCAAACCCGGCGAGTATGCCGTGCAGGGTCTTGACCCAGGAATGGGAGCTGATGGGCGAACTCTCGTGGAATCCCTCCATGTACTCGGCGTGACGGATCTTGCCCCGGTGGTAAATCATGAAGGCCTGGGTGTCCCGCTCCATGGCGTAGGCGGCGGCAGCGGCAACGGCGTCGGGATCGATGGTCGCTGGTTCTCCCGGGTCCGCACTGGGGAAGAACGGTTGCGAGATGCCTCCGTCGACCAGGATCATCGGGTTGTACCAGGTCTGGGGCTGGCGGAAGCCGGACTGTTCCGGCTGGTCGCGCCAGCGCCGCCAGAACTGGAATTCCTGCGCCTCCACATCGTTGACCCAGTCCACCTTGGCCTGGATTTCCTCGGGCGTCATTTGCGTATTCGGCTGCTCCTGGGCAGCCGCCACGCCCAACGCGAGAAGCGTCGCCGCAGCGAGCGTAAGTCTTGTCTTCATTGCCTTGCTCCCTTTCATCTCAGCCCTCCCAGCAATACATTGGGCAGGCGCGCATCGTCCCAATCGGTCGCAAGCGCGCCGGTGCGCACGATAACCATGTCGGCGCTCGGAATGATATATACGCGCTGCCCGCCGAAGCCGTCGAAATAGGCCACGTCATCAGCCGCGAAGGGCTCGGAGTGCCAGGCGCGCAGTGTGGCCTTGGAGTTGTAGCTGCGCTGCTCCACGTACTCGTTTCCCAGCCAGGTCAGGAATCCGTAGTTCGGATTGTTGGGGCCGGGCGTGCGGACAGCCGCGATCCAGTCCTCCGGCACGACCTGGCGGCCGTTCGCGCGGCCGTTTTCGAGGTGCAGCAGGCCGAACCGCAGCCAGCCGCGTGCGGGAATGTCCAGGCAGCAGTAGCTGCGCGCCATGCCGCCTGCGGTATCCATTTGCACCCAGGCGTCGCCGCCCCCCAGCGGCTTCCAGAGTGCTTCTGACAGGTATTCCGCGTAGGGCCGGCCGGTGGCGTTTTCGATGACCAGGCCCAGAATCAGCGGATTGATGCTGTTGTATTCGAAATTCGTGGCCGGCGGCTCGACCGCCTGTTGCTCGAACGTGATCGGGCGCATGTCCTGGCCGATCAGCAAGCCCATCATCGGCCCCAGGCTGCCGAAGGCGAACGTCGGGAAATCGATTCCGCTGCTCTGCCAGAGCGCCTGGCGAATCGTGATTCCGGCGCGCTCGTCGCCGGCCCACTCGGGCAGGTAGAGGCTGATCGGGTCGTCCGCGGAGCCGATGTACCCCTCGGCGATCGCAACGCCCACCAGCAGGGCGACCACCGACTTGTGCATGGACTGGGTTGACGTCAGCGTGTTTTCGTCGGCGCCTTCGTAGTAGTGCTCGAGCTGAACGCGGCCGCCTCGCCAGACGATCAGCGCGTCGGACCCGGTCTCGGCGCCGTAGTCCATGGCCGCCTGCAGGCTTTCGATGGACAGGGCGCGTTCGCCGAAGGAGGCCTTGGGAAGCGGCTGCTCCGGGGTGCCGGGGACCCGTTGCATATGACCGGGGCGGTTGCCGGCGAACTGGCCGAACAATCGAACGGTTTCAGTCGGTTTTGCGACGAGAAAACCGAGCACGATCAGAAGCACCAGTCCGACGACTCCGCCCACCGCCCAGGCGACGGTCAATCCGAAGATGCGCAGTAATCTCTTCACGAACTGATCTGCAACTCCCACAGAGCGCGTAATCATAGCCGGGGATGGGGAGCTACACCTTGGGTACTGCGGGATAAACATGCTATAAAGCGTGTCCCGTCGGAGGGGGTAGTCGGGGAGTGGGTATGGCCGATGAAAGAAAGGGCAGCGCCCGGGACCGCGCCTATGCGGTTCTTTTTGGCGGCACGAGCAGGGCGGCCAGGATATTCGATACCGTTCTGTTCGCTGCGATTCTACTGAGTGTTCTGACCGTAATAGTCGAATCCAGTCAGTCACCCGATTCTCCGTGGACCCCTCGTTTACGCATTGTTGAGATTGCCTTCACGCTGCTCTTCAGCGTTGAGTACATTGTCCGGCTCTGGTGCCATCCAAGAGCCCTGCGATTTGCCTTCAGCACATTCGGGCTTATCGATTTCCTATCCATCGTTCCGACCTACCTCGCGCTTCTTTTTCCGGGCTTGCAAACATTTGCCGCGTTGCGCGTGCTGCGACTACTGCGCATCTTCCGCGTATTTCGCTTAAGTCGATTTGCGCGGGCGGGAAAGGTCATTGGCAACGCGCTAGCCGAGTCACGCTACAGAATCGCCGCGTTCCTTGTCGGGGCAGTTCTTATTGCCGTAGTGGTCGGTTCTCTTATGTACATGATTGAAGGTCCGGAAAGTGGGTTCGCCCACATTCCCGCGGGCATCTACTGGGGCATTGCCACCCTGACAACGGTAGGGCATTCTGAACTAAACCCGCTTACGCCAGCCGGTCAGGTGTTGGAATCCCTCGTCATGATTCTCGGCTACGGCATGCTTGCAATTCCGGTCAGCGTTATCACCTCGGAAATCGTGGCCGAACAGCGGGCCAGAGTAAAGATTCTTGAGGGCGAGGAATCCGAGCAGCTTGAGTACAAGTCCTCAGCTTTCTACGACTATAACAAGACGCAAATCCCGGAAACGCATCTCTTCGAGGGATCGGTTCTGAAGCCCGTTGCCGGCTTCCTCAACGCGAGAGGCGGATCGCTGATCATTGGCATGAGTGATGACGGCGAGGTGCTGGGCATACAAGCAGATCTTGAGGCAAAGAACTGGAGTGTCGATAAGTATGTCAGAACCCTGACAAGCAGAATCGAAAGCACCATGGGCTCGGCGGCCGCGGCCTTGACGACTATCAGCCTCAAGAAAGTACAGGGTCGGCAAGTCTGCGTCCTGGATGTAGAGGCGGCGGCCAGTCCCACATTTGTGAAGAATTCGAAGTCGATGAAGGAAGGCGCGCTCTATGTTCGGATGAACAATTCAACCCGCGTATTGGAAGGCAACGAGATCGTCAAATACACCGCCAGGCGCTGGGCTTAGCGCAGCATCGCTCGAGAGCTTGGTTCGATCGCTAGGGCGGAACGTCTTCGTATCAGTTTTTCGACAGCTAGCCCCCTCTCGCTGCGCCCTGTCAGGGCCTGCCGGGGCTAGAATTTGCTGACCAAGCGAATTCGCACGAGACGATGACGGGCAATTCATACGCCAGCAGCCCCGACGCACTGCGCGCCCTGGTGCGGCCCGACGCCGTGCATCGCGACCTGTACATATCCGAGGAACTGTACGAGCTGGAACTGGAGCGCCTGTGGCGCAACACCTGGATCTACATGGGCCACGACAGCCAGGTCCCGAAGCCGGGCGACTTCTATACCGCGCACATCGCCGGATCGCCGCTGGTGATGCTGCGGGGACGCGACGACGAGGTGCGGGTTTTCCTCAATCGATGCGCGCACAAGGGCACCCGCGTGGTCAGCGCGGTGCAAGGCAACTGCGGGAGCGCGCTCAGATGTCCGTATCACGGCTGGACCTATCGCCTTGATGGCAGCTTAAGGACGGTTCCGCAGAAGGGCGGCTACCGTGGCACGGAAATTTCCGAATCGGCCCACTTCAAAGGGCTGACGCCAGTGCCCCATCAGGAAATCTACCGGGGCTTCGTGTTCGTGCGCCTGAGCAACGAGGGGCCGGACTTCCACGACTATTTCGGCGATTCCCTGAGTTCGATCGACAACATGGCCGATCGCTCGCCGGAGGGCCGGCTGGAGATCGCCGGCGGCGTGCTGCGCTACTACCACGACTGCAACTGGAAGATGTTCGTGGAGAACCTGAACGACGCGATGCACCCGATGGTGGCGCACCAGTCCTCGGCTGGTATCGCCAAGCGGCTCTGGGAGGAGGAGGGCGACGGAGGGGAACCGCCGATGGTGGTGCAGCAGTTCGCGCCCTTCGTCAACGACTACGACTTCTTCGACAACATGGGCGTGAAGATCTACGAGAACGGCCACTCCTATACCGGCGTGAAGTTTTCCATTCACTCGAAGTACTCGTCGGAGCCGGAGTACGAGCGGCGGATGATCGAAGCCTACGGCGAGAAACGCGCCCACGCGATTCTCGGCGAGAACCGCCACAACACGGTCTATTTCCCCAGCCTCACGATCAAGGGCGCGATCCAGGCGATCCGCGTCGCGCGTCCGCTGGCGGCCGACAGGACGGTGCTGGAAAGCTGGACGTTCCACCTGGCCGGCGCCCCGGATGAACTGCTCAAACGCACGATGACGTATTCGCGGCTGATCAACGCGCCTACCTCGGTAGTGGGGCACGACGACCTGCACTGCTATAGCGAGATCCAGCAGGGGCTGCACGCACAGGGCAACGATTGGGTGAGCCTGCATCGGAACTACGATCCCGCCGAGCGGGACGGCATCGCGGGCGTTTATAACGGCACCAGCGAAGTTTCGATGCGCGGCCAGTTCCGCGCCTGGCTCAAGTACATGCTTCCCCGCGGCGAGGCCGGCGCGTGACGAAGGGGCCGGGGAAGGGGGAGTTGGCGCGGTTCGTTTATCGCGAGGCGCGGCTGATTGATGAGAAGCGGCTGGACGAGTGGTACGAGCTGTTCACGGAGGACGCGCTGTACTGGATGCCGCTGGTGCGCGGGCAGACGGACCCGCACAGCCACACCTCGCTGTTCTGCGAGGACAGGTTTCTGCTGAAGGTGCGCATCGAGCGGCTGAAGAATCCGCTGTCGCATTCGCAGCAGCAGCCGAGCTTTTGCCAGCATGTGCTGCAGCGCCCCGAACTCGTCGGGCGGGACGAGGATGCGGGCGAATATGCGATGCGCACGCCGTTCGTCTATCTTGAGACGAGGCTGGACGAGCAGTTCGTGCTGGGGGGCGTGGCGCACCACGATCTTCGCCTTGAGGACGGCGGTCTGAAGATCGCGGTCAAGCGCATCGAATTGCTGAACCGCGACGCGGCGCTGCCTTCCATACAGCTTTTCCTGTGAGTGTCGCAGCCCCGGGCACCGTGGCGCGCGTGCTGGAGGACGCGGCGCGGCGGCACGCCGAGAAGCCGTTTCTTCGCATTACGCGGGACACTGCAGAGCGGACGGGCATCGAGGCGGGCGACCTGAGTTATGCCGAAGCCTGGGAACGCACGCAGGCGCTGATCGGCGAATTCTCCGGAATAGCCGACGGCGGTCCGCAACGCGTCGCGCTGCTGCTGGAGAACCGCCCGGAGATGTTCCTGCACTGGCTGGCGCTGAACGCGCTGGGGATTTCGGCCGCACCGCTGAACCCGGCCTGGCGGTCGGCCGAGCTGGGCTACGCGCTCGCGCACAGCGAAGCACGGCTCGTGATCGCGTTGCCGGAGCGGGTGGACGAACTGCGGGAGGTGGTGCAGGCGGAAGGGCTGGATGTGCCGGTGCGCACGCCTGGCGAAGACCTTCCGCAATTGCGGTCGCAGTCCGGGTCCGGCCGGCAGCCCGCGGATGCCGCCGATAGGGAATGCGCGCTTCTGTATACGTCGGGCACGACCGGCAAGCCCAAGGGCTGCATGCTCAGCAACCGCTATTTCACGATGATCGGGGACTGGTATACGGCGCTGGGCGGCTTGTGCGCGCTGGACGGAGATGGAGATTGCCTGATCACGCCGCTGCCTATGCACCACATGAACGCGATGGCCTGCTCGACGATGGTCATGCTGGTCAACGGCGGCTGCATCGTGCCGCTGGACCGGTTTCACCCGCGTACCTGGTGGCGGGAAGTCAGGGAATCCGGCGCGACCATCGTCCATTACCTGGGCGTGATGCCGGCGATCCTGCTCAAACTGGAGGAGGACCCGGCCGAGCGCCGTCACCGCGTGCGCTTCGGGTTTGGCGCCGGCGTGGGCAGCCGCCAGCACGTGCCGTTCGAGGAGCGCTTCGGGTTCCCGCTGGTGGAGGCCTGGGCGATGACCGAGACCGGCGCGAGCGCCGCGATGATCGCCAACCGCGAACCGCGCAAGCGCGGCACGGCCTGCTTCGGACGCCCCTTGCCGGCGGTGGACGTGCGCATCGTCGATGACCGGGCAAACGACGTGGGCCCGGATCAGCCGGGCGAGTTGTGGGTGCGCCACGCAGGCGGCGATCCGCGGCTCGGCTTTTTCTCCGGTTATTTCAGGGACGCCGCGGCCACCGATGCCGCCTGGGCGGGCGGATGGTTCCATACCGGCGATGTCGTTGCGCGCGACGCCGACGGCGACATGCACTTCGTCGACCGCAAGAGCAACATGATCCGGCGCAGCGGCGAGAACATAGCCGCCGTGGAGGTCGAAGGGGTGCTGGCCGAGCATGATGCCGTCGCCGAAGCGGGCGTCGTTGCAGCGCCCGACGAGATTCGCGGGGACGAGGTGTTCGCCTGCATCAGGCCAAAGGGCGGGAGCGTGGACTCCGGCGATGCGCAGTCGGCGGCGGAAGACCTGGTGCGCTACTGTCTTGAGCGGCTTGCCTACTTCAAGGCGCCCGGCTACGTCGCGTTCGTGGACGCCTTGCCCCACACTACAACGGAGAAGCTCGACCGGGCGGCGCTGAAATCACTGGCCGCGGAACTGCTGGACCGCGCCGACTGCGTGGACATGCGCAAGCTGAAACGGCCCGTCCCGTCGAGGGCGGCATGACCCGGCACGGCTACGAGGGCGTCGCTCTGGCCGCGCCGGTGACGGTTCCGTACCGGCGCTATTCCACGCACGACGCGCACTGGTGGATAGCGCGGGCGCTGGCGGCGCTGCTGAAGGACACCGGGCTGCAAAAGGACGACATCGACGGCCTGGGCATATCCAGCTTCACGCTCGGCCCGGACACCGCGGTTGGCCTGACGCAGCACCTGGGGATGTCGCTGCGCTGGCTGGACCATGTACCGATGGGCGGCGCCTCCGGCGTCGTCTGCCTCCGGCGGGCGGCCCGCGCTGTGCAGGCGGGCGACGCGGAGATCGTCGCCTGCATCGCCGGCGACACCAATCACGTGGACACGTTCCGGCGCACGCTTTCCACTTTCAGCCGCTTCGCCCAGGACGCCGTCTATCCGTACGGATCGGGCGGCCCCAACGCCAGCTTCGCCTTCATCACCGACTGGTGGATGCGGCAATTCGGCGTGGAGCGGGAGGACTTCGGCAAGTTGTGCGTGGCCCAGCGGCGCAATGCCATGGACAACCCTCATGCATTGCTGCGCAAGCCGCTCGATCTTGACCAATACCTCGGCGCGCGGGTCATAGCGGAGCCGCTGCACCTGTTCGACTGCGTCATGCCCTGCGCCGGGGCGGACGGCTACCTTGTCATGACGGCGGAGCGCGCCGAGTCCCTGGGTCTGGACTCCGTGCGGCTGCTCGGCGCGATCGAACGGCACAACGCCTTTCCCGACGACCCGGTGCAGATGCGCGGGGGCTGGGCGCTGGACCGCGACGAACTTTGGGGGCAGTCGGGCGTGGGCCCGGGCAACATGGATTTCTTCCAGGCTTACGACGACTATCCGGTGATCACGCTGATGCAGATCGAGGAACTGGGCTTCTGCCCGTCCGGCGAAGGCGCGGCATTCGTTCGCGAGCATGAGTTCGCGTATGACGGCGACTGTCCGCTGAACACCTGCGGCGGCCAGCTCTCGATGGGCCAGGCGGGCGCCGCCGGCGGCTTCCTTGGGCTGGTGGAGGCGATGCGCCAGCTCCTTCGCCGCCCGCTCGGCCGGCAGGTTGCCGACGCCACGCACGGCGCCGTCTCCGGTTTCGGCATGATCAACTACGACCGCGGCCTGTGCAGCGCCGCCGCCGTCCTTGCCCGCCCCTGAGCCATGCGCGCCAGGCCCCGCCTCAAGAACCCCATCCTGCGCACGCGGCAGCCGCTGACGCCGCCGATGCCGCGCAGCCGCACGGCGCTGGGACTGACGGCGCAGGCGGCGGAGGGGCGGTTTGCGCTGCAGCGCTGCGAGTCCTGCGGCCGGGTGCAGTACCCGCCGGTGGACAGTTGCCGAGGCTGTCTTTCCGAGGAGTTGCTCTGGACGCCGATGTCGGGGCGCGGCGAGCTGCTGGCGCACACGACCCTGCATCACAGCAACGATCCTTTCTATCGCGAACGCCTGCCCTGGAGACTGGGATTGACCCGGCTCGAGGAGGGTCCGGTGGTCGTGGCGCACCTGCACCGCGATTGCCCGCCGCCGCCCGCCGCCGTGCGCGTTACGGCTAAACTGGACAAGGCGGGCCGAGGCGTGCTGGTGGCGCTCCCCGCGGATGAACTGGGAGACATGAGCACGGATCCACGTCACGGGGAATTCTCCTGCGACCCCGAACACCGCAAGGTGCTGGTGACCGACGGCAAGAGCCGGGTCGGCCAGGCGCTGGTCCGGGAGCTCGCTGCGGCCGGCGCGTCCGTCATCTGGGTGGGGCAGGCCGAGCCGTGGAAGAAATACGAGGGCCAGGATGCCGTCGAAAAGCTGCCGCAGGTGACTGTAGTGCCGCTGGATCTGACCGATGAGCGCGGGGTCAAACGCATCGGCGCGGAGATCGGCGGGAGGGTGGACATTCTCATCAACAATGCCGAGGTGCACCGCACCCAGGGCATCGCGGACAGCGGCGGGGCGGAACTGGCCCGGCGGGAGATGGAAGTCAACTACCTGGGTCTGTTGCGCCTGGCCCAGGCTTTCGGCCCGGCAATGCGCGCCCGCGGCGCCGACGGCGGCGCGTCGGCCACGGCCTGGGTGAACGTGCTGAGCGTTTACGCGCTGAGCAACTATCCGCCGCAGGGCACGTATTCGGCTTCGAAGGCCGCGGCGCTGTCGCTGTCGCAATGCCTGCGCGCGGAGATGCAGGATGCGGGAATCCGGGTCGTGAACGTGTTCCCCGGCCCCATCGACGAGGAATGGAACCAGCCCCTGCCGCCGCCCAAACTGGCGCCGGAACGGCTGGCCCGGGACATCGTTCGGGGACTGCGCGACGGCGTCGAGGACCTGTTTCCCGGGGACGTGGCCAGGGAATGGCTGGGGCGATGGAAGGACAACCCCAAGGTGCTTGAGCGCGAACTGGCGCTGGAGTCGCGGACCGCATGAGCGGGAACCGGGTGTGGCTGACGGGCGCCAGTTCGGGCATCGGCGCCTGTCTGGTGGAAATGCTGGTGGAGCAGGGCAGCGAGGTGATCTGCTTCTCGCGCCGGCCCGCGGCGACGGATTCCGCCGCGGTGAAATCCATTGCCGTCGACCTCTCCGATCCGGAAGCGACCCGGCAGGCGTTCGAGGAAGCGGCGGGGAGCGTTCCGGCAAACAGGCTGGTGCACAACGCGGGCGTGATTCGCGAGCGGCCGCTGCCGGAAGTCACGCAGGACGACATGGACTCGCTGGCGCGCCTGCACATGGGCGCCGCGGTGGCGATGGTGCAGGCCAGTCTCGACTGCATGCGCGAGGCCGGCTGGGGACGCATCGTGCTGATGTCCAGCCGCGCGGTCGTGGGACTGGCCAAACGCACCGCTTACGCGTCCACCAAGGCCGGCATGCTCGGCCTGGCGCGCACCTGGGCGCTGGAACTGGCGCCGCTGAAGGTGACCGCCAACGTCATCCTGCCGGGCCCGATCGCCGAGACCGAGATGTTCGACGACGTCGTTCGTCCCGGAAGCGACCGCGCCGGGCAACTGGCTTCCTCGATTCCGATCGGGCGCCTGGGCCGTCCCGAGGACGTGGCCCGGGCGGCCCTGTTCTTCCTGGACCGCGGCAACGGCTTCGTGACCGGGCAGACGCTCTACGTTTGCGGCGGCACCTCCGTCGGTTCACTGACGCTGTGACCGACCTGCTGCAGGATCTGTTGGCGGGCATCGCCGCGGACAAGCTCAAGGTCATCGACCTGACGCACACGCTGGGCCCGTCCTTCCCCCAGCTCAGCCTTCCGCCGGAAATGGGCCAGGCGCTGCCGTACCGGAGTGAGGAGATTTCCCGCTACGATGGCCGCGGCCCCGCCTGGTACTGGAACAACTTCACGCTTTGCGAGCACACCGGAACGCACTTCGATGCGCCGATCCACTGGGTTTCCGGGCGCGAGCTGCCCAACAACTCGGTCGATACGATTCCGCCCGAGCACATGATCGCACCGGCCTGCGTAATCGACTGTACCGAGGACGCCGAGCGCGACGCCGACTTCCTGCTGACCCGCGAGCGGCTGGAGGAATGGGAGGCCGAGCACGGCCGGATCCCCGCGGGCGCCTGGGTGTTGATGCACACCGGCTGGGCGCGCCGCGTGAACGATCCGGTGGCGTTTCAGAATTTCGACGAGATCGGCCAGCACACGCCCGGGCCGGACGTGGATTGCGTCCGCTTTCTGGTCGACAAGCGCGACGTGCTGGGTTTCGGCACCGAGACCATCGGCACCGACAGCGGTCAGGCGCAGCGGCTGAACCCGCCGTACCCGTGCCACTACTACATGCACGGCGCCGGCAAGTACGGCCTGCAATGCCTGAACAACCTGGACCGGCTGCCGCCCACGGGCGCGGTCCTCTTCACGGCCCCGCTCAAGCTGGAAGAAGGTTCCGGCAGCCCCCTGCGCGTCCTCGCCCTCACCCCCGCTCCCGCATAACGGGCGGCTTGCGCCGCCAGTTCTACCTCAGGAGGAAACCCTGTCCATGCGCATTCAATTCTCAAGCGGACTTGTTTTCATTGCACTTCTTGCGGCGCCCGTTTACGCAACGGCCCAGGTGGAAATCATCGAGCCCCAGGACCGCTCGCCGGGCATCGTCAAGATTGCCCGGGGCACCACCGAATGCCGGGAGCCGTCCAGGGACAACGCCCGCTGCGCCACCGAATACTGGACCCTGTATTTCCAAGCGGACGGCAGCCGCTATATGCACGTGGTGTCCGACAACATGCGCTTCGGCCAGGCGCGCCACGCCATGGTCTGGATCGATCCGAAGGGCGACACGAGGGAGGCTTATCTCAACACCTGGACCCAGGACGGCGTGATCGGTTCGGCCTATGTGGTGAAGCGGGAAGACAGCGTGGACGTGGCGGCCTCAGACCTCCAGTTCGAGCGGGCCGGCGAAGGCATGATCCGCGAAGAAGTGAATGCGCTCGCCCGGCTGGACTCCATCGGCGTCGGTCCGGCCTCGGCCGACGGGCTTCATTTCCTCCACTACGACTTCGACGCGCCCGGCAAGCAGCCTCACGGCATCTACTGGATGGGCGGCACCCTGCATGGGACGATGGTCGGCGTGATCGCCCTGTCACAGTACACATATCTCGGCGAAGAGGAGATCACGATCGCCGACGGCAAGACCTTCCGGGCGGACAAGTTCGAGATGGTCAGCGGCACGAAGGTGTGGCTGACGAAGGAGGACCGCATCCTGCTGCGCATGGATCTCGTTTTCGGCGCGGCCTACGGCTCGATCTTCGAAACGGTGAGCCTGGACATCACTGAGACGGGGTCCTGAACCATGGTTTCACGACGGGATGCGACGGCGTTGATCGCCGCGATGGGCCTGGGGCCCGCGGTTCTGCCCTGGAGGGAGACCAGTGCCGGCGAACATGCGCCGGAGTTACCGACGGACCCGGTCGAACAGAACGCCGCCAGGGTGCGCATCGTGGGACGCCTCGATGAAGGGGAGAGTTTCTGGCAGGGGGCCAGCCGTATATTCGCCCTGACCGCGGACGGCGTGACGCCGCTGCTCGAAAACCGCGGCGGCGAGAGGTCCTGGTGGCGGCCCGACGGGCAGGGGACCTGGCGGCGCTACCCGTCGTCGATCAATTTCTTCATCGACCCGGACACCGGCGCATTCATCGACTCGTTCGAAAATCCGCTCACAGGCCGGACGGTCCGCCTTGAGCCGGCCCTGCAGCGGCGCCAGGACGGCGAGGTGTTTACGCCCAGGGGCAGCTACTTTCAGAACAGCAGGGCGCGATTTCCCGAAATGTACGACGACAAGCCGCTGGACCTGGACTGGCGGGTGGACAACGGTTCGATCCGTCTGTTCGAAATCGAGAAGTTCGCGCCGGTTGCGCCACAGCCCATTTACGAAACCCACACCTACTTCGCTCCGGCCGAGGTGGCGCTGGACGACAGCGCCGTCCAGTCTCCGGCCGTGCGCGCCGGCTGGTTCGTCGGCGGCTTCAGCCACTGGCTCGACATGGCCGACGTGGAGGGCTACATGGTCTGGCACTTCGAGAGCACCAAGGTGTTCGCACTGGAAGACTTGGGCGAGGATTACATCGCCCACGCCCGGGCCAGAACCCCCCTTTTCGACGTCTCGCCCGAGTTCGACGAAGGGCCGGACTACCTCGAAACGGTGGAACGGCGCCGCAGCGCGGAAGACCGGCCAGGGCCTTTGTCAGACTGAAACGCAACCGTCTTGCGGTTTGCCGCATCCATAGAGCGAGACGGGCCGTTACGCCCATGACCTGAAGAAGGGAGACAGACCGATGAGGAAGATTCTGACCACGTCCGCCGCAGTGTTCCTGGCGCTCGGCGCCACCGCCGCCCAGGCCCACGACCCCGCCGCGCAGCGGGCTGACTGGCTCGGCGAGAAGCTGGAGCTGAACGACGAGCAGAAGGCGCAGGTGAACGAGATCTATGCCGAGGCGCAGGAGCAGCGCGAGGCCCTCAGGGAGCAGGCCAGGGAAGAGCGCAAGGCCGCCATTGAGCAACGACGGGCCCGGTGGCAGCAGACCCGGTCGATCAACGAGGCGACCCGTGAACGGCTGTCCGCCGTGCTGACCGAGGAACAGAACGCTCAGCTCTCCGAGATGCGCGAGGGCATGAAAAAGCGCGCGATCATGCGCCGCGGCGCCGAGCGAAGAGGCTGGAGCCGCGGCATGGAGCGCAGAAGGGAAATGGCCCGGCGCATGATGCGGCAACGTCACAAACAATCCGAAAACCCCGCCGCCGACGAATAGATAGACCCCTCCCTCCCCCCTGAAGCGGCGGGGGATCCGGGGCCCCATGACGCAGGGGCCCGAGCGAGCGCCGGCGCAGCCAAAGGAACGAGCTGCGCCGGCGCATCTCTGTACGGTTGCTTCGCGGGCCGACGATCACCTGACAAGCGCGCACCGGCGTACAATCGCCGGATGCCCGAAATAACGCTTCCCGACGGCAGCCGCCGCTCCTACGACGAGCCTCCCAGCGTGG
>JAPPHC010000015.1 GCA_028821145.1 Gammaproteobacteria bacterium | reverse complement strand
TCGAGTCGTTGGCGACAACCGCGTAGGCGGCCAGCAGAAAGCCGGCCACCATGTAGATTTCGGTAAGTGAAAACGCCAAACGCTGATGCCGCGACGGGCCGGCCCGGCCGACCCCGCGGGCGTCAATGATACCGGGCGTACGCGCCCGAATAAGTCAGTTTTATTTCAGCCGGTCCCCGTCATGGCGCCGGACACTTTCTGCATGAACACCGAGATGTCGGCGAGTTCCGGCCCGCATACCTGGTGTCCCATTTCGTACTCGCGCCACTCCACTTGGCAACCCGCGGCTTCCAGTCTTGCCCTCGAATCCAGACCGAGGCGCAAGGGGAGCACTTCGTCGTAGCGGCCGTGCGCCGCCAGGCACGGCAGGCCTTTTGCCGAGGCGCTCGGCTCCAGCGGTTCCAAGGGCGGCAGGAACGTGGAAAGGGCCACGATGCCGGCAACAGGCCTGTCCGACAGCAGGGCGGTGCGCAACGCGATCGCCCCGCCCTGGGAAAAACCGGCCAGCATGATCCTGTTGCGGGCGATACCGCGCTGCTCCTCCCTCTCGATCAGTTCCTCCAGCGCGCGGCAACTCGCGGCTATGCCGTCGGTATCCATGGGGGAAATGCTGTCGCGCGAAAAGAAGTCGAACCAGGCCCGCATCGGCATGCCGCCATTGATCGTGACGGGCCGAACCGGCGCATTCGGGAACACGAACCGCCATGCGGGCGATGTCGGAAGACCGAGCTCCGGCACGATCGGCCAGAAATCGCCGGCGTCCGCGCCCAGGCCGTGCAACCAGATTACGGAATACAACGGTTCCGGGCCCGTGACCCGCTCCAGGCAGTCGAGCATGATGAGTCCGCCGGGACCTCAGCCCTGCGCGGCCGACTCGGCAGCGGCGATGCGAGCGTCGATATAGCCGAGCGCCACGTCGAGCCTCTCCAGCGTCCTGGCACGCCCGGCGAGATAGAGCGTGGTATCGATCGGCGGCGAAACTCCACCACCGGTAACCGCCACCCGCAAGGGCTGGCCCAGTTTCCCGAAGCCGATGCCCAGCGATTCGGCCGTTTCGGCAATGCAGGCATGGATGTCCGCGGCGGTCCATTCCGCCAGCGCGGCCAGCGCCGCGCGCACCGCCGCCAGCGGTTCGCGCACCACCGGTCGCAGGACTTTCCTGGCCGCCTTTTCGTCCAATTCGATCTCATGGCTGAACGCCCATCGGGCCGCTTCCGCCACCCCGGCCAACGTTTCCGCGCGCTCGCGCCATGCTTCCGCCACTTCTTCCAATGGCGGGCCGTCCTCCGGATTCAGGCCGATGCTCTCGAGCTGCGACTCAAGACTTTCGCACAGAACTTCCACCGCCGCCGTCTTCATATGCTGCTGGTTGATCCAGATCAGCTTGTCCGGGTCCAGCCGCGAGGCCGAGGCGCCCAGCCCGTCCCTTCCGAAACGGGAAATCAGCTCCTCGATCGTGAACACTTCCCGGTCGCCGTGCGACCAGCCGAGCCGGGCCAGGTAGTTGAGCACGGCATCCGGCAGGTAGCCGGCGCGCAGGTAGTGCAGCGCGTCCGTGGCTTCATCGCGCTTGGAGAGTTTCCTGCCGTCCGGCGCCAGCAGCAGCGGCAGATGGCAATACTCCGGCGCGGTCCAGCCCAGCGCCTGAATGAGCTGCAATTGCCGGGGCGTATTGTTCAGATGGTCATCGCCGCGAATGACCTGCCGCACGCCCATGTCTTCGTCATCGACCACGCAGCTCAAGTGGTAGGTGGGCGATCCGTCGGCCCGCAACAGCACCAGGTCGTCAAGCTGCGAATCGAGATAGCGCACGTCCCCATGCAGCCAATCCCTGACGACGACCTCTTCCGTATCGGGGCGGCGAAAGCGAATGACCGGCTTGACCCCGGCGGGAGGTGGCCCCGTGTTGTCGCGCCATCGCCCATCGTAGCGAGGAACCTCGCCCCGCGCACGCTGCTCCTCGCGCATGGCGGCCAGCTCGTCCGGGGTGCAGTAGCAGTGGTAGGCGAAACCCGACTCAAGCAACTGATGGGCCACTTCGCGATGCCGCTCGACGCGCGACGACTGCAGCAGCGGTTCTTCGTCCGGATCCAGCCCGAAGCGCTGGAGCGCCTCTACCAGCGCCCGTATGTGCTCCGGCGATGAGCGCTGGCGGTCGGTGTCCTCGATCCTGAGCAGGAACTCGCCCCCATGGCGCCTGGCGTACAGCCAGTTGTAGAGTGCCGTACGAAGACCGCCCAGGTGCAACACCCCGGTGGGGCTGGGCGCAAAACGGGTACGAACGGACATCGGCGTAAGGTCGGAATTTCGGCGCTACTTGCGGGCCGCGCAGGCGGCGGTCAATAATACCCGCCCACGGGCGATTAGCTCAGGGGGAGAGCGCTGCCTTCACACGGCAGAGGTCGCTGGTTCAATCCCAGCATCGCCCACCAGTAAACGTATCTCGATATCAGGTGAAGAAGCCCACGGCGACGAGCGCAGCGAAGAGGACACCGAGGGAAATGTAGAGGCGGTTGGTCAGGCGGGTTTCAAGTTGCGCCAAGGCAACCGCCAGGCCTGAGTTGGTTACCTGCTCTTCACCGCGCTGCCGGATCGCGCGCGCTACCGCCTTGGCTTGATCGGCAGGCATGCCAGCCTGCTGAAAGGATTCCGCAGCTTGCAGGGTGTCGAACGCCGGATTGGCCACGGGCGAAGTATAGACCGCGATCACCGGACAAATCCGAGCAAAAATACGGGTATTGAGCCTTCTTTAGCAAGGATCGGGTCGATTTCGGGATCAGGAGAAATTAAGTTGCAGATGGTTCCGCATCGATGACCGTTTCCTGGAGTTCCGCATGAACACGACCGACTACGACCGAATCGAGGCCGCCATTCGCTATCTGGCCAGGCATCGCAGGCGCCAGCCGGAACTCGCGGACCTGGCGGCGCATATCGGTCTGAGCCAAAGCCATCTGCATCGGCTGTTCTCGCGCTGGGCCGGCGTCACACCAAAGCGCTTTCTTGAGTTTCTTACCGTTCAGCACGCGAAGAAGCTGCTCGACAACTCCGAGTCAGTGCTCGCGGCAGCCCATGGGAGCGGGCTCACCGGCCCGGGCAGACTCCACGATCACTTCGTAACCGTGGAAGCCGTTACGCCGGGAGAGTACCGGAGCAGGGGTGCGGGGCTGACGATTCGCTTCGGCACTGGAGAATCACCTTTCGGGCCTGTGTTCGTCGCCTGGACCGGGCGCGGCGTCTGCCGGGTTGGGTTTGTGGCCGACGGGGATGTTTCCGCCGAGAAAGAAGCTCTCCGCCGCACCTGGGGGCGGGCGTCGTTCGAAGGCGACGAATTGATGGCAACGGCGCTGGCGCGGTCCATCTTCGCGGCGCCCTTCGAAGCCGAGAGCCGCCCGCTGACCATACATGTGCGCGGGACCAACTTCCAACTGGCCGTCTGGCGCGCCCTGCTGCGCGTACCCCCCGGACAGGTCGTCACTTACGGCCATCTGGCCGCAGAGGTCGGCAGCGCGCGGGCGGCTCGGGCGACGGGGAGCGCGGTGGGCAAAAACCCGATCGCCTTCCTCATCCCGTGCCACCGCGTGATTCGCGCGGGAGGGATTACGGGGAACTACGCCGGGGGCGTCACGCGGAAACGCTGCATGCTGGCGTGGGAGGCGAGTCGCCAACTGTCCGGCGGCACCGAAATGGGCCAACCAGGGGGCGCAGCAGACATCATTTGACCCTGGTCGTCAGTTCGGCGGTCTTTTCGGCCAGGAGTTGAGGGTCGGCGCGGGTTTCGAGGTTCAGGCGCAGCAGCGGCTCGGTATTGGAGGGCCTCAGGTTGAAGCGCCAGTCAGGGAAATCGACGGAAAGGCCGTCGATGTGGTCCACCAGGGCGCCTTGCGCCGAGTAAGTTTCGGAAAGGCGCTGCATCAGCGGCGCGGAGTCACCGTCGACTGGCAGGTTGATTTCGCCGCTGGTCGGATAGCGCCGGCGGTGCTCGGCGGTGCGTTCGGCCAAGCCTCCGCCCTGCGCGGTAAGGATGCCGGCCATCAGGACCCAGGGGATCATGCCGGAGTCGCAGTAGAGGAACTCTCGAAAATAGTGGTGCGCGCTGCTTTCGCCTCCGTAGACGGCGTCCTCATCGCGCATCCGCTGCTTGATGTAGGAGTGTCCCGCCCGGTTTCGGATCGGCCGGCCTCCGGCGGAGCGCACCTGTTCTTCAGTATCCCAGACCAGCGTGGGATCGTGGACCACCCGCCGGTCGTCGGCTGGCCGGACAGGCAAGAGGGCGGATGCAAACATACCGACCGTGTAGTAGGGATCGACGAATTCGCCGCGCTCGTCAAAGAACGCGCAGCGGTCGAAATCGCCGTCGAACGCTACGCCGAAATCAGCTTTGCTGGCGAGCACCGAGTCGGCCGTGGCATTGCGGGTGCTATCGAGCAGCGGATTGGGCACGCCGTTCGGGAAATTGCCGTCCGGTTCGGCCAGCAAATGAACGATCTCCAGCGGCAGGTGCTTCGAAAGCTTGTTCACGCTGGGTCCGGCGGCGCCGTTTCCGGAGTTGACGACGACCTTCAGCGGGCTCATCGGCAGGTCTTCCACGAACCCAAGGACGCGGCGGCGCCAGGCGCCAAGCACCTTCGCGCGGCGCCTCCGGCCGCGGGCGCCGCGCGGCAGCGGCGACTCCGCAAGGCGGGCAATCTCGGACAGCCCGGTGTCGGCGCTGATGGGACGCGCATCTTCGCGCACGAGCTTCAGCCCGTTGTAGTCGGCGGGGTTGTGGCTGGCGGTCACCATGACGCCCGCCCCGCAGCCGAGCCGCCCGGTCGCGAAATACACCTGCTCGGTGCCGCACAGGCCCAGGTCGGCCACGTCGGCGCCCGCGCGGGTCACGCCTTCGGCCACGGCGTCGGCGATATCGGGGCTGGAGAGGCGGGCGTCGCGTCCCAGCACTACTTCCTTCGCGTCGGTAAAACGCACGAGCGCGGCGCCAATGCGGCAGGCGAGATCGGCGTTGAACTCCTCCGGGACCCGGCCCCGGACGTCGTACGCCTTGAACGGCGGCTGAAGTCCCATCAGGCGCGGCCGTAGACGTCTTCGAAACGCTCGATGTCGTCCTCGCCCAGGTAGTCGCCCAACTGCACTTCCACCAGTTCCGCGGGTTCTTTGCCGGGATTGTGGATCCGGTGCACGGCGCCCAGCGGGATCAGAATGTGGTCGCCGATCTTCAGGGAATGGCTCTCGCCGTCGCGTTCGGCCACCGGCGCGCCGCTGACGACCACCCAGTGCTCTTCCCGGCGGCGATGGCGCTGCAGCGACAGCGTCTCGCCGGGCAGGACACGCAGCCGCTTGACCTGGTAGCCATCGCCCTGCCCCAGCCCTTCGAAACTGCCCCAGGGACGAAACACTTCCTCGCCCACCGGATGCACGCCGGAGCCGTTGTCCCGGGCGATGCGCTCGCCGCGGCCGATGCCGAAGTAGCGGAAGCCCTTGTCCTTCATCACGTCCGGCGAATACAGGTTGCGCCCGTCAAAAATCACCGGCTGGCGGAGTCGTTCCCGGAGCCTGTCGAAGTCCGGCGAACGGAACTGCGGCCATTCGGTCACGATGGCCAGCGCGTCCGCTCCCCGAACCGCTTCCCCCGCACTTGGCGCATACTTCAGCCCGTCGCGCTCGCCCAGCAGCGAATTGCAGCGCTCGACCGCCACCGGGTCATATGCGCGCACGCGCGCACCCTGGGAAAGCAGGAATTCGATCAGCGCCAGACTGGGCGCCTCACGCATGTCGTCGGTGCCCGGCTTGAAGGACAGGCCCCAAAGCGCGATCAGGCGGCCGGCCAGAGTGTCGCCGAAATGAGCCTGAATCTTCTGTCCCAGCAGCGATTTCTGGCGCTCGTTGACGCGCGTTACCGCTTCGACGATCTCCGTGCGGTAGCCGTTCTCACGCGCGGTGCGGGCCAGCGCCGCGGTGTCCTTGGGCAGGCATGAACCGCCGTAGCCGCTACCGGCGTAGAGGTAGTTGTAGCCGATGCGCTTGTCCGCCCCCACCCCGGCGCGCACCTGCTCGATGTCGGCGCCTACCAGTTCCGCCAGGCCGGCCAGTTCGTTGATGAAGCTGATCCGCGTGGCGAGCATGGCGTTGGCCGCGTACTTGGTCAGTTCGGCCGATTCGCGATCCATCACCAGCAGGCGGTCACGCTGGCGTTGAAACGGCGCGTACAAGGCGCTCAGGATTTCGATTGCGCGTTGGCTTTCGGTGCCCACGAGGATGCGCTCAGGGTGCATGAAGTCCGAAACGGCCGCCCCGCCCTTCAGGAACTCCGGGTTCGACACCACGTCATATTCGTGGTTCGTCCCGCGCTCGGCCAAAGCAGCGGCGATGCGCCTGTCCACCTCCGCGCAAGTCCCGACCGGCACGGTCGACTTGCAGGCCACCAGGCGATAGCCGGGCATATGGGCGGCGATCGACTCGGCAACGGCATACACCTGCCTGAGATCCGCTTCGCCGTTGCCGCACGGCGGCGTGCTTACCGCTATGAACTGCACCTCGCCGTGTTCCACGCCTTCGCGGACCTCGGCGCTGAACATGAGCCGGCCGGAGTCGAGGTTTCTGCGCACCAGGTCATCGAGTCCCGGCTCGTGGATGTGCAGATCGCCTCTTTGGAGGCGCTCGACGGCGGTGCTGTCGATGTCGAGGCAAATCACGCTCACGCCGGTCTCGGCGAGGCAGGCGCCGGTCACAAGGCCGACGTAACCGCAACCGTGAACTGTGATCTTCATGACTTTGCTATTTTAGGCAGGGCGCGTACGTCTCGATTGCAACCATCCGGACTCAGTCGTCGAGAAGTTTCGCCAGGGGCGGCTGCGACAGTGGATCGGCGGCGAGGCGCTTGGCGTGTTCCACGCCCCACTGGTCGAACGGGTTTACGCCCAGCAGCGTTGCCTGCACGAAAACCTTGTGTTCGTACAGCGCGATCAATGCGCCAAGGTGCCATGGATCGAGCCTTTCGAGCAGCAATAGGTTCGAGGGACGGCCGCCGGGCAGGGCCTTGTGCGACGCCAACGGATCGGAGGCGATCGCGCTCTGCGGCAGGCCGCGCGCCAGGGCCTCGGCTTGCGCCAGCATCTGGCGCAGCGCTTCCGAGTGCATTCGCGGATAAGCTCCGCCGCCGTCCCGCACGGCGATGAAGTCGGCGCTTGAAGCGCGCGCGCCCTGCTGCGCCCATTGCATGATCGAGTGTTGCGCGCTCGAACCGGTTACCCCCAGCAAGGCCGCCACGCCCTTGCCCTTGAGCGGAAGGCCGTGCGCGTCGACGCTCTTGCCGAGGCTCTCCATTTCCAGTTGCTGCAGATAGGCCGGCAGCCACTTCAGACGCGTGTCGTACGGGAGCAGGAGTTGGGTCGAGTGCTCCAGCAGGGACTGGTTCCAGAACGCGAGAAGGCCCAACAGCACCGGCATGCCGGCTTCGAGGGGGGCTTCAAGAAAATGGCGATCCATCCAGCGACCGCCGTCAAGAAACTCGTTCATGCAGGCGGAACCGAGCGACAGCCAGGCGCTCAGGCCGGCGGCCGACCAGATGGAATAGCGTCCGCCTACCGCATCCGGCATCAGAAACGCCATGTCGGGTGCGATGCCCCAGGCGGCCATGGCTTCGGCGTTGGCGGAAACAGCGGCGATATGGCGCGCCGGGGCGTCTTCGCCGAGCGCCGCCGTGAGCCAGTGCCTTGCCGAATACGCATTGGCGAGTGTTTCCGCGGTCGAGAAGCTCTTCGAGCACAACACGAACAGCGTCTCCGCGGGGTCGCTCCGCGACAGCGCCCGCTCGAGCTCGACGCCGTCCATCTCCGCCACGAAATCCACCGGTCGGGAGTTAGCGTCCCCCAGCGCCGAACACAGAAGCCGCACGCCCAGGTCCGAGCCCCCGATTCCGATATTGACCACCCGCGTAAGCGGCCTGCTCCCGGCGCCCGGCACCTCGCCGGCCCGGAACCGCCGGGCGAACGCGCCCACTCGCTCCCGCTGCTCGGTCAGCAGCGCATTCACCGGGTTCGCGGCACGCGCATCCGGATGCAGCGCGGCGCGATTCTCGCTTGGGTTGACGACCTCGCCCGCGAACAGCGCCGCCCGCGCGGCATCCAGCCCACGCGCCTCGGCCAGCGCCTTGAGAAGCCCGGGCGTTTCGCCGCTTAACCTTTGCCGGCTGAAATCAAGCAGCAGCGCCGCTCCGCGGGGAGCATCGCAGCGCAAGGAAAAATCGCCGAACCGGCCCGGCGCATCCAGCAGTTCATCCAGCCGCCATTCGCGCGCTTCGGCCGCGTGCTTTGCCAGCACGTCCCATTCGGGCAAGGAAGCAGAGCCCCGGGAAATGTGCGCACCCCGCTTACAGGAGGTAGATGATGGCGAGCAGACCCGTAGCGGTCATCGTGATCGTGTACGGCAGCGCCATCAGCACCATGCGCAGGTAGCTGAGGCGAATGGCCGGCGCCAGCGCGGTCGTCAGCAGGAACAGGAAGGCCGCCTGGCCGTTCGGCGTGCCCACGCTGGGAATGTTGGTGCCGGTATTGATGGCCACCACCAGCAGTTCGAACTGCGGGCGGTCGATCAGCCCATCGAACAGCGCCTGCTTGACCTCGGCGATATAGACCGTGGCCACGAACACGTTGTCGCTGATCAGCGACAGGACCCCGTTGGCCAGATACATGATCGCCAGCTGCTCGGTCCCGTCGCGGGTGAAAATCAGGTCGGTAACCGGCTTGAACAGTTTCTGGTCGTAAATGACCGCGACGATACCGAAGAAGACTACCAGCAGCGCGGTAAACGGAAGCGCCTCCTGAAACGCCTTTCCGAGACGATGCTCTTCCGTGACTCCGGAAAACGCGGTGGCGAGCACAATGATCATCAGGCCGATCAGGCCCACTTCGGTATGGTGAAGCTGATGCAGGCTCAGCGCGACGATCAGAATGACGGCCGCGCCGCCCTGCGCCACCAGCGCGGCGTTCTGGCGGGGCGTGCGGCGCTCGGACGCCTCGCGGTCGTAGCGCTCGAGGACCTCGCGCACCGCGGGGCTGAGCTTGACTCCGTAGCCGAACTTGCCGATCAGTTCCAGCGCCGCGCAGGTGAGCAGCCCCACCACCAGCACGGGCAGGGTCACCGGCGCCATGTTCAGGAAGAACTGGCCGAAATTCCATCCCGCCTCGCCGAAAGCGCGGCCCGCTTCCTTGGCCAGGAGAAGGTTCTGCGGCTCGCCGACCAGCGTCGTGACGCCGCCCAGCGCGGTGCCTACGGCGGCGTGCATCATCAGGCCGCGCAGGAAGGCCCGGAACTGGCGCAGTTCCGCCATCCTTTCCTCCGGAACCTGCGAGTCGTCGGTCAATCGTTCGGCAACCTCGCCCGCCTTGAGGCCCGACGAAACGGAGTGGTAGATACGGTAAAAGCCGATCGCCACCGAGATGATGACCGCCGTCACGGTCAGCGCGTCCAGGTAGGCGGACAGGACCGCCGCGGTGGCGCTGAAGAGCAGCGAAAGCAGCAGCCGGGAGCGCACGCCGAGCAGAATGCGAGTGAAGACGTAAAGCAGCATCTCCTTCAAGAAGAAGATGCCCGCCACCATGAAGATCATCAGCAGGATGACCGGGAAGTTGTCCAGCGTCTTGGTGTACAGCGTCTCGGGCGACGTCATGCCCATCAGGACCGCCTGAATCGCCAGCAGTCCGCCGGGCTGCAGCGGATAGCAGCGCAGCGCCATCGCCAGCGTGAAGATGAATTGCAGCACCAGCACCCAGCCCGCGATGAACTCGCCGCCCGGCAGCAGGAACCACAGGATCGGGTTGACGATCAGGAACGCGATGATCGTCTGCTTGTACCAGCGGGGCGAATCACCCAGAAAATTTTGTGCGAAAGCGGACCGAATTGACTGCGCCACGATTTTCTCCAGTTCGGCAAAAAGCCGGATTCTAATTCACTGAAATCAGGTTTCCCCGAATTCCTTCAGCCAGGCGGCGCCCCGTTCGGATCTGGCGTCAATATTGCGCAACATTTTCTCGTGCGCCTCCAGGTCTTCCGCGCCGGGTTCAAAGCGGACAAGCTCCAGACCCTCCCGTTCGATGGCCCGCTTCGCACCCCCGCCCGCCTCTTCGCTCATGCTGAGTTCGCCCTGCCCCATGGTCATGCGAAGCCACACGAAGGCCGTCAGGCGGGCGTCCTCCAGGGCATCGTGGTAGCCCCGCTCGCTTGACGCGACGCCGAGGCGCAGGCTCAGCGCGTCGAGGTTGTTGCGCTGGGTCGGAAAGCGGGCCCGCGCCATCTTCAGCGTGCAGGTCGAGTCGCAGATCTCTCCCAGCCGTTCCTTTCTCCGGGCCTTCTGCAACTCCGCATCCAGAAATCCGAGGTCGAACTCGACGTTGTGTCCCAGCAGGTGGGCGCCGCGCACGAAGTCGAGAAACTCTTCGGCGAGTTCGGCGAACTTCGGCTGGCCCGCCACCTGGGCGTCGCTTATGCCGTGGATCCGGGCGGACTCCGCCGGGATGGACCGCTGCGGATCGACCAGCCGATGGAAATCGCGGCCGGTGAACTGTCGCTCGACCAGCTCCACGCAACCGATGGAAATGACGCGGTCGCCGGAATTGGGGTCCAGCCCGGTGGTTTCGACGTCGACGGCAACGTGGCGCACAGTCCTACGTCCCGCGCCCGCCATCCAGGGAACCGATCGCCTCGCGAGCCAACTGGTCAACGCGCTCGTTGCCCGGATTTCCGGCGTGTCCGCGAACCCACCGCCATTCGACCTCGTGGCGGGCGCAGATCTTGTCGAGGTCGCGCCACAGGTCCTCGTTGCGTACCGGCTTCTTGTTCGCGGTCTTCCAGCCGTTGCGTTTCCATTTGTCCAGCCAGCCCTTCATACCCTTCTGCACATATGTCGAGTCCGTATACAGGACCACGCGGCAGGGGAGTTTCAGGGCCTCCAGTGCGCGTAGCGCGGCGGTAAGTTCCATGCGGTTGTTGGTGGTGTCCGGCTCCGCGCCGGTCAACTCGCGTTCGTGTTCGCCCGAGCGCAGCAGGGCCGCCCAGCCGCCGGGACCCGGATTGCCGGAGCAGGCTCCGTCGGTATAGATCTCCACCTGCTGCACGGGAATGGATTGTACCTTTCGGGGGGAATTGCCTACCCTTGCCCGGCCCGCAAAGCCTGTAGAATCGCGCCATGCCGATTCTTGAGGGAAAGCGGGCGCTGGTCGCCGGCATCGCGAGCAAGCGCTCGATCGCCTGGGGCATCGCCCGGAGTTTCCGCCGCGAGGGCGCGGAAGTCGCCTTGAGCGCGCTGCCGGGAAGGATGCTCGAGCGCGCCGAATCCTTCGCGCCGGAAGTCGATGCGCCTTTCTGCCTCGGCATGGACGTCGGCAGCGACGAGTCGATCGAGGAAGCCTTTGCGCAGTTGCAGGAATCCTGGCCGAAGCTCGACATCCTGGTGCACTCGATCGCCTTTGCGCCCGGCGACAACCTCAAGGGCGATTTTGCCGACAGCGTGTCGCGGGAAGGCTTCCGGATTTCCCACGACATTTCCGCCTATAGCTTCGCGGCGCTGGCGCGAGCCGCCGCGCCGTTGATGGCCGACGGCGGGGCGCTGCTGACCCTGTCGTATTCCGGCTCTACCCGTGCCGTGCAGAACTACAACGTCATGGGGCCCGCCAAGGCCAGCCTGGAAGCCGTCACGCGGGCGCTGGCGATGGACCTGGGCAAGAAGGGCGTGCGCGTCAACGCGCTGTCTCCTGGGCCCGTCAAGACGCTCTCGGCCGCCGGCATTCCGAATTTCCGCAAGATGCTGCACCACTACGAAGGCGCAGCCCCGCTCAGGCGCAACGTGACGCTTGACGAAGTGGGCGCCGCCGCGGTGTTCCTGTGCTCGGAGATGGCGTCCGGCATTACCGGCGTGGTCCTTCCCGTGGACGCCGGCATGGGCGCCGTAGGCCTGTCCTTCCCGGAGTAGCCCCTAGGCGAGTTCGGTGAGGATTTCGCCGACCGGACGGCGCTTCTGCTGGGGAACGATTCGCGGATAGCCCATGGAGAACAGGCCGACGACCATTTCCTCGTCCGGACTCACACCCAGCAGGTCGTAAAACCGTTCGTCCCGCGTGACCGCCCCCGTGCTCCACTTGCAGGCGACGCCAGCCTCCCACAAGCACAGCATGAAATTCTGTATCGCGCAGCAGCACGCGCCGTAGTCCTCGCGCTCGCGGAACGGGTCCTCCGTTCGGCGGCAGGTCACCGCCATCCAGCGCGGCACCGCATCCAGGAGCTGGCGCCTCTTCTTTGCCGCCCCCGCCCCCCGCTTCGCCAGCGTGAGCTCCGCGGCGATTTCGACGATTTCGCGCGCGGCGGCTGCGCCCAGAAGGAAAAACCGCCAGGGCTCGGTGAGATGATGGTTCGGGGCCCAGCGCGCCGCGTCCACCGCCGACAGCAGCAGTTCTCGCGGCGGCGCCTCGGGCTTGAACAGGGCGACGGTGCGGCGTTCCCGCACCAGCCGCCGTCCCGGCGGCTCCTCCGGTTTCAGGCCTTGCCGCGAATCCGCCATGGCTTGTCCTGGCCCAGCACCCCGGTCTCCCCTTCCATCCTGGCAATGGTCACGGCGCCGCAACTGTCGCCGAAGACGTTCACGGCGGTCCGCGACATGTCGAGTATGCGGTCAAACACGAACAGCACCCCGATCGCCTCGACCGGCAGGCCCACGGCCCCGAGGATCACCGCGATCGCGACGAATGAAGCCGCCGGGACCCCGGCCACGCCGATGGACGTCAAGAGCGCCGCGAAGACGATCGTGAACTGCACGCCGAAGCCCAGTTCCAGGCCGTAGGCCTGGGCGATGAACATCACGGCAACGCATTCATACAGCGCCGTGCCGTCCATGTTCACGGTGGCGCCCAGCGGCAGAACGAAGCCGGTGGTGCGGCTGGAGACCTTTGCGTTGTCCTCCACGCAACGCATCGTGATCGGCAGCGTGGCCGAAGACGATGCGGTGGAGAACGCGGTCAGCAGCGCCGGCGCCATGGCCCGGTAGTGGCGCAGCGGGTTCACGCGCGCCACGAACGTCAGTATCAGCGGCATCACGAGCAGGAAATGAACCGCCAGGGCCGCCAGCACCGTGATCGAAAAGACCACCAATGGCCGCGCGGCGCCCAGCCCCACATTGGCGACCACCGCAGCGACCAGTCCGAAAACGCCGATCGGGGCAAACCGCATGACGAACCGGGTCACGCCCATCATCGCCTCGAAGCAGGCCTGCACGAAACTTGTGACCTGCTCGCGCCGCTCCCTGACAAGCCGGGAAATGAAGTAGCCGAAAAGGATGCAGAAAACGATGACGCCCAGCATCTGGCCTTCGGCGGCGGCCATGACGATGTTCGGCGGAAACATCCGCAGGAACACCTGCGCAACGCCGCCCTCGGCGCCCGCGACGCGCGAGGCCACCTGCTCGGAATTGACCTCGAAATCCAGCAGCGCGCCCACGGCCACCCCGTTGAGGACGCCGGGCTGCACCAGGTTGACGAGGGTCAGTCCCACCAGCACCGCGACCGTGGACGTGGCCAGGTAGTAGAGGACCGTCTTGCCTCCCAGCCGGCCCAGCGATCCCGGCCCGCCCAGGCCGGCGACGCCCGAAATGATCGACGTGGCGATCAGCGGCACGATCAGCATCTTCAGCGCGTTGAGGAACAGCGTACCGATGTAGTCGTAGATGGAGTCGAACGTGACGCCGGGGAACAGTTCCGCGGTTTCGCCGCTGATCAGGCCGGCCACAACCCCGAGTGCGATGCCGGCGAATATCTGCGCGTACAAGGGCCAGCGAAGCGGATTCCATTGGGTCATGGCGTGTCTTCCAGTGTTTCGGGCGCGATCCAGACGCTGGCGCGGTCACGCACGCTGGCGCGATAGGCATCGAATTCCATCATGCCCTCGCGATCTTCCAGGTCGGCCTTGACTTCGTCGCGCTGATCCCGGGGAATCGTCTCGGGACGCCCGGGAAACACTTCGGAAACCTCAAACAGCGCGTAACGGCCGTCCAGCAGCCTGAGTCCCTCCGTGGAATGCCCGGGCGCGGCGGCAAAAATGGCATTCAGTAGTTCCGAGGGGAAGCCGGCGGAATCCCTGCGCATTTCCTGTTCGTCGAAAAACTCCGTGCCCTCGTCTCCGGCCAGCTCCGGCAGGTCGTCACCGGACCGGCGCCGCTCAAGCAACTCCGCTCCCCGGACAGCGGCAGCCTCCGCGGCCGCGTCGCTGACAAGTATTTCCCGAATGCGATCCGCCACTTCCTCGAGCGGTTGCTGTTCCGAAGGCTGATGACGGGCGGCGCGCAGGACGATCGCTCGCTCGGGACCCAGCTGGAGTATCCGCGAGTTCTCGCCGCGGTCCAGCACGGTCTCGCCGTAGGCGGCGTCGATCACGCGCCGGTTGCCGGCAAATTCTCCGGCGCCCTCGCGGGTAAAGTTCTCGATGGTCTTCAGCGGCAGCTCGAGTTCCTCGGCTATCCAGGCCAGTCCGTCATCGCTTTCCAGCGCCATGTCGGCCAGCCGGTCGGCCAGATCGTAAAAGTGCGTGCGGCTGCGGCGCTCCTGAAGGTCGGCCAGCACGTCCTCCCTGGCGTCCTCGAACGGCGCAATGTCCCCGCCGCGCAAACCGTCGAGGCGAATGATGTGATAGCCGAACTGGGTTTGCACCGGCGCAGTGTATTGGCCCACTTCCTCCAGACCGAACAGCGCTTCCTCGAACTCCGGAACGAACACGCCGCGTTCGTTCCATCCCAGGTCCCCGCCCAGCGAGGCGGAACCGGGATCCTCGGAAAATTCCCCGGCCAAAGCGGAAAAATCCTCGCCCGCCTCAAGCCGGGCAACAAGCTGGTTGGCGCGGTCCAGCACTTCATCGTCCCCTTCCGGGCTGGCCGCCAGCAGGATG
>JAPPHC010000023.1 GCA_028821145.1 Gammaproteobacteria bacterium | reverse complement strand
AATCAGCAGCGCGATGAGCGGCACGAACTCGCCCGTACGCAGGGCAGGGGTGGCGACAGGCTGGCTCATTCTTCCTCTTGGGGGGCAGGCGCCGGGCTCGACGGGATCAACGCGAGTACCGGCACGAATTGGAAAGATGCGATTAGTGGAATTGTAAGTGCTTGGCGTGCCTATGACAGGAGTGTTCGTTTCGGCTGTTCACTGCGGCGGCGTATCTCTTTCCGGAAGCCACTCGGCCAGCGCGTCCCGTACGCTCGCGAAGCCGGCCTCGTCAATCAGGTTGTTCCATTCGTGAGGATCGGCCTCGTGGTCGTAGAGTTCTTCGGACCGGTCGGAATAACGGGTGTAGCGATAGCGCTGGCTCCTGACACTGTGGTTTCGAAAGCCGCTGGTCGTAATCGCAGCCGAATCCCATGCCGCGGCGGGATCCCGGAGCAGCGGCAGAAGGCTCTTTCCTTCCACATGCCCGGGAACCGTAAGACCCGCAAGTTCGGCCAGGGTCGGATAGATGTCCATCAGCGACACGGGATGGGAACTCCGTGACCCGGGTACCGTGACTCCCGGGGCGACGATGATCAGGGGCACTCGCGTCGACTCCTCCCAAAGGGTGTACTTGCGCCAACGCTGCTTCTCTCCGAGGTGGAAGCCGTGATCCGAGAACAGGACAACAATCGTCTCGTTGCTGCGGCCGCTGGCGTCCAGTGCGTCCAGGATTCGGCCCACCTGCGCGTCCGCGTAACTCACGCTGGCAAGGTAGGCCTGAACGCCCTGGCGCCACTTGTCCTGCGAAACGATCCAGCGGTGCAGCGCCATCGGCGGTCTGTCGGTTATCTCCAGATACGGCATCGTGGCGATCTCGGGCACGTCGTCGAGATCGCCCGCCAGCGTGTCGGGCAGCTCTATCGCCTCCAGCGGATAGGAATCGAAGTGGTCGCTCGGGGTGTACCAGGGCAAGTGTGGCCGATAAATTCCCGCGGCCACGAACCGCGGTTGTCCGGGTGTACGGGTGAGTTGGCCTGATATCCAGGTTGCTACCCGGGCATCGCCCATCCGGTCCGCGGCCTCGGTCAGTGCGTGCCAGTCCAGGTCCTTCGTGAAGGGGTTGCCGTTGACGGGGCGGTCCGGGGGAACGACTTCGTCGGGAAGTTGCCGGTCGACGGAAGGGAAAAAACGGCTCCACGCGTTCTGATCGTTGTAGCCGCTGAACCCCTCGGGGTCGAAGGTATGTGCGTGAAATATCTTTCCGGCCCCGATAGTTTCGTAGCCCTGATCGCGAAAAAACCTCGGCAGCGTCGAAATGTTCCGGAACACATCGAGCCGCCGCCAGTCGGCGTCATTTTCGTAAACGCCGCTGGACGACGGGCGCAGCCCGGTCAGGAGCGCCGTGCGCGACGGATTGCATAGCGGAGCGGAGGCATGCGCATTGGTGAACAGCATCCCCCGTTCGGCCAACGCGTCGATGCGGGGTGTCCGGGCCTGGGGATGCCCGCCGAGCACGCCGACCCAGTCATTCAGGTCGTCTATTGCGATAAAGAGAATATCCGGAGGAACGGCGCCGCGAACGGCCGGAGAAACCGCGCCCAGCACAAATAGAGTCAGTGCCAGGACCGCCAGTCTGGGCAATAGCATTATTTTACAAATAATTATCATTCAAATAATTTGCTATTCTAACTATTGTGTATTATCTTTTTGAGGGCGCCTGGCAGGGCCGTTGCGGGCTTGCCGGGTAGCCGCAAGAGTCAGTGAACTCCGAACGGGGAGACAAGCATAATGGGCAAGAGACTGCAAGGATTTTCAGCTGCCGCCTTATCCTTCATTGTGGCGGTAATTGCGTTTGATGGAGTGGTTCCGGCCGCGGAAGCGCAGGAACAGGCCAGTGCCTCTTCGGCGGCGCTGGAAGAGATCGTGGTGACCGCCCGGCGGCGTGAAGAGAGCCTGCAGGATGTGCCGATCTCGATCTCCGCCTTTTCGGCGGAACAGGTCGAACAGCAGGGAATCACGAACCTCATCGACCTGAATGCCGCGGTGCCCAATCTCTCTCTTGGCGGCGGAGACTTCACCAACGGTTCCAATTCCATCGGGGTGACGATACGTGGGGTCGGCGATGGCTCCAGAATCAATCTCGACGGGGCAGTCGGCTTCTATATCGACGATGTTTTCATTCCGCGGCTAACGGGAACGATGGTCGATCTGCTCGACGTGGAGAGCATTGAAGTACTGCGCGGTCCGCAGGGAACCCTGTTCGGGCGCAACACGACGGGCGGCGCCGTGAGATACAGCTCCAAAAAGCCCGTTCTCGGCGAATACGACGCCTATCTGAAAGCAACGGCCGGCAACCTGAATCATCACGGACTGACGGGCGTGCTGAATGTCCCCCTGGGTGAACAGGCGGCCCTGCGGGTCAGTGGCTATTTCCGAAACCGCGATGGCTATGTCGACAACAGGATCGCCAGCCTGGATCCGGCGAGCGTGTCGATTGTCGATTCGGGAACGCAGGACCTGGGCAATAACGAAAACTGGGGCGTTCGGGTCGGGTTGCGGTTCCAGCCGGCCGACAACCTGACGGTCGACCTGACCGGGGCCTACATCGAAGACAAGGGTCATGGTCCTCCCATAAAGGTCACGTCCTGGAATTTTGACGCCTTACGCGGCGAAGGCGAACCTTGCCGGATTCTGGCGCGGGGGATCGTCAGGGGCCGGGAGACGCGGCGGCCTCCGGGTGGGACCTGCACGATCAGCCGCGCCTCCGATCGCGCGTTCGACGGAGTTGCCGCAACGAATCCGGCGCTCACCCAGGTAATCGGCGACACGTTCGCGGTATTCCCGGGCAACGAAACGCGCGGCGGACTACCGAATCTGGAGGACTTCACAACCAAGTTTCTTTCGGCCGTGGTTTCGTGGCGGATCAGTGACTCACTGAGTCTCACCAGCCGTACGGCCTCGCTGGTCATCGATCAGCTGATCATGAACGACAACGACTACACGCCCATCGTCTGGCGGGAGCGCGTGCGGATGGGCACCAGCGACAGTATTTCGCAGGAACTTTTGCTGAACGGCGAGACCGGGAACATCGACTGGACCGCGGGACTGTACTATTTCAGCGAGGAACCGGAAGAACTCACCCGCGGTTCCGACAATGGCACGCCCGACGTCTTCATACGCAATGAAACCCTGGATGCGGACGCACTTGCGCTGTTCGGCGAAGCAACCCTGCAGGTAAATGACGCGCTGGACATCACCGCAGGCTATCGCTGGACGCAGGACGACAAGACGCTGACCGCCATCGCGGACGGCCCGATTCGCAGCCGGGACCGGAACTTCCGCCCGGCGCCGGGCGATCCTCCGCCGCCCACCGAGGCAACCGGGAGCAGCGACTGGACGTCCAATACCTGGCGCGTCAGCGTTCAGTACGACTGGTCGGACAATGTCATGACGTACATATCGGCGAGCACCGGGTTCAGAAGCGGCGGATTCAACAACGAGATGGATCTGAAACACGGCCCGGAGGCCAATTATGGAATCCTGCCTTTCGACCCGGAGGAGATCGATGCCTACGAACTCGGTCTGCGCAGCGATCTGGCCGGCGGCCTGATGCGCTTGAACGTTACGGCCTATTGGCAGGAATGGACCAACCGCCAGCTCCGCACGGTGCGCCCGGACGGTCTCAGGTTCGTGGCCAACGCGGGCGATGCGGAAACCCAGGGAGTCGAGGTGGATCTGTCATGGCAGGCAAGCGACGATCTGCTGCTCTCGGCGTCGGTCGGGACCATCGATGGCGAATGGACGGCAATCGATCCGCTGATGGCCGGCAATATCCTGATTGATTCGGAGCCGCACCGCATGCCCGATCTTTCGTACGCGCTGGGCCTTCTTCACACCTATGAATTGACCAACGGTTTTGGGCTGACCAGCAGCCTCAACTATGGCTGGACCGATGATCAGTACACCTCTTCGCTGGAGACCCGCACTATTCCCATCGAAGCCCACGGACTGATGAATGCCCGGATCAAGCTGACCTCCGCGCAGCAGACATGGTGGGTTGCCCTTTATTGCACCAATTGCCTGGATGAGGATTACATCGTGACCGGCGGCGATTTCACCGGCCGCACGCCCAACCAGGCGCGCGTACGTGACCGCGGCAGGGAAGGATACCGCTGGGAGGAAATCGGACGGCCGCAGGAATGGGGGATCGAATTCGGCTTGGACTTCTAGTTGCCTCGGCCCGGAAAAAGCTGTGTAATGGGCCTCCGGCTTTAGTCGCTGCAGTTACAGTTCATGCCGTCGGCACTTCCCAGGAAAAGGAAAACTTTCGGATCCGCGGTAACGTCTCAATCGCTTTCGCTCGGCGATCTGAACGATTTTCTGGGCATCAAGATCCGGAGGATTCAGCGCTCCATCAACCGCCACCTCTCGGACGCGCTGGAAGGAATGGATGTGGCGGTGGGGGAATTCGGCACGCTGGGCCTTATCGCCGCGAACCCGGGACTCGCCCAGATCGATATTGCCCGCGAATACGATATCGACAAGGCGACGATGGTCGGCCTGCTGGACAATCTGGAGGCGGCCGGATATGTGCGCCGCCGCAAGCACCCGAAGGACCGAAGGCGCAATGCGCTGACTCTGACGAAGAAGGGCGTCGAACGGTTTGAAGAGCTGAAGAGCGCCTTTGCCGCTCAGGAAGCGTCGTTTACCCAGACATTGACGAAGGCCGAGAAAAAGGTCCTGATGGACCTGCTGGATCGTATTCCGCTGCAATAGATACCGCAGGGTCTGCTAGTAGCTGTAGATTTCCTCTCGTGAAAGCTGGATTTCCAGCCAGGTAGCGAGTCGCGCCAGCCACTGATTCCGGTAGTAAACCAGACCGTCAGCCGCAACGGCGGGCGACGACCCCGCGATCAACATGACCTTTTGCCCCTCGGCGAAGATGTCTTCTTGGTAGTAGGTCGCGCCGTTGCCTGCCTGGGCCAGCCACGCCAGTTCCTCCTCGTCGCCCAACGCTTTCGCCGCCAGCGCGCGAATGGGGTCTCCTTCATTGAGTCCGGCAACAATTGCAATGTGCGGGGCTTCGTGAAACGGCTCGAAATCCTGAGGTTCCACATGACGGTAGCTCACGGACTTCCTTGCCAGAAAATCGGTGAGTTCGCCGACCAGTGCAAAGGCTTCCGATGTCGCAACGATCAGCAAGTCCTCGTGGAGCTCCACCGGAGGTTGCGAAGAGACCGGGGACGGCGGATCCCCGATCGACTGACATCCTGCAAGCAGCAACAGCCCTGCTGCAATCAGTCGCCGGTCAACGAGCATGAGGATCAGTCCGCCGTTTGCGCGCCGCGCATGGCGTCGGGTTGAATCTTCCAATCGGCGCCCAACGGAGGCGTGACGCGCAATTCGCTGCGGGGCAGTTCCTCGAGCTTCCCGCAGAAGTCGTACGGATAGGCCTGGGCCCGCGCCAACGCCCAAAGGGGGTTGTCGTGCGCGTTGAACGCCACGTATTCCCAGACAACCTCTCCGCCGTCCGGTTGATTCTCGTCCGGACGCACCTGGAAGATCCTTCCCGTGTTGTCTTCGGAAATCAAGGTGTTGCCGTTGGGAAGGCGCTGGACCGAACCGCGGGAGCGGCTGAAAAACCTCCATGAACGGCCGGACGCCTCGTATTTCCAGACAATCCTGTTCTCTACCGGATCGATCTCGACGATCAGCGTCTTGCCGATGTGGTCCTCGTCCGGCGAATAGGCCCCGTTGTCGAAGACCAGGAAGTTACCTTCGCCCGGCAGTCCCTTGGGAATCATGTGAGCCTCGTGCTGGCCCGCCAGACCGCCGAGATACCTGTGGCCTCCCTTGTAGGTGATCTCGCCCGTGTCCCGGCTGATGACCCAGAAATTCGGAAGATTGCGCGTGTTGTAAATGACATTGCCGGGCTTGAACCGCTCGTCGCCCGCGTCATACCACTTGTTTTCGGGCACCACGCGAACGGAGTTGCCGTGCGACCAGTCGATGATTCGTCGCCAGGCCGGCGCAAAGTCGTTGATGTCGATATGGTCGTGCGCGGCCCATTTCCACGTCACCTCGCCTTCGCGGGTGACGTACACCAGCTCATCGCCGATGAGCTGCACGCCTTTCCGGCGAATCCGGCCGAAGTAGGGCCAGTCCACGTCCACCACCGTATCCAGAATTTCCTGCGGCACGGGAATGCTGTACATCGCAAGCAGCTCGCCATTAGGCATGAGCTCGAAATCATGGTGCAGGTAGTGGGACTGCTGATCGCTGAGCCGGCCTCCAACGCCCCGCTGGTCAGGCCGCCATCGCCAGATCTCCTCGCTGTCCCAGCCATACTCGACGATGTGATTGATTCCTTCTTCCTCGCTCTCCTCGATCATCATCAGGCTGCAGTTCGGCTGCAGCCGATAACGTTGCCAGGTCCCCACCTTCCACTCGTGGACGACGTTGCCGTTCATGTCCAGCAAACGGGCCCGGTCCGGTTCGCGCACGACTTCTTCCGAAGCCCCGTAGTTGGTGACCAGCGGCAACAGCAAATAGCTGTTGTAGGCCTTGTCGGGGTCGTAGCGGGTTACGCCGGTCGGATACACGGAAGGGAAAGCGTGCGCGATTCCCGAACGGTCCGCTCCCGGGATTTCCGCGATCAGGAACAGCGGCAACGCCGCAACGACGCTGGAAATGTAAGTAAATGCCGATTTCAGCGGTTTGGTCGAGACCATCTCGAAAGCTCCTGGATCATGCGAGGCCGTGGCAAAGCGTAATCTTTTTTGTCGTTCCGGCAGCACCTGCGCCGTGTGCGATAATGATTTCGGAAACAATGATTGTATTGAAGAACGATTGAAATTACCAACCACTTGGCGTAGTCTCGCTGGCCGGCAACAGCAATCCATAGCATGAGCGCAACAAGCCAGCAAGCGGGACCCGATGTCCGGTCCGAGGCCGGCCTCACCATCGTTCGTTACGAAAAGGACGGCAGGACCGGCTACGGCATCCTTGAGAAAGGCCGGGTAACTTCGATCGAGGGCGATATATTCGGTGAGTTCTCCGCGGGCGATCGGCACTTTCCGCTAGACGAGGTCGTCCTGCTCGCCCCCATCGAGCCCAGAAAGGTGTACGGCGTAGGCATGAACAGCCACGGCTACCGGCAATATAGAACGGGCGCCGAGTTTCCGGAAGCCGATCCCGCCGAGCCTCCGGTATTCGAGAAGTCCGGTTCGGCCATAACCGGCCCGCATAGCCGCCTGGTCGTGCAGGAAGGAATGTCCGGCATTTCCGGGAGCCCGGAACTGGCCGTGATCATGAAACGCCGCGCGAGAGGGATTGCCGAGGATGAAGTGGACGATTACATACTCGGGTATTCAGCATCGTTCGACGCGATGTATCCGGAAGTCGCGATCAGGGACATGCTGGCCGCCAAGGACTTTCCCACTTCCTGCCCGCTTGGCCCCTGGATAAAGACCTCGCTGGATACCAGCGATCTCGAGGTGTCCTTAAGCGTCAACGGAAAGGTGTATCACCAGGGATTTACCAGGGACTTCATCTACGATATTCCGCGCGTCGTCAGTTTCCTCTCCTCTCGGTACGTCCTGGAGCCGGGCGACGTCGTTTTGATGGGCGCGATGGGCAGGGAGGCCCACGTGGACGGCAAGTCCGCGGACTTCGTGGATCGATTCACCGACCTCGCGAAAATCCGCCCGGTCGCCTACCCGAAATACCAGCCGGGCGACCGGCTTGTCGTGCGCGTTCAGGGCGTGGGAGAACTGCCATTCAGCGTTACCCGGGCGGACTAGCCCCCTGACACGGCACTGGTGCCGTGTCAGGACAGCCAGTTCGGCAGGAACGTGATGATTCCCGGCACCAGCAGCAACAGCATTACCAGGAGAAAATCCGCCGCCAGGAACGGGGCGATTCCACGGAATATCGTCCCGACCGGCACGTCCGGCGCGACACTCTTGACCAGGTAGACCGCCATGCCTATGGGCGGCGTGATCAGGGCAATCTCCATCGCCCTGATAATGATGATGGCGAACCAGATGCCTTCAAAGCCCAGCGCCTGGGCGACGGGAAAGAACACCGGCACGGTGAGGGCCATCATTCCGGTCGTGTCCAGCACGGCGCCGAGCAGCAGGTAGATCAGGAAGATCGCCAGAATCGCGAGCAACGGCGCCACGTCCAACTCCACGATCGACTCGCTTATGGCGGCAGGGATTCCGGTGGCGGTCATGAACGAGGTCATCATGAACGCGCCGATGAAGATCGCGTACAGAAAGCCCGTGGTCTTGAGAGTGGCGACGATCGCGGCCTTGAATTTCGCAACAGTCAGCCGTTTGCGGATCAGCGCGAACGCCAGGGCTCCCGACGCGCCGACGGCTCCCGCCTCGGTGGGCGTGAACAATCCGCCCACCAGGCCACCGAGCACCAGCGCCATCAGGAGCACGACTTCGCCGACGACCTTCAGCGACGAAAAACGCTCGGCCCAGGAGTATCTGCGCCCCGGCGGGCCGAGCGACGGTCGCCAGCTGCACAGGAGGAAAATCGTCGCCATGTAGAAGATGGCCTCGAGGATTCCGGGGACCAGGCCGGCAAGGAAGAGCTTGCTGATCGAAAGTTCGGTCAGGAGCCCCAGCACGATCAGCATGCCGCTTGGCGGTATCAGGCTGCCGATCGTGCCTCCCGCCGCAATGCTTCCGGTGGCGAGGGCGGGGCTGTAGCGATACTTCCTCATTTCGGGCAGCGAGACGAGGCCCATGGTCGAGACGGTCGCCACGGAAGAGGCGCTGACCGCGGCAAAGCCCGCGCAGCCCCCCACTGTCGCCATCGCCAGGCCCCCGCGTTGATGGCCCAGCCACTTGGCCGCCACCTCGTACAAGTCCCTCCCCATCCCCGACTGAAATATCACGTGCGCCATGAGGATGAACAGCGGCAGCACTCCGAAGGTGAAGCTGGAAATGGTGTCGAAGGCAATGTTGGCAAGCTTGGCGAAGGCCGCCTCGGGCGAGCGCAGGTAGGCGAAACCGCAAAAGGCCACCAGGCCCATGCTGAAGGCGATGGGCAGCCGCAGCAGGATCAGCCCGAAGAGCAGGACGAATGCGATCAGGCCCGTCTCAATCGGACTCATTACGCTCGTCCCGCAGTGAAAGCAGCGTCCATGCCGCCAGGCAAGCGGCAACGGCGCAGCAAACGGCCACCCACATCCAGCGAAGCGGCGCCACCGATATGCCGAGGACTTCCGTGTATTCGCCCAGCCGGGTGTTCCTGAACGCGACAAGCGCGCCTGCCCAGGTCACGACACACCAGTAGAGCGCGCCTGTCAGCGCCATCGCGATTGCAATTCGCCGCCGTGATGCGCTCGGGAATCTGTCCACAACGAAGTCAATCGCGACATGCGACCCGGCCAGTGTTGCGCAGAGCACGGCCGTGCCGGCAATGACCGGAATGATCAGTTCGGCCAGTTCATAGCTTCCGGGGATGATCTGGCCGGTCAGCCGGAACAGTACATTGCCCACGATCAGGACCAGCAGACCCACGAGAGCGAGTCCGCCGGCGTAGGCGATCAGATTGACCAGCCGTTCCTGAGCGCTCATAGAAACATTCACCGCGCGTTCTGCTCGAGCCGGTCTCTTACCTGGGCCAGCATGGCGGAGCCGGGCAGGGCTCGCGCATCGAGTTCCCGCGCAATCCTGTCGCCTTCTTCGGCAAGGTTGTCCGTATAACGGCGCAAGTCCACCGGCGCCGGTTCAATGAACTCGATGCCGATTTCGCGGGCGTGCTCCAGCCCCCTTCGCTCGACGGCCGCGACCTCGTCCACGATGCGATCCGCCCACCACCCGGAACTGTCGGCCATCAGCTTGCGCAGTTCGTCCGGCAGCCGATTCCAGGCGCTCAGGTTGATCGCTCTCGAAGGGTAGGGAGGCCGTGGATTGGGCAGCAGCGTGATGTAGCGGATCATCTCGTCGAAATGGAGGCTTATGAGCGTGTCTGCCGGAGAAACGGCGCCGTCGAGGATGCCCCGGCTCAGCGCGAAATACGCTTCGCTCATCGGCATCGCCACGGCGTCCACGCCCAGGCGCCGAAGCGCAACTACCTTTTCGGCCGTTGATTTAAGCCGCAATCCCCGCAAGTCGTCCAGGCTTCGCACCGGTTTGGCCGTGGTCATGACGAACATCGGACTCAGGCTGTTTGCCGCCAGGATCACCACGCCGGCGAATTCCTCGCGAAGTTCGGCATGTTCAGCCCACAACTCCCAGAATATCGGCTCCGTGATCCGGCGGTCGAATATGCCGCCGTAGAAAGCCAGAGAGCCGCGTGTGAGGTGCATGCCGGCCCGCGAAACCACCGGCGAAATCACGCCGATATCGGCAACGCCCGCAGCCAATTCATGCACGGTGTGCGCCCGTCCCACCAGGGTTCCGTTCCAGTAGGCCTCGAACTGCAGACGTCCGTCGCTTTCCCGGGTCATTCTGTCCATCCAGGCCCGATCGGCGCGGCTGAAAGGCGCGTTTATCCCGTAGGGCGAAGCGAAGCGAAGCAAATGCACTTCATCGGCCTCGGCCGACGGAGCGCTCAGGAGCAACAACAAGAGGAAGGCAACAGCGTTCAGGAAGAACGATGGCATCGCTTAACGACCGTAATTTGCCGGCTGAAGCAATCGGAAGGCCGACGCTTCGCTGCCGGTCTCGCATGGAATCTCTATCACGACCGGGCCCCGCCTGGATTCTTCCAATGCTCCCTGTAGCCGATCGCCCAGTTCGGCCGGCGAATTCACTCGATGGGCCCGGGCGCCAAAGCTCTCGGCCAACATGACGAAGTCGGGATTGGCCAGTTCGGAGCCGTATACGCGCCCTTCGAAGAACTCGATCTGGTCCCTTCTGACATTGCCGAAGGCGTTGTTGTTGAAGATCAACGTGATCAGCCCGACCTTGTATTGCACCGCCGTCGCAAGTTCCTGAACGCCGTACATGAATCCTCCGTCTCCGGCAATCGATACGACCGTGCTGTCCGGATTGGCAATCTTGACGCCAATGCCGGTCTGAAAGCCATGTCCAAGATTACCCTGATAGCCGCCTGTCACGAGTTTTCCCGGTTCGTAGACGGGGAATCCATACCATGCGGTGAAGCCTACCTGGGAGATCTCCTCTACGACGAAGGCGTCCCGCGGCAGTACTTCCCGCATGACGTCCAGGTAGGACATCTGCGGCTGTATCTGCTGGATCTCGCGCCAGGCCTCGGCCTTGACCGCCTCGAATTCGGCTTCAAGGGACGACCGGTCTCCAGGGTCCTCGCGAAGTTCCCTCAACAGCGCCTGCAAGGCGAGCCTGGAGTCCGCAACGATACTGAGATCGCCTCGCAGGCGAACGGATTGCGTGGGATCGATGTCAATCCGTATCAATTGAATCGTCGCAATGCCTTCCTGCCATCGAAACGCCGGCAGCTCGAGGCGGCTTCCTATGCCGATCATCAGGTCGGATTCAGCGTAGTACTTGTATCCCGCCACGCAATTGAATCCGTACGGAGTGTCGTCGCCGACGATACCGCGGCCTCCGCGAAAGGACGTAACCGGGGCCTGAATCAGGGCTGCCAGTTCGGTTACCTCGCTCTTGGCATGTATCGCACCGGAACCCACGTACAGCATCGGGCGCCTGGCCCTGCGAATCATGTCCGCCGCCGCCTTGATCGCGTCCGGATCGGGTTCAATTGCAACGTCGGGCGACACGGGCTCCACCGGCTCCACTTTCGACGTCTGCCCCAGCACGTCCATGGGCACCTCCAGGGCCACCGGCTGAATGCGCCCGCTGGTCAACTGCCTGAACGCTTCTCCCACCAGGGCCGGCGCCTCCGCCGGGTGATTGATTCTCGCTGCCCACTTGGTAAGCGTCCGCATCGTGTTGAGCTGGTCCGGCAACTCATGCAGCATTCCATGTCCGACGCCCACGAAGGCGCTGGGCACCTGCCCGGCGATACAGAGGACCGGAGTGTTGTGGGCGGTGCACAGGCCGGCGGTGGAGTTCAGGACTCCCGGTCCGGGCACCACACAGTAAACGCCGACCTTGCCGGTGGACTTGGCATAGCCGAAGGCCATGTAGGCTGCGCCCTGCTCATGGCGCGTAACGAATGTCCGGATTCGTTCCCGGTTCTTGTAAAGCGCATCGAACAGGGCGTACGTTTGAGCGCCGGGGATACCGAAAATCGTATCTACTCCGCCCCGGATCAGGCTTTCGACAATGGCTTCCGCGCAGGTCTGCGTTGTCGAACTCATGATCTTTACTGACTTGCAGATTGCGTGCGCAACCTGAGGTTCACCCGGAAGCCTGATTCAATTGACCCTGCTGAATTAGTTTATTAGATAAACAATTGTAATTCCATACCGTTGGTGTGTTGCGACTGCTTCTCGCCCTCTAAACAGGGCAGAATGCCCGACTCATGACCGACCCAGGCGATCAGATCGTCCCGCACTGGAACGAGGCGTGCGAAGCACTGCTTCGCGCCGACCCCGTGCTTGCAGGGCTGATCCGCGCCGCCGGCGCGTCGATCCTGCAGCCGCGCAACGACGCGTTTTATTCGCTGTCGCGCTCCATCGTCGCGCAGCAGATTTCCGTTCATGCCGCCGAAGCCGTGTGGCAGCGACTGACCGCGGCGGTCGGCGCCATGACGCCAAGCGCCGTTTGCGGTCATTCGGAGGAAGCGCTTCACGGCTGCGGCCTGTCGCGGCGCAAGGCGTCCTATCTCCTCAACCTGGCGGAGCACTTCAGGCACGGCGCCCTCGCAGGCAAGTCGTGGGATCGCATGGACGACGAGCAGGTCATCGAAACGCTGGTCGAGATCAGGGGCATCGGCCGCTGGACGGCGGAAATGTTCCTGATCTTTCACCTGCTGCGGCCGGACGTGCTGCCCGTCACCGACATCGGCATCCAGAAGGCGGTCGCGCGCCACTACAACGGCGGGGAGCGCCTGGCGCCCGAGGAAATGGTCGCGCTCGCGGAACCCTGGCGCCCCTGGCGGTCCGTCGCCTCCTGGTACCTGTGGCGCAGCCTGGACGCAATCCCCGTCGAATACTGACTCCCCCGCTCCCAGGGGGGCGTATCATCGGGGCAGGGCATCCACCGGGAGATGGACCATGGCCATGAAGGTGAACCGACGCACGGCGCTGGGCGGACTCGCCGCCTCGGCGCTGGCCGCGCCCGCACTGGCGAAAGCGGCGGACAGGCCGAAGCGCCACATACCGCCGAAGCCGGAGATCGAGGGCGGGGCGCTCGTCAACAAGGACCGCGCCTATTCCGTGATGGAGGAATACGGTCTTGCCGGGATTATCGCGCTGGACCCGATCAACGTCTATTACATGACCAACGTCAGGACCATCGGCGTGCGCTTCATTACCGAGTACCCCGGATTCGCGACGATGTCGCCGGACCCGGACATGCCGATATACCTGGTTTCCGGCTCGTCCGCGGCCTGGGACATCGCCAACCGGGACCGCGAGACCGCCGAGCTCATGCCCTACGGTTACGGCGGCTGGAACGCGGCGGCATTCAACACCGACGGCCTGCCCGAAGAACCCACGGGCGGGATGACCCGCCATTACCACTTTCGCGACGACGTCGAACTGACGCCGCGCGAGCAGCGCTGGAAGGCGGCCTCGGACAGCTTCCGCGACGATATCGCCGCCAGCGCCGCCTGGGGCCTGGCCCGCGCGCTGAAGGCCCAGGGCATTACCAGGGGCCGCGTCGCGGTGGACGACATGCGCATCGCCCGGTTCCTGGCGCAGACGGACCTGCCCGACATCGAATGCGTCGACGGCTACGGCGTGATCCAGCTCATCCGCATGGTCAAGACGCCGCAGGAACTGGCCTATCAGAAACTCGGAAGCTGGAACAATGGCGAGGCCTGCATGGCCACGATCAACGCGCTGGAGCCCGGCATGCGCCATTCCGACGTGGAGCAAATCTTTCTCGCCGAATGCGCGGTCCGGGGCAACCGCGTCAACAACGTGATCGCCGGCATGCCCGGCGGCAACTTCCCCGACGACGGTGTGCTGGTCGCGGGCAAACCGTATCTGATCGACTGCGTGAGCAACTACAAGGGCTATATGGGCGACATCGCGCGCACCTTCTTCTTCGGCGATCCGCCGAAGGAAGTCGAGATGCGCCGGCGCGCCAACCAACTGGCCCGCGAAGCGGTGTTCGACGCGATCAAGCCGGGCGTGAAGTACTCGACGCTGCGCCGGATCGGCCTCGAAACGATGATCAAGGCCGGCATGCCCGAGCACGCCGTGTTCGTGACGCCGCACTCGGTGGGCCTGCAGCACGACGACAACCCCATGCGCATGCCCAACTTCGGCGTCGAATCTTTCGACCACGTCCTGGAAGAAAACATGACGCTGACCGTGGACCTGCCGTACCTTGAAGTCGGCTGGGGCTCCGGCCACAACGAGGACCTCTTCCGCGTCACGAAGAGCGGCTACGAGCCGTACAACACCGAACGGGACCCGTTTCTGGTTCTGTAAACCGGTTGGCCGGCCGTTTGCCGGCGCGCCGCGCGGCGCTCTACAGCAGGTCCCAGACCTCGAAGGCGACCCGCTCGCCGGACTCCATCGCGCCCTCCATGCCGCGATTGGCGGTGGCCGTGTGTTCGCCGCAGAAGTGGATGCGCCCGGCCGGCTCGATCAAAGCGGGCAGGCACTCGATCACCTGCCCGGGCGCCCATATCGCCCAGTCGCCGCCCGCGAACGGATCGGTCTGCCAGGACTTGGCGCCCGCGAGTTCCAGTTTGCCTTTGGCTGCGGGGCGCAACTGTTCGTAGGCGGACAGCACCTGGGCCATCCCGGCCTCGTGCCCCAGGGTATCGAGGCGGTCCGCCAGGTGCCCGCGCGCCCAGGCCATCAGGCAGGTCACGGAGTTCGAATCCTCGCCTTCGCGCAGCGCGCGGATCTCGCCCGCGTCCGTGTCGGTCCACATCGCGGGATTGAGGCCGTCCTCCTCCCAGAACGGGCTCGTGGGCACCATGATGACCTTCGTGATCTTCTGCACCTGCACGGTCTGAATCGCCTTGGCCTTGGCCGGCGGCAGCAGCGGGTCGAACTTCACCCAGCGCATCGTGGGAATGGGCAACGAGCAGATCACGCGCGACGCCCGGTAAACGCTGCCGTCGTGGCAATGCACTTCCACGTCCGATTCGTTGTCGCGAATGCCGATGACCCGCTTGCCGTAGTGCACGTCGCCATTGAGCGCGTTCGCCATGGCGTCGGTGAAGCGCTCGTTGCCGCCGTGGACCTTGTAGGCGACGCGCGCCACGTCGCTTTGCAGCTTGAACCAGGCCTGGACGAAGTACCACATGAGCATGGAAACGTCGTGGGCCGACGTGCCGTACTGCACGTTGGTGTTGTAGTTGAGCTCGATGGCCGCGTCGCTCCAGCCCAGCTCCTTGAAGAACTCGTAGGCAGAGCCGTCGTATTGCGCGCTTTCCGGCTCCATCCAATCGGCGAACGAGGCCAGCGGATTGTGTTGGGCGATCACGCTCTGGAAGTAACCGCGCCCGGGGAAGCGGTCGCGGGCCCCGGCCGGCATGTCGTTGAGCGGATGCGTCGGCCATTCGTCCCTGGGAATGACCTGGCCGCCCAGGGCCAGTTCCACCCGGGCCGGATCGCGATGGGCTTCCGGCGACATGTCCCGGCGCGCGTGATGGTCGATCAGCGGAATGTCGAGGCGGCTGGCGGTGTCCTGCATCCGGGCATAGGCGCCGAGAATGGAATCGCCGCCCCATTCCGGATTGCCGGCCACGTTGGGCTCACTGAGCAAGCGCCCACCGGGCCGCTCGCGCCCCTCCAGGCAGATCGCCCGCACGCCCAGTTCTTCGAGCAGCAGCATTGCATTGAGCCCGGAAAGGCCCGCTCCGATGACGATCACGTCGGGGTCCGCGGCAGCCCTGGCGGCGCGGGCGACGCCCGCGCTCAGTCCGGCCGCCACTCCCGCCTTCACGAAATCCCGCCGGTTGATTGCCGTGACCATTGCGCCTCCCGCCCTTCAGGTGCCGGTCATGTTATATCCGCGAGCACCGCGGACAGCAGGGCGTTGAAGGTCTCCGGGTCCTCCATCATCAGGAAGTGCCCGACTTCGGACATTTCGAGAAACAGGAATTGCTCCGCATTCGCTTCGAGATGCGCGACATCGGTCGGCAGGAAGTCCGAGTTGATCAGCACGAACGGCACGTCAAGCGATGCGACCGCCGGCGTGGCGTCGTAGCTGCCGCTGGCCTGGCGTGCGCCGACCGCCGAGGCGTAGGGCGCCGCCGCCATGTCCGCCTTCACCCATTCCTTGATGGCCGTGTCGCTCTGCTCGACGAAAGTGCGGTCCACGAAAGTCGAGATGAAGCCCGCCTGGTCTTGGGCGAGCTGTTCGAACACTTCTTCCTGCTGTTCCCGGGGCGTTTCGCGGCCTCCGCCGTGAAAGGTGTCCACGCCCACGACGCCGATGACGCGGTCGCCGAGCTGCCGGGCGGCTTCCACGATGACCTTGCCGCCCATCGAGTGGCCGACCAGCACGAAATCCTGAAGGTCGAGCGCGTTGACGACCGCGGATACGTCTTCGCCGAAGGCCTGCATGGTCCACACGGAGCGGTCCAGACCCGAGTCGCCGTGACCGGCCAGGTCGATGTTCACTACGCGATGCGATTGGGCGAAGTGCTCGAGCTGTCCGGACCAGTAGCTGCGGTCGCAGCTCCAGCCATGCACGAACACCAGCGCGGGTTCGCCGGCCCCCAGGTCGTCGTAGCGGATGCTCACGCCATCGGGCGAGAGCACGGTGTGCGCGCTTTCTTCGCCCGGCGCATCGGTCGCCGCCGGCGGGGCTTGAACCGGCGCGTCGTCCGGCGCGCAGCCCGCGAGCAGCCCGAGGGCAAGCAGCAGGACCGCGCAACGGTTCATGACCACCATGCCATCCGGAATCCGGAAGCGGTGCTTCGGACCCTGCCCGCCGTGGGCGTCGGAAAATGCGCCGGCAGCAGCCAGGCGTCGTCTTCGGCGACGGTGGCCAGCGTCTTGACGCGGGTGTCCGCGGACATCGCCGGGTCCCAGCAGAAGCAGCTCGACCACTCCGGCCGCTCGACCTGGACCGGATGGTGGATCACGTCGCCGGTCAGGTAGGCGCGCTCGCCGCGTTCTTCGAGCCGCACGATCACGTTGCCCGGCGTGTGGCCCGGCGCCCCGATCAACTCGACGCCGTCGGCGACTTCGTGGTCCATCCCCACCACCACCGCCTGCCCGGCATCGAAGACCGGCGCGACGCTGTCGGCCCACGATCCGTGGTTGACCTCGTCGGCTGGGCTGGTCTCCAGGGCCTGTTGCCAGTGCTCCACTTCCGTTTTCGCAAACAGGTACCGCGCGTTCGGAAAAGTGGGCACCCATCGGCCGTTCTCGAGCCGCGTGTTCCACCCGACGTGATCGACGTGCAAATGGGTGCACATCACGATGTCGATGTCTTCCGGCGCCACGCCGGCGGCGGCCAGGTCCTGGAGAAATGTGCCGCGGCGCTGGTGAAATTTGGCGTGGCGCGGCCGCGGCTTGTCGTTTCCGATGCAACAGTCCACCAGGACCGTCAGGCCCGGTGTGCGCACCACGATGCTGTGATAGGAAAGGACCAGGAAATCGCGGCCCCGGTCGTAGAGGCGCGGGTCGTTCGCCGCGTCGGTGGCCCGCAACTCTTCGCGGGTTGCGCTTGGGAACAGTGCTTGCGCCGCGTGCAGCGCCCCCTGCATCTCGACGATGCGCTGCGCCCGGAACGGGCCCGGAAGCGGGAATACGTTTTCCGACAAGCGGCGCTCAGCCCAGGCGCCAGGGAATCTGCTGAGGCCCGTAGTACTGTTCCACCGAACCGTCCTTCTGATAGAAGATGTTCTGCACGAAGGAGCCGCTCTTCTGGCTGCGCACGATCACGGCAGTCGTCCGCGCCTGGTCGTCGTTGTACTCCGCGTGAATCTCCCAGGGGCCGATGCAATCCACGTGGCCCGTGCCTACCCGGACGGTCTCGGTGGCTTCGACTTCGGCGCGGCTCGGCAGATCGCCGGGCTTGCCGCCATCGGTGCGGCGGAAGCGCAGCACCTCTTCGGCGCCGTCCAGCACGCCGTAAAGCGTCCAGGAAAGGCCGTGATCGTGCACGGTGGTCTTCGCCGCGGGCTTCTTGATCAGCCCGTTGATCACGAACCCGTAGTCCGGGTCCTCGTAGAACAGCAGGTTGGCGTGCTTGCCCTCCAGCCCCAGCTTGGCCGGACTCGTGGGCCAGCCCTCGGCATGGGCCTTCAGATCGGGGTCCGCCAGCAACTCCCTCAGCAGGTCGGCGGCCTTGCTCCAGCGCGCCGCCTCGTCCGGCTCGTTCTCGTGCAGGTCCCGCAGCCCCGCGATGAAACCCGCCACGGCCGGCAGAAGATGTCGATGTTCGTGGTTTGGCATAGCGGCGGATCAATCTACCACATGCGCATCGCGGTCAGCGTCTAACATTACCGCGCTGTGAATGACCCGACCCGTACGCCCGGCATGCTGACGCCCCTGAGCAACCCGGGGTTCTCGATGCTCTGGGTGGCCAACACCCTGTCGCTGACGGCATTCTGGATGACCGAAGTGGCCTGTGCCTGGCAGATGCGGGTCATGACCGACGCCGACCCCCTGGCCGTTGCGGCCGTCTATACCGTCCTGCAGCTGCCGATCATGTTCCTGGTCATTCCCGCCGGGGTGATTGCCGACCTCTCGGACCGGCGGCGCGGGATGATATGGACCCATGCCTGGCTTGCCTTCAGCCTGGGCGTTCTGTTCTGGCTGACGTGGAGCGGACGGATAACGCCTTTGTCCCTGCTGGTCTGTCTGCCCCTGATTTCCATCGGGCTGTCGATGCGCATGCCCGCGATCGCCGCGCTCATACCCGAAATGGTGCAAACGGACCAGATTCCCGCGGCCGTGAGTCTCAACAACGTGGCCCAGAACGGATCCCGCCTGGTCGGACCCGCGCTCGCGGGAGCGATTATTGCCGGCCTGGGCGTGGCCGCGGTCCTGGCGCTCAACACGGCCATCATGGCCCTGATCGTTCTTCTGTTCCTGTTCATGCGCTATCGCCCGGAGCAGGGCGATCCAGCAGCGAAACCGCAAGGGTTTCTTGCCGCCGTGAAGGAGGGCGTGCTGTTCGCGGCGCTGACGCCGTGGAAGCGCAACATACTTATCCGGCTGTCCATCTTCTTCGCCTGTGCGGCGGCGGTTCCCGCCCTGATGGCCGTGCGCTTCGACAACAGCGAGACCTACGGGATCATGTACGGCTGCTTCGGTGCGGGCTCGCTGCTGGGCGTGCTCGTCATTGCCAGACTGGGCTACCGGCGGCTCAACAACAGGCTCAACGGCGGCCTTGTGGTGGGCGCGGTCTGCATCATGCTGTTCGGGGTGGTCGACCAGCCGCTGCAGGCAGGGCCGCTGCTGGCCTGCATCGGGGCGAGCTGGCTGTTCTGCCTGAACAGCATCATGGTTGCCGCCCAGATGCAGCTTGAGCCGGCCATTCGCGGGCGCGGCCTGTCGTTCATCTACACGCTCGGGACCGCCAGCCTGGCCGGCGGCGGGTTGATCTGGGGGGCGGTGGCCCGCGCCGCCAGTCCGGGCGTGGCGTTGCTTGCATCCGGCGCCTGCCTGCTGCTGGCGCTGGCGGCGACCTACCGGCTGAGCATCTCCGCACCGGAAGGCGCGCCGGCCGCTACTTCCGGCTAGAGCGTTTTCAGGTAGGCGATGATGGCCGCGCGGTTTTCCTCGCGGGGAAGGCCGGCGAAGGCCATGGATGTGCCGGGGACCAGGGTGGCGGGTCGCAGTAGCCAGATATCGAGTTTTTCTTCGTCCCAGACGAAGTCCTGGGCCTTCAACGCGTCGGAATACAACGTATCCTCAAGGATGGCCACCGGCCGGTCCATGATGCCCGCCAGGTTCGGCCCGATCTTGCTGCCCTGGACCTCCTCGGTCGCGTGGCAGGCCCGGCAGAACACGTAAAGCCGCTTGCCGCGCGCCACCATCCGGGGGTCCGGGGGCTCGGCCGTCGCGGAGTCGCTGGCCGGCGCCGCATCGTCGGCTGCAAACGTTGCAGGCAGGACTGCGAATCCGAGGAAAAGGACCGCGCACAGGACGCACGCGCCAAACGTGTTTTTTTTCATTGCTTTATTCATGCCCGCTGAAGGATCTCGACCGCCGCCCGCTCGCCGCTTTCCAGCGCCGACTCCATTCCGAACTCCATTCGCCGCGTATGTTCGCCGGCGAAGTGTAACTTGTGATGCGGCACGATCATTTCCCGGGCGAAGCGGGCGATCTGGCCGGGCGCGAACATGTGGCGGCAGCCCTGGATCAGGGGATGCTTGCGCCAGCCGTACAGGGCCATGAAGCGGAACTTGCCCGCGGCTGCCGGCCGGACGCGGGCGATTTCGGATTCGATCAGGGCCAGGGCCTGGTCGTTCGGCAACTGGTCGATCCGTGCCGAGGTCATGCCGATGAACGTCAGGATGAACCGGTGCCGGTCCTCTCCGGGCCGTTTTTCCATGACCCACATCGTCTGCACGGTGCCGTCGGTCCAGAACGAGGGTTCGAGGCCGTCTTCTTCCCAGTACGGCTCCTCGACGAGGCCGTACGCGCGGGTCGTGCCGCGGTAGCCCAGCGTAAGGACCGCTTCGGCCTGGCGCCCGGAGAAACCCGGCGACACCGAAATATTGCGCAGCGTCGAGAAAGGCACCGCGGACACCACGAAATCGGCCCGGTAGCGGCTGCCGTCCAGGCAGCGGACCTCGGCGCCCGATCCGGACATGTCGATCGCCGCGGCGATCTTGCCCAGCCGGACCCGGTCGCCCAGCGCCGCGGCCATGGCTTCCGGCAGCCTCGACGTGCCGCCGGCGATGTTACGGATCGCCGGAATCTCCTCGCCCTCCTCGTTGGTCCCCCCAAGGCCGAACGCGGTTTCCGTGCTCTCCGACTGCGACCGGCCGAAGTTCGCATCGAACACGGTGCGGGTGCGCTCCTGCATGATGGCGAGGCTGGACGTTGTGCGCAGGTCCAGATAGTAGCCCGCGAGCCGGAGAGCCTCAGGCGAGGCGCCGCTCTTTTGAAGCAGTTCCAGCATCGAGACGTCATACGAGAAGAACTCGGGCGAAAGCCAGTCATCCAGTTCCTTGAGCGGGTTCAGCCGGCCCAGCAGCGTCATGCCCACCAGCGACGGCGGTATCTCGCGCTCGCCGTCCGCCAGCTTGTTGACCGGCGAGTCGGCCCAGTCCTCGGACCGCACCCAGGTTCCGTCCACGCAGTTGGACATCGGCATGATGAAGCGGTCCTGGGGTATGAGCTCCAGGTTCAGGCGCGAGCAGAGGTCGAGCGCACGGGCGTACGAACGGCCGATCTGGCTGGCGCCGTATTCGGGGCGCGTTTCCACGCCGTCGGCCGTGTAGGCCCGCCCGCCGACGCGTTGCGAGCCTTCCAGCACGATCACGTCGAGGCCGAACTCGGACAGCAGCAGCGCGCAGTTGAGTCCGCTCAGCCCGCCGCCGATCACGACTACCGAGGTTTTTTCCGCCGCAAGGCTCCTGGCCGGGCGCAGCAGCGGGTAGGAGAGCGACAACGCGGAAAGCGAGAGCGCTCCCTTGAGGACCTGCCTGCGCTTCACGACTCAACTCCTGTGGCGGCTACACCTGGATCGATTCGCCTTCCAGCCGCTCCTGGTCCGCCAGCCGCGTGGCTTCCCTGGGCTTGAGGGCCGGCCCGTAGACGCGGCTCGAAGTGACCGGCGCGTCCGGATCGACGCCGCTGGGCCGCACGAAAACGCCCCGTGCGTAGTAGCTGTCGAGACGCTCCTTCAGCGGACCGAAACCGACGTAGGGGTTCTCCAGCGGATCGGGTCCCCAGAGGTTGTTCGGCAGTCCGACTTCGCCGGCATAGATATGGGCATAGACCTCGGGGTCGTCCCAAAGCGGCAGGTTCGTCAGGGCGTTGGCGCGGGCCCTTTGCAGTGCCTTCAGGTCCACTGTCGCGGTGAGTATGCAACCTCCCGGCCCGTCGGCCACGCCCTGGATCGTGCCGTCGAAGTTGACGGCCTTCGTGTGCCCGCGCATCTGGCTGGTCGGGAACTCGCCGTTGCCGTGATGGAAAAACTCCGACCCCGGCATGGGAGAAAGCACGTAGGCGGTGTTCTCGAAAGCGCGCGTCATGCGCGCGGCGTCCCAGCCGGACCGCTGGCTGCCGTGCCCCTCGGAAGTGGGATGAAGGATCACTTCGGCCCCGTATTTCGTGAGCATGCGCGCGATTTCCGGATGCGCCTGGTCGAAGCAGACCATGGTCGCCAGCCTGCCGATGCGCGTATCGGCCACCGGGAACAGGAAGTCGTATCCGAAGATGTCCAGGTAGCGGTCGTAAACGCTGCTCGGGGTCGTGTCCGGCAGCGAGCCCCAGACGTCGGCGCACTGGATCTTGCGGTAGCGATGAATCAGGTTGCCGGTGTCGTCGAGGATGAAGGCCGAGTTGAACACGTGCCCGGGCAGCCGGTCGTCGATCTCGAAGGTGGACCCGGCAATGAAGATCTTGTGCTTGAGGGCGAAATCCTGCAGCAGTTCCATTTCCGGGCCCGGGTAGCGGATGGCCAGGCGCTGCAGCGTGATGGGCGAGCGATAGCCGTGTCCGCCCTGGCCGTGCATGAAGAACTCGGGGAACACGGCCAGCTTGATGCTCGGGTTCGACGCCAGCCGCTCGGCCAGCCGCAGCGCCCGCTGCGTGTTGTCGCGCCTGAGATCGTCCGCGTCATGTTCGCGCTTGATGATCTTGCCGACGGTCTGCGTGAGGATCACGTCGTATTGCTCGATGCGGTCGGTCCGCGAGGGGGCGGGGTTTTGCGCCAGCCTGCGCTCGCACTCGTCGATCCACGCGTCGCGGCCCCGCGGCGGGCTCGGCAGTTCTTCGGGACGCCGCTCGATCAGCCTCCCGTAGCCGTCGGCGTAGAGGTTGGCCCTGAGATGCAGCGGCTGCACGGCGAAGATGTCGTTGCGCCGGCGCCTGAGCCGCTCGATATCGAGGTCGGGCAGCAGCAGGTCCGCCTCTCCGGCGGCGTGCGTGGTCGCGCCGGCGAAATCGATCAGGCTGGAGCAGGCGGGCCCGTTCGGCGTCCCGCCCACGGCCCCGGCCACGGCCACATACGAGGTGTTTTCCCAGGCGCGGGCCCGGCGGGCGTTGCGGCGCGACTCGAACAGGTGATCGCCGACCTCGGCCACCGGGTTGAGGATGACCTCGGCGCCGGCCCAGGTGAGCGCCCGCGCGTAGTGCGCGAACAGCACGTCCTCGCCCGGCAGTATGCCGACCTGGCCGATGCCGGTGCTCGCAACCTTGAACTCGGCGGGCTGCCCGGTGGCGGCGGTCGCATCCTCGCCGAACCCGGTCACGAGGTCCGGAGAGATCTTGGGCGCCGTGAGCAACGGCCCGCCCTCGGCCGAGAGCAGAAAGCCGATGGTCGCGACGCCGGCCTTGCCCGTCACGCCGGCGGCGCCGGCAAGCATCACTTTTTCGGATGCAGCAATGTCGCCCAGCGCGGCGAGCAGCGCGTCCCGTTCGGGCGCGTCGTCCGCAGGAACGGCCTGCGGCAGCAGCAGCAGAGGCTCCGCCTTCGGGTCGAGCTGGCGGCGGCGCACCAGTTTCATGGCGCTTTCCACGTATGCGGCAAGCGCCTCCGTGTCCGTGGCGTTCCAGGCCCTTTGAGAAATGATCAGCATGTTTGCACTCCCGATTGATTCATTCCGGCTAGCCGGTTCATGCCGTGCTTGTGCCCTCGGCTTTCAGCATGGCCTGCAGCCGCCGGTTGATTTCCCGCTGCTTGTCCAGCGAAACGTCGAACAGTGATGCCACCCACAGCACCAGGAAGCACCCCAGGACGCAGAATCCGGCGGAGAAATACGCCAGCGCCTCCACTTTTTCCCAGGGAACCGAGCCCACCGGCGCGCCCGCCGGAAAGCCGATGATATCGAGGTAGATTCCGGTCAACAACACCATGACCGCGCCGGCGGTCTTGATGGCGAAACTCCCGAACCCGCTGATCAGCGCCTGCTGGCGCTTGCCGGTGTTGACTTCGTGCTCGTCGGCCACATCGGAGCCCAGCGATGCGATGGCCACCAGGTATACGCCCAGCAATACGCCCGCCGCCATGAACATGCCGATCAGCGCAAAGGCCAGTTCCCGGGACGCCGGCGGCGGCAGCAGCCCGAACACCGGCAGCAGCACCGCCAGCGCCGTCAGGCCGGTGTATCCGCACATGCCCACCGCAATGCAACGCTTGCGGTCCAGCGTCTTGACCGCGAACGGCAGGACGATGGCCCCGGTGGCGGCGCCGATGGCCTGGGCCGAGGCCAGCCACCCGGTCAGGTCGGCCGGCGTTTGCCACAGATAGGTGATCAGGTGCACCCGCAGCACCGAGATGGAACTGATCGCGAAGAACACCACGATGGCCAGCAACAGCGAACGGCGGACATTCGGCGTAACGGTCATGGCCGAGACTACGGCCTTGAGGGCCGCGACCGGCCCAATGCGCGGCTTCGGCCTCGGCGGCTCCAGCCGTTCGATCCCCACGACGGGTTTGAGCGTTCCGGCGATGTTGATCACCATCGCAAGGACTGCGACCGCCGCGAAGGCGGCGGCGAAGGGCGGGTAGTTGGCCGGGTCCAGTTGTCCCCGCGAATAAGCGGCGCTTTCAAAAAAGAAGTAGCCGAAGGCCAGCAGCGGCAGGCCGATGCGGGCTCCCTGCATCCCGACGGTGCCGAAGGCCTTGATTCTCGGGCGCATGGTTATATCGCGGCTGAGCTCGGCGCCGACGGCCTTGTAGGGCACATGGAACAAGGTAATGAACAGACGGTTGAGAACGGCGAAGAGCAACAGCCACAGGAACAGTCCGCTCTGACCGAGCCCTTCCGGCGGCACGAACAGGGCGTAGAAGCAAAATCCGAAAGGCACGACGGCAAACATCATCAGGGTGTGCCGGCGTCCGTACTTCCAGCCCTGGGCGCGGTCGGACAGAAAGCCCACGTAAGGATCGGATACGGCATCGACGATCAGCGCAATCAGAATGGCAATGCCCGTCAGGGTGCCCGACAGGCCGTGCACCTGGGCATAGAGAAACAGGACGAAGGCGTTCCAGGACCAGTTCTTGATGCTGTCGGGAATGTTGCCGACCCCGAAGGCCGCCATTGTGTGCAGCGGCGTCTTCAGCTCAAGCTGGTTGGCCCCCGAAGGGCCGGGAATGCCGGGCGCCCTCACGCCTTGCCGTCCTCGCCGATCCACTCCTTCATTTCAGGACGGTAATGATGCAATTGCTCCAGGTACTCCGGCGGCAGGCTCTCGACGTCGCGCGCCTTGTGCCCGGACGCGTGCCAGACGGCAATGCCCGCATCCGCCGGCATCCGCATCCAGCGCTGAAACGGCGCGACGAAGGTCGAGTTGAACCGGGTCTCCAGGCGCGGCGCGGCGAAATCGGCCGCCGCCGCCCGGCTCAGAAAGCCCGTCGCGAACTCCTTCATCGGAATCGGCCGCCCTTCGGGACGGTCCTTGTAGCCGTTGTGCATCGCGTAGTCGCCCTGGGCGGTCCAGAGCAGATGGATGACCGCCTCGAACCCCGAGTTTTCGTCCCTTTCGACGACGCCGCGTTCATCGTGGAACACGACCCGCTGGGCGCCGGAGATGTTGGGCTCGACGGTGAGTTCCTCGCCGGTAATCGGGTTGCGCCAGGGTTTGCCGCTCAAGGTCTCGTTCGTTTCCGGGTCCTTGAGCAAGGTGAAGATCCGGTACTGGAACTGGTATTCGCCGCCGCCGAGATCGACGATGCGCTTCATCTCGCAGCCTTCCAGGCGGAACAACAGTTCGGGATGGCGGTCTTCGTAGATGGCCAGGTAGGCGCCCCGCCACCATTGCGGCGAAATCCGGCCCGACAGGTCGCCCATGGAGCGCAGGAAATTGTGGAAGGTCTTCTGCGGGTCGAGCATCCATGGATCCTTGAGGTCCGGCGAATCTTCGTGCTCTGCCGCGAAGCCCGTCTCCGGCAGGAACCCCGCGATTCCCGGCAGCAGTCCAAGCCCGGCGGCGCCCAGCAGCCCGCGCCGATCAACCAGAAATCTGTCGTTCTTGTTCATGCATCCCCTCTAATCCTGCAAACGCCCCATCGCCTTGAGCCGCTGCGCGAACCGCGAAGGTTCGCTGTCGAATTCGGGCGACTGTTCGAATCGGTCGCCCAGGTCGGCGTGCGCGGCGGCAAGGTAGTCCTCGTCCAGGTCCCCAAGGGACGTGATCTTATAGCCTTGCACGTGCCAAAGCAGGTGGCCGGGACGGTCCGCCATCTCCATCCACGGGAAAAACGGCATCAAAACATGCCCGGCGAAGTTGGCCGGCACGCTGCTCCGGTCCGGATCGGCGAGGTCGGCGCTGCGCGCGAACATGCTGAGCTTCGATCCCGCCGGCGGGCGAATGAACTCGTCCGGCCACCGGTTCTCGCCCTGGAACGACACGGTGTCGCCGACCTGCCGAATCACGACATCGAAATCCGATTCCGCGTAGAACTCCGGGTAGGCCCTGCGCATGACGCGATAGACTACGCCGCGCGGTGAAATCTCCCGTCCTTCGGTCATGCGGCTGATGTTCGGCCTGACCGCGTTGCGCGCGCCCGTGAACGGGTTGTCGAACTCGCGCATCACCTCGTCGCTTTCGAAATCGCAGTAGTAGCTGACCAGGCTGTCGAAGCTCAGGAATTCGGTATCCGAGAGCGGCCGTATCCACTGCTGCTCGCAGCCCTTGACCCGCACGGCCGGCACCAGTCGGTCGGGCGGCAGAAAGGCATAGACCTCGGCGCGGGTGGCCCAGATCACCCGCCCGGCGTCCAGCCGTCCGCTGGTCTTGACGAAGGCGCGCACGCGCGACCCCGGGTCGTCGAGATCAAGCGCGGCCTCGGTGGCGGTCGCTGCGCCGGCGGTCGAGTTCGCGCCCCAGCCGGCTGCGAGCACGGCGCTGCCGCCCAGCATGCCAAGCAGTTGCCTTCGGTGCATCGACCAATCCGCATTCATAGGGCGCTCAAGTTTACGGGACACCATTCGGCGCCGGGCGTACACTTTGACTTCATGACGCAACGCATCAGCCGGCGGCAAGCGCTCAAGGGCCTGGGCGCGACCGCGGTCGCCCCCGCGATCGGCTGGCCCAACGCCGTGCGCGCCACGACGCAGTCCGACGTCATCGTGATCGGCGCCGGGCTCTCCGGCCTGTACGCCGCGTCTTTGTTGGCCGAGGAAGGAGCCACGGTCACGGTGCTCGAGGCCCAGGACCGCCTGGGCGGGCGCCTGGAGAGTTTCTACGACCTGCCGGGAGCGCCCGAGGCGGGCGGCGACAGCATCCTCGGCGGATATGCGCGCGTGCAGGCTACTGCCCAGGGGCTGGGCCTGCGCCTGATCGACCATGCGTCGAAGCGCGGTCTGTCAAGGCCGGAAATTGCGCTGAACGGCCAGATCATCCCACGCGCGGCGTGGCCGGAACACCCGCTGAACCGGCTGCCCGCCGGTTCGAAGAGCGAGTTTCCCGGCCGGCGATTCTTCGAGAAGGTCGTTACGGCCAACAATCCCCTGGCCGGCCACGACGACTGGCTGCTGCCGCGGAGCCGTGCGCTGGACGAGTCGGTCTACGAGTTCCTGAGATCGGTTGGCTGGAGCGACGGCACCATCGCACAGAACTACGAGACCAACATCGGGCGCGGCACATCGGCTCACGACTGTTCGATATTGACCTGGTATTTCCGCGTGGCCTGGAACGAGGTGCAGCGGCAACTGGGTTCGCTGTTCGCAAAGGTCGAAGGCGGCAATCAGCGACTTCCCGAGGCCATTGCGGCCGCGTTGCCGGGCGACGTGCTGCTGGAGCGCCGCGTCACCGGGATAGCGCAGGACCGCGCGGGCGTCGAGGTCCTGACGGACGACGGCGAGCGGCACCTGGCGCGGCAGGCGATATGCACGCTGCCCGTCGCCCCGTTGCGCTGGGTCGGCTTCGACCCGGTCCTGCCGCCGGTGCTCGCGCGCGCGACCAAAACGCTGCCCTCGATGATGATCACCAAGACCGTCCTGCACGCCGAGCGGCCCTTCTGGGAAGACGACGGCCTGGATCCCGCCATGTGGACCGACACGCCGCTGGGCGAGGTGCGCGCGTTGCGCCAATATGCGGACAGCCCCGAGATCACCGGTCTGATCGCCCGCGCGCGGGGTTTTAACGCCCAGCGGCTGGACCGCCTCGGCGAGTCCGCCGCGCGCGCCCTCGTGGTGAGCGAGTACGAGCGCCTCCGGCCCGCGGCGCAGGGCAAGCTCGAGGCCGTGGGCTACAAGAGCTGGACCATGGACCCGTATGCCGGGGGCGCCTGGACCGAATGGCGACCCGGCCAGCTCCACGCCTACCTGCCGGCCTTCTCCGAGGCGCACGGCCGCGTGCACTTCTGCGGCGAGCACACCGCCGTCTCCAACCGCGGCATGGAAGCCGCCATGGAAGCCGCCGAACGCGCCGCCATCGGCGCACTGCTGGAGCTATAGAACCCGGCCGGATTGCGGGCTGCGGCCGCTCTCGGCCCATCGCATCGTGGCGAAGGCCCCCGCGCCGCACAGCGCGTACGCCGCCGTCAGCGAATTGAGCGTTCCGTCGAAGCGGTAGGCGACGAACGCCCCGAACGGCACCGACACCAGCGTGGGCAATGACGTGACTACCGTGGCGCCGATGCCCGCGATGTGGCCCAGCGGCCGCATGGCGAGCGCGCTGAGATTGCCGAACAGCAGGCCCGCCCACACAAAAACGCACAGCTGGTAGGTCATGAACAGCCAGAAGGGCGGAACGCCGCCCAGCGCGACGGTGAGCGCCCACGCTACCGCCGCTGCAATCGTGAAGGCGATGATGGCCATCGTGGACAGCCGGCGCATCCCGTACTTCAGCACCAGGCGCCCGTTCACGAACGACATGCAGGCGATGACGAGCGCCAGAGAGCCGAAGTAGAAGGGAAACAGCGCGCCGGTGTCATAAACATCCTGGTAGATCTGCTGGGCGGCGCTGATATAGGCGAGAAACGGCGTGAACAGGAGGCCGCTGGCCAGCGTGTAGCCCAGCGCGGACCGGATCTTCACGACTTCCACTGCGCCGCTGACGATGGCCGGCAGCGACATCGGCCGCCGGCGTGCGGCGGGCAGGGTTTCCGGCTGCCGCACCGTGAACCAGACGAAGGCGACGACGGCAATGCCGAAGAACGACGCGAATATGGCCCGCCAGCCGGCCAGCCACTGGATCCCCTGTCCCAGCGCCGGGGCGATCGTGGGTGCGAGGATGAACAGCGATGTCGCGAAAGACATCAGCCGCGCCATCTGGCGCCCTTCGTACTGATCGCGCACCAGCGCCATGGTCACGACCCGCGGCCCCGCCACCCCGACGCCCTGCAGGATCCGACCCACCATCATCACCTCGAAGGTGCGCGCGAAAACGCTCATCAGCGATCCGGCCATGAACAGGATCAGGCCCGCGTGTATGGCCGGCTTGCGCCCGGCGCGGTCCGACAGCGGTCCGAAGAAGAACTGACCGACGGCGAGTCCCAGGAAAACCGCCGCGATGACGAACTGCACGTCGTTGCGGTTCACGACCCCGAGGTCTTCGCCGATGGCCGGCAGCGCCGGCAACATCCCGTCGATGGCCAGCGCGCCGAGCGAAATCAACAGCGCGATAAGCGGAACGAACTCGCCCGTGCGAAGGGCCGGCGTGTCGGAGGCGGGCGAACCCATGAGAAACTTGCACCTTTGCAACGCAAAGTCCGGCACCATAGCATTTTCCGCTGGATGACGGACTGACGCAGCAAGAGGAGAACGCCATGCCCGATGAGTCCACGATGAACCGCCGCCACGTACTGGGAGGCCTCGCCGCCACCGGAGCGGCCGGTTTCGTTTCTTCCGCGCAGGCCGGCGCCGAGCCGGCGCGCCTGCGCATGGGCGTGTCCGTGCCGCCGCCCATCCTCGGGCCGCGCATGAACTTCGAGCAGGCCGACAAGGTGATGGCCAAACTGGGGCTCGACGCGATCGTTCTGGGAGGCGCCAAGAACCTCTATCACGCTACGGGGCTCGATCTGACCTCGCCCAAGATGGGCCATTCGCCCGCGGTCTACGCGGTCATCACCCGCAAGCAGGGCCAGCGCCTTTCGCTCATCGCGCCGACCTTTCTCTACTACTACACCATCGCCATGGACCACCGGCACTCGGACTTTCCGGCGTACCTGTATGCGGCGCCCGGTGCGGAAGAAGCGGAGGACGCGGAACTGGGCCTGGAGGATCTGCCGCTTTATCCCGATCTTGAGCATGTGCCGCTGGATTTCATCGAGACCACGCGCCTCGGCATCGTCGAGCGCGCCGTGCGTTCGGAGGCCGCCCGGCCGAATCTCAAGTTTGCGCTGGCCCGTGCGCTGAAGGACACCGGCGTTGCCGGCGGGCGCATCGCCGCGGACGTGCAGCCCGTGATCCGCAACGTGACCGAGGCCGCCGAAAAGGCCACGGTAGTGAGCGCCGACGACGCGCTCAGGCGCATCCGGCCGGTCAAGTCCGACATCGAAATCCAGCTCATGCGCTACGCCGCACAGGCCAACGCGGAAGCCGCATTGCAGGCGGCGTCCACGGTACGCGCCGGCGCCGACGTGCGGGAGTTGCGCGCCACTTACTTTGCCGCCGCGGCGGCGCGCGGCATGCGCGGCGTGTTCATGGTCATCGACCGGGTCAGTTCGCCCACCTACTCGGCCACGCTGCGCGACGGCCAGTGCTTCTCCATCGACTGCGTGAGCGAATACATGGGCTATCACGGCGACTTCGCCCGCGCCATCTACATCGGCGAGCCGTTGAAGCGTATGCGGAGGGTGTCCGAACTCACGGCCAGGTCATGGGACCACGTGCGCGAGAACCTGAAGCCCGGCGTGAAGTTCTCGGAAGTGCGAAGCATGGGCCAGGAGGCGCTGAAGAAGATGGGCGCGGACTTCTCGATTTCGTTCAGTCCGCACTCGGTGGGGCTCTACCACACCGACCACGTGGGAACCATGGGCTCGCCGCCGCGCGAGGACATCGTGCTTGAACCGCGCATGGTCCTGAGCGTGGACTGCCCGATGGGCGCCACCGGCATGGGCGGATCGTCGCATCTCGAAGATCTCATGCTGATCACCGAAGACGGCGCCGAACCCATCAACACCATCGGCACGAACGTAGTGCAGGTATAGCTTATGAACAGATTTATCCGATATGCCGCCATTGCCGTCGCCGCCGCGATGATGTCCTCGTGCGGCGCCCCGCCCGAGGAGGCCGATGACGTTGCCGACGACGCAACCGCGACCGATTCGCCGGAATCGCCTGCCGCCGATTCGTCGGGCCCTTCGGAACGCTCCCTTGTTGAAGCTCTGGTTGCCGGCGAGGTTGCACTTGGGGCGATAGCGCCCGAAGAAACGCTCGCCGTTGCCGCCGCCGCGGCAATTCAGGCTACGGCTCCGGCCGGGACTGACGGCGCGGAAGGCGCCGGGGACATGGAGGCCGCGATGGCGGCCCTTTCCAAAGCGGCGCCGGAGGAACTGGCTGCTCTCCTCGCGATAGCCGAGAGCCTGCGGGCCGTTGCTCCGACCGAAATCGAGGCGACCGCGGCGGCCGAGCGGAGTCTCGCCACCCGGGCGCCGGACGAATTCATCGCCTATACGCGAGACCTGATTGCACTTTCCGCTGCAGCGCCTGAAGAAGCCGCGGAAGCCAATATGGCCGAAGTGGCGCTCGCCGCGGCAGCGCCGGAAGAATACTCGGCCTACACCGCTGCCTATGCGGCCGCCGCGGCTTCGGACGATGAAGCAGATAGAGCCGCCCTCGAAACCGCGACCTCCGCACTGGCGGCAGCCGCCCCGCTCAAGCACGCCGCCTTGACCGACGCCAACGCAAGCCTCTCAAGCGCAGCGCCCGAACAGTACGCCGCCCGCGACGCCGCCGAAATCGTAATGGCGGCTGCCGCCCCGGATGAGTACGCCGCCCTCCACGCCGGCCTGGCCCGACTCGCCGCAGCCTCCTCGCAAGCACCCCAGGACTGACTTAACTATCGCGCCAGACAGGCGAGCAACCGGATCGGAGTGGGTCTAGTCAGCCTTCGCGGAGGGATCGACCACGCCAACGCCTGTCGGCCGAAAGTGACGCACGTTGCGCGTCACAACGGACAGCCCATGCTCAAGGGCTGTGGCAGCGACGAGCAGATCGACACTGTCGTTGCCAATCCTGGCGGATAGTTGACCCCATCTCCGCGCGGTGGCCAGATTGACGCCCAGAATGTGTTCGCCGTACAGCTTGATGACACTGTCCAGCCACAGAGCAAGCGACTGCGCGAAGTCCGGGTTTGAGCGCTCTTGACGAATGATCCCCCGTTCGATTTCGCCGATAGACACAACGCTCAAATACAAGTCCCCCGCTCTTTGCCTCGACATCCAGCGAGCAATCCGCGGGTGGCGCTCCCGCCTGCGCAATGCTGAGAGGACATCCGTATCGAGAAGAAACATCACTCTTTCCCAGCTTCTGCCTCGGACGCGCCGGAGTGCGCCGAACCCGTATAAATTATTGTAAATGCTCTATAAATATACACTTCCCGACTTGCCTCGCCCCTTGCGCCGACGCCAAAAATGCGATGTAATACGCTCATATTTCGAGCCGGTCGCTTTCGATTCGCTTACGGTAAATCGGCGCAATCGAGTCCGGCTCGAACCGAACCCCGAACCCGACCGACGAACGCAATGCCCCAGCCCAACTACCGCACTTTGTCCAAGCGCACCGTGGACCGGCTCTCGGTCGACGACAAGGATACCGTGTTCTGGGACCGGGAGCTGCCGGGCTACGGTGTCCGGGTCTATCCGAGCGGGCGCAAGGTCTACGTGGTGCAGACGCGGGTCGCGGGCAAGTCCCGGCGGGTCACCGTGGGCCGTCACGGTGACATCGCCCCGGACCGGGCCCGCAAGGACGCCGCGAAGATCATCGGGCGAATCAAGGCCGGCCTGCCCCCGGTCGAGAGCGAACCCGAGGCTCCGCCGACGGTGTCCGATCTCGCCGGACGGTATCAGCGCGAGCACGTCGCGATGCACTGCAAGCCCAATACGATCAAGCACTACGGCCTGATGCTGAACAAGCACATCGTGCCGCGGCTCGGGGGACTCAAGGTGGCCGAGGTGGAGCGCAGGGAGATTCTCAAGTTCCAGTACCAGTTGAGCGACATGCCCACGGTGGCCAACCGCTGCGTGGACATCCTGGTCAAGATGTTCAATCTGGCGGAACTTTGGGAGATGCGTCCACCGGGCCGCAATCCCTGCAAGTCGGTTCGCCGCTACAAGGTCGTTCGGCGCAAGGAGCGGTTCCTGACGCCGAAGGAGCTGGCGAGGCTCGGGCGCGTCCTTGAGAATGCCCCCGCCGAGCATCTGGCCTCGCGGCACGCGGCGGCGGCGATCCGCCTGCTGGTGCTGACCGGTTGCCGCAGGAACGAGATCATGGGTCTGGCCTGGGACGACCTCGATTTCGAGGCCGGCGAGATGCGGCTGAGGGACAGCAAGACCGGCGGGCGGGTTGTGCCGATGCCGCCGGCCGCCGCAGAGGTGCTGGCCGAACTACCGAGGATCGACGGCAATCCGTGGGTGTTCCCCGGCAAGAGGAAGGGCACGCACCAGGTCAACATCAACGATTCCTGGGACCGCGTCCGCCGCCGCGCCGGCCTCGACGATGTGCGCCTCCATGACCTGCGCCACACCTTCGCCTCCCGCGCCCTCGCCATCGGCGAGGGTCTGCCGATGATCGGGGAGCTGCTCGGTCATCGGCAGGTGAACACCACCGCGCGCTACGCGCATCTGGCGAGGGAGTCCATCCAGGCCTCCACCGCGAAGGTCGCCGACAGCATCGGCGCGGACATCCTGGAGTAGCGCGATGGCGAAGCTCCGACGAAGATCGATTTCCAAGCGCACGGTCGAGGCGCTGCCGGCGGGCGACCGCGAGGCGGTCTACTGGGACTCGTCGCTCTCCGGCTTCGGGGTGAGGGTCTATCCCTCGGGATCCAAGGTCTATCTGGTCCAGACCCGCGCGGGCGGCAGGTCCCGCCGACTGAAGGTCGGGCGCCATGGCCTGATCACGGCGGAGCAGGCTCGGCGCAAGGCGGCGCAGATCATCGCCGACATCAAGGCCGGCAACGAGCCGGTGTTGCACAATGGCGCAGCCCCGGCGGACGCCGGTCCCACCGTGGCCGAAGTGGCCGAACGGTTCATGACCGAGCATGTCGCGGTGCGCTGCAAGCCGGCGACGCGACGGCAATGCCGCGACATCCTCGACCGCCACCTGCTGCCCGCGCTGGGCAACGTCCGGCTCGGACGGATCGGGCGCGAGCGCGTCGCGGCCCTGCACTACAGCTTGCACGAGACGCCCACCATGGCGAACAAGGTGGTGGATATGCTGTCGCGGCTGTTCAACATGGCCGAACTGTGGGGGATTGCCCCGGAGGGCGGCAATCCCTGCCGGTTCGTCCGCAAGTACGCCGAGCTGCCCCGCGAGCGTTTTCTGTCGGAGGAGGAGTTCAAGCGTCTGGGCCGGGTGCTCGGCGAGGTCGAGGCCGAGGGCAAGGTGCATCCAAGCGCGGTGGCGGCGTTTCGTCTGCTGATGCTGACCGGGTGCCGCAAGACCGAGATTCTGACGCTGCGCTGGGAGGACGTGGATCTCGAGGCTGGCGAGCTTCGGCTGCGCGACGCCAAGACGGGCGCGCGGGCGGTGGCGATTTCGCCCTCCGCCCGGCGGGTTCTGGAGGGCCTGCCGCGCGTGCCCGGCAATCCCTGGGTGATCGCCGGTACGAAGCCGGGCCGGCGCGTCACCAACATCAACAGCGCCTGGCAGGTCATCCGGACCCGCGCCGATCTGAAAGACGTTCGCATTCACGATCTCCGGCACTCATTCGCGTCCCGTGCGCTGGCGCTGGGCGAGAGCCTGCCGATGATCGGCAAGCTGTTGGGCCACGGGAAGGTACAGACCACCGCCCGCTACGCGCACTTGGCGCGGGACTCGGTGAAGGCGTCAGCCGCGCGCGTCGCCGAGAGCCTGCGGGCGGATTTGCATGGGGAGACAGACGCACCGGGGCCGGCACGATAACGTTTTCCCTGCGCTGTACGGCGGTGGGGTTTCCGGGTAGGGCATTGCCGCCGTTTCCACCGCCGGCACGAAGGACGCGGCAGCATGATCGCGGCCATGGCAAGGCTCCGCGGGGGGAATGCAGGGAGGAACGGTCGCGGGGCCTTTCGCGTGACCGCCACCCTCAAGGCCATGACGGAGCTGAGGCCCTCCCGCACCGAGACCGTCATCTGTACCGAGCTTCGCACCCGCAGCCAAGCCACCCGGCGTTGCCGGGCCGCGATCGGTCACCTATTATCGACGGAGTAAGCAGGCGCCGAAGCGCGAACGGAAGAGGAAGGGAGACTTGTGCCCAGCGGTTTGGACATCATGGCCGATACCGTACCGGCGTTTCGCCTGCTTCCCGCACCGATGCCACGCCTGGGCCGCTGCCGATACCTCGCGCTCCTGAGTTCCAGCGCATCGGGATCGTTGTGTCCGTCGGCTTTGGCAACGCGACCAATGATGCGACTGCCGAGCCGGCGGACGCGTTCCATGAGCCGATCGAGGCGATGGCCCCGTCGGGCCGCGGCGATGGGCGCGATGACGGGGAATGTTCCGGGCCGCTCACCGGCCAACCGCCCGAGTGCTCCCGACTCGCCATGACGAGTGTCACGTCGCCATGGTATTCGGTCAAGGAGCCGGTACACCACAACAACGAGCATTGCCGACAGGGCGGCAACATCATCGTGCGCCAGTTGCGACTCGGCACGGGCGACAGGCCGCTGTGCAAGGAGTGCGCACAGCTTGCGCTCAAGGCCGAACACCGCCAGGCCGCACAAGAATCGGGCTCGGCGGTCAGCGATCTGTGAGACGTCACCCAGTGCGGCCGCCGCCCCCGTCAGCCACGGCGCCCGTGTCGCCCGGTTGACGCGTTCCGTCATCCTTCATCTCGGGGGATCGATTTCGAATTGACCGTGCGCCGGCAGTGCGCGGCACCCACACCCGGTGCGGTCCCGGACTCCATCGTCAAGCACGTTATTTGCTTCTTTCCCCCGGCACGACTTGCCTACGGCAGTACACGGGGGCCTCGGTCGCACGTCAATCGAGGCGGATGCGGATGACCACGCCCCCCATCACGTCGCCCACCTCAAGGCCGGTTCGCGGCGAGTCCCTGTGGTTGTTGTGGCACTCGATGCAGGCTTCGGCGACTGCGCGGTCCGCGTACACCGCCGCAAAGTACCGCTCGCCGCCCAGTTCCTCCTCGCCGTAGAAGTTCTCGTCCGGGTTCTCGGCAACGAATTGCAGACCTTCACGCTCCAGTTCCGTCACAGGTCCATTGTTGCTGTTGATCGGATCGAGCGAGAGCAGGGCGTAGGAGAAGTCCTCGGTGTTGTCCATCACGGTTTCGGCGCCGAAGCGGAACATCTGCGCCGGCAGCGGCAGCGCCGCCTCGTCCTCGAAGTGCTCCGATGCGGTGAGGATCTCCTCGTCGACCGTGAGCCGTTGCACCACCAAGCGGGTATAGACCTCGCGATCCGCCGACATGACCCGGTAGAGCATGTCGGCGACTTTCGCGTAGGGAATTCCCTGGGCTGCGGCCCCCATCGCGGTTACGGCGGCGAGCGCGAACCCGGTGGCGATCAAGAGTTTCCTGTGTTTCATTTTTTTCTCCTCTGCCCGATTCTAAAGCCGGATTTCGGGGCGGTCACCCGGCGGTCAACGGGCCGTGCCAGGCCTGTCCGCAGCGGAACGCCGCACGGCCCATTCCACGCTCTCGACGTGAACCGCCGGGATCCCGGTAAAGTTGCGGCCGATCAGACCGGCGTCGGCCAGCGCGTCGAGCGAAAACTCAAGCCCGTGGCAGTCGAGGCAGACGGACCGGATCATCTTCTCGTTCGGGCGCAGCGTGTCGTTCTGGTTGTGGTCGGTCGTGACCGTGTCGCGACTTTCGGTCCCGGGCATGTGGCAGGTCGCGCAACTCACGCCGGCGCCGGGCGGTGCTTCGCCGGACAACTCCGCCTGCCAAAGCCGGTGGTGGGGGCTGCCGTCGTAGGCGCGCGTGTGCCGGTCGTCGTGACAGGAGGCACAGGCTTCGACGGCCGCCAGCGCAGTGTCCACGTCGTGGGGCCGGTGACAGGCGCCGCAATCGAGCGCCCGGTGCGCCTCGGCGTCGCCGCGCATCGGCAGGCGCGCCTCGCCCACGGTCATGCGTGTGGGCGGGACAGGATCGGCGAGCCAGTCGGCCACGATCGCTGGCAGCACGCGGGACAAGCCGATCCGCTCCAGTCCTTCCATCGGGTTGCGCGGCGGTGCGATGCCGGGATGTTCGCGCATGCCGTGCCGGCCCCTGGCAAAGGACCGTGCCTGCGGTTCGTGGCAGGACTTGCACGTTCCGGTTGACGGCGTCTCGACCCATTGGGCCGCAACGTCGGTGGGCCCGGACCGGGCCGCAATGTCAGCCGGCCCGGACTCGGCGGCGGGATCCACCGCGTGACACGCGGTGCAATTCACGCCCGCAGCCGCATGGTCCGAACCCGTCCACCGAGCGAGCACTGTCGTGTCGGCCAGGGCGGCTGCGGGCGCGATCGCGTCGTCGCGTTCGAGCGCCGTTCCACCAGGCGGTTGAAGCGCACGCAAACGCGCGGCCGTTGCATGCACGGGCCCGGGCTTCAGCGCCGGTTCGCCGGCGTGTTCGACCAGAAACTCCTCGTACAGCGCCTGGTTGTCGTGGTAGTTGTGGCAACCCGCCGTGGCGCAGGTCTCGAAGGCGACGCCCGCGTGGCTGGGTCGATCCAACCGGACATCCTGCTCGCCGTCGGAGTGGCATGCGACGCAGAAGTCCATCGCGACCGTAACCGCGCCCGTCCGGGTGATCTCGGGCCGGTGTTCGCCGTGACAGCTCGTGCACAGGCGCGCATCGAGTTTCTCCCAGTAGGCCGCCATTCTCGGGTTGCGGAACATCGAGCGGGGGTGGCTGTCGTCGGCGGCATTCAACTCGTCCTCATGGCAGGTTCGGCAGGTCTCGTTCAGCGCCGTCTCGGCCGCCGCCGCCCCGGCGAACGGACCCGCCGCATGGCAGGTCTCGCAGGCCATCTCGATCTGATGGTGGGCATCGGTGGTCCTGCCGATGAGAAGCGCGCGGCGATCGCCGCCCACGACCATCGTGGCCGCAACGTACGCTGCGACGAGCAGCGTTGTTCCCACCCACCAGAAAACGGCCTTCGACGACACCCGGGGCGCTCAGTACAGGTACGTCGCGAGAATGTGCACGGCCAGCAGCGCCGGCAGCGGACAGATGGCCGCGACATGCAGCCACAGCAGGACGCGGCGCGGTTGGCCGGTCCGGCCGATCCCCGCTTGGCGGAGCCGGTGCACGGCGCCGATCGCGACGCCGGCGAGCGCGCCGGAAAGGAGCGTGGCGAGGTAGAACCCCATGAGCGCCGCGTTGACGTTGACGCCGAGGCGAAAGCCGGTATGGGCGAACAGCGCGAGCACGCAGGCGACGCCGATGACGATGTGGGCGAGACGCCACCGGCGCAAGCCGGCGATGCCGGATACGAGCCGCTTTCTGACGGCCACGCCGATGACAAGTCCGGCGATGCTGAACGCCAGCAGCAGGTAGCCGCTCCATTGCTGCCAGAACCCGTCGAACCAGAAAAGCTCCAGAACGCCGGGGTCGAATCGGTCCGGCGCCGGGATGCGGGGGGCGAGCAGCACGGCCGCGGCGCCCACGGCCGCGGCGATTGAGAGCGACAGCAGCCGTTTCTGGGTGCGTTGCGCCTGAGCCTGGGCGGCGCGCACGATCGTGCGCTGTATGTCGGCAATCGTCCCGGCGACCTCGCGGCCGATCAGGTCCATCCTTCGCAACTGCGCGATCCTGGCGGGCTCGATATTCCGGTCCGGGAAGAGCTCGGGCAGGATCTGGCAGGCGTCGGCCAGCGAGATCAGGGCTATGTCGCGGGGGTCGGGGATGAAGTCGTCGAGCGCGCGTGCGATGCGTGCCTTGATCTCCCGCTCGGCGCCGTTATCGAGTGTGGGATAGCGAACGGAGCCGAACGCCCACAGGAACCGCTCCTCGCGCCGCTCCAGAATGCCGTGTTCGACGAGGCTCGCGAGCGCCTGCTCGCGAATCGCGGCCGCGTCCTCGGTGGACAGCACCCGGATCCAGTGCTGCGTGTCCGCCGCGTCCGGATGGGAAGCGATCCGGGCGAGAACCGCGTCGAGCATGGGATTGCCGGTCGGCTCCGAGGTGATGACAAGCAGGGACTCGAGGTCGGTGTCGATGCGGTAAGCGAACGCCAGGTCCATCAGCGCCGCGCCGGCCAGCGCGCACTCGAAGGCGTGTTCCCGGATCGGCAGGAACGCGCCCTCGTCGTCGCCGAGCAGCAGCAGGATCTCTTCGGTGAACGTCAGCATGCGCGTCTGCGGGCGGCTCGGTGTCGGGGCCGCAACCGCGCCCGACCGGCGAACCGCTGTCCTCTCACTTCGCCGAAAACCGGGTCCATCGGCGTATCGGCGGGGATGGGGGCATTCTATAGCGCCGCGCCGGCACGCCGCCATCCGATCGGCCGGTTGGCGCCGTCGATCGGCATCCGGGATTTGGGCGCGGAACCGCTGTCGCGAGACGCAGTAACGTGGTGACAACCCATCCTCTTCCGGGCCCGTTACGGCAAGGTGAACCGCATCGTCAGCACGATGGAGTACCGGTCCGTGTCCTCGGTCCTTGTCCAGGTGGACACCGGCTCGCTGCCGTCCAGGCGCAGGTTCGGCGGGTGGCTGCGCAGCACGCCGCCCCCGTAAGCCCCGGACTCGAACGCGGCGAATCGGGTCCACTGGACCTTGAACGCCACGGTAACCGTGTCCGAAACGGGCCGTGAGGCGCCCGCGAGCACGAGGAATCCGGTCATGGTGTCCTTGAGCGCCGAGCGGCCCGTGCTGACCGTTCCGGCGAGATTGCCGAGAATCTCTTCCGCGTTGGGTTGGTCGCGCCCGGTGAGGATGTCGTCCGGGTTGGCGCTCCGTGCCCAGAGCCAGGAGAAGTCCTTGCGCGCCTTCGCAACGCCGACTCCCACGCCGGCGAAAGGCGTCCACAGGCTGCGGTTGGGCCAGTCGCGATAAGCGACGGCGAACAGTTCGTGGGAACTCGCCGTACCCAGCGACTCCTCGCCCGTGGACAGTTCGTTGCCGATCTTGTCGAAGTCGACGCCCGAGGCGTCGGTTGAGGACACGGTCTGATCGAAATGCGTCGTGTGGTAACCGTAGACGACGGCCGCCCTGAATCGCGGCGAAAAGCGATACCCCAGTGCCGCTTCGGTGGAGAAACCCCGGCCGCCGTCGAACGGCGCGGCCCATCCGTCCCCCGCACCGCGGCCCGGCGCGGTGCAGCCGGGCACCGACAACGCCCGCGGGTTGATGTATTCGTCGCAGATGCTGGCGCGATCGTTGCTGCGGCTGCGCAGCGTGACGTCGCCGGTGACGTTGCCGCCCAGCGAAACACTCGCATAAAGCGGCTCGGCCTGCGCTTGCGCGGGCAGAAGCGTTGCGCCCAGGAACGCGAGCAGCACGGCGAAGTGCCTGCGCGGGGACCGCCGATTGCCCATGGCATGCCTCTCGGGGGGGAACAGGGAGTCGTTCATGACGCGGCGGTGGGCGCCACGGGAGTCACGCCGTTGGGCGCCGCCGCGTTCATTCGCCGATCCCGCGCCTGAACGCGAGCACGAGGGTCCAGCTTCGCCCACCGCTGAACGTATTGGTGTTCGTGAAGGCAGGGTCCACGCCATGCATCGGGTGCGTCTTGTAGGTCCCGCTGTCCTCGAAATCTCCGGTCGCCGACCAGCTCAGCCGCAACCCCAACGAGGTCCTGCGGCCCAGCGCGTAGTCCGCCCCGGCGTGCACCCGCCAGACGAACGCGGTGTCGTTCAGGTCCTCGTCCTGCGCGCTGTTGTAGAACGAGAGCGGCGGGTCGTGGACCTCGGCCGCGGCGGACACGTTGCGGTAGTCGGTGGAGAACCGCACGCCGGCCATTTCCACGGACGACTGCCCGAGCCCGGCGCCGACAAACGGCGTGAGCGCACCCCAGGCGTTCGGGAAATCGTAATAGGCCTCCAGGGTAACGGAACGCACGCGCCGGCGGTCGATCGCGCCGCGTCCATTGGAGGCGACGGTGCCGCCGGCCCGAGGCCGGATGGCCGAGCCGTCGAGGTAGGCGATGCCTGCGAACGTCTGGCGGGTGTCGTTCGTCCGCTGCGCGACCGCCAGCTCCAGCCGGGTTCGTCCGAAGAACCGGCCGAGGGACAGTTCGAACGCCGCGCCGCTGTCCAGTGCGATGTCGTAGCGCCAGCGGTAGCCCGACACGGCGGGGATCGGCACTTCGTCGAAACACGCCGCGTCCGGGGTGCAGAAGCGGTCCCGGTTCCAGCCTTCCTGCGTCAGGTCGGAGGTCCATCCCGCGCCAAGGCCAGCGCCCAGATACCACCCTGACCGCGCCGACCCGGCGTCCGCTGCCCTGGCCACCGAGCCCGCCGCGAGCAGAACGGCAATGACCGAAATCGCCGGCGTCACGCGCATCGGACCCTCTTTCCGCCGTCCACTGTCCTCTCCTGAAAAAACCCCGGCATCCTACCATCGCCCTGCCACGCGAGGCGCTCGCAACTCGGCGGGAGCCTGCCCACGATCGGGAGGCTCCTCGGTCGCCCCATGGCACTGTCCGGCCCGGCGCGCCGCCAACCCACAGTCCCGCCGCGCCCTCTCCTGGAGGACAGTGGATTCCCGCGTGTCGCCCGTCCCGGACGAAGCGGCCGGCCTGGTGCGCCATGAGGAGTCGGAGGCCGGCCCGGACGGGGCGAGCCCCGGGGGGCTGGCGCGTGTGTGCACGCCGTCCGAGCCCGGGACGGACTCCGATGTTCCTTCCTCCCGCCCGTCCAGGAGCCTTTACGCCATGACCGCATCCACAACCGCCGTCGACAACCGCTTCCAAGCCCTCACGCCCGCCTCGCTCTCGAAGTGCGAGAAGTCCTCCGTCGTCTCCCTCGCGCTGGCCGTGCTCAAGCAGCGCCAGCGGCCCGGCCGCCTCCTGAAGTCTCCGCGGGACATCGCGGATTTCCTGCGCCTGAAGCTCGCCGGCCGGCGCAACGAGGTCTTCGGCGTCATTTTTCTCGACACCCGTCTGCGCCTGATCGAGATCGCTGAACTTTTCAACGGCACCATCGACGGGGCGACGGTCTATACGCGCGTGGTCGTGCAGCAGGCGCTCGAACGCGACGCCGCGGCCGTGATCGCCTTCCATAACCACCCGTCGGGGGTGGCCGAGCCCAGCGACGCGGACCGCACCCTGACCGAGAAGCTCGGCGGGGCGCTGGCGCTGGTCGACATGCGCCTGGTCGACCACCTCGTGGTCACCGACGGGCGGGCGGTTTCCATGGCCGAACGCGGCTGGCTGTGAGCGGTCCCCTCCCTCGACGCCCGCGCCGGACCCGCCCCAGCGCCGAGCTCTTCCTCCCCGCCGAGTGCCGGGCGATGATCCGCAACGGCGCCCTCGTCGCGATCAGTTCCTCCGGCGGCAAGGACAGCCAGGCCATGACGATCCTGCTTTCGCGGATCGTCCCGCGCGGGCAACTGCTGATCGTCCACGCCCCGTTGGGCGAGGTGGAGTGGCCCGGCACGATCAAGCATATCGAGGCGACGATTCCACCGGGCGTGCCGCTGATCCTGGCGCCCGTCGCGTCCGGCAAGACACTGCTCGAAGGCATCGAGGACCGGGGCCGTTTTCCCGATTCGGCGCGTCGCTACTGCACCGCCGGCTGGAAGCGCGGTCCGATCGAGCGCGAGCTGCGCCGTTACCTGAAAGCCCATTCGCGCTTCGGCGGACGCATTGTCAGCGCCATGGGAATGCGGGCGGACGAGAGCCCGGCGCGGGCCAAGCGCGATCCCTGGAAGCGCAACGACCGCAACAGCCGGGCCGGCCGCGAGTGGTTCGACTGGCTGCCAGTCCACCGCCTGTCGACCGCAGAGGTATTCCAGGTCATCGCCGACGCCGGCCAGTCGCCCCATTGGGCCTACGCCGCCGGCATGTCGCGGCTGTCGTGCTCGTTCTGCATCCTCGCGTCGCGCGCCGATCTCGCGCGGGCCGCCCAGCTTCGCCCCGACCTGTACCGCCGCTATGTTGCGCTGGAGCGGCGCATCGGCCACACGCTCTCGCCCACGCGCCTCCCCCTGCCGGCGCTGACCGGCGTTCCGGCCGCGCCCGCCGATGCGGACCCCCGCGTGTAGCGGCGCCACAGGTCCGGCCTCCCGTTCCCGCCAACCCCTTCCCGCGTTTCACCTCCCCGCGGCGCGCCTCCGCGAGGCGAGTCGGGCCTCGGGCCGGGCGAAGGCCGGACGCCGGAGGGCGTCCGCGTTCCGTTTCCACCCACCCGGAGCCCATCCATGACCGAACCCGATTCCGTGTCCGCGGACTACACGCTCCGCCCGAGCGAACTGGCCTCGACGCTGTCCCTGCTGGTCGAGGCGCGCCAGCCCTGTATCGTCTGGGGCCCGCCCGGCGCGGCCAAGTCGCAGATCGCCCAACAGGTCGCGGCGGCCGCCGGACGCACCTACGTCGACGTGCGCGCCCTGTTGCTGGACCCTGTCGATCTTCGCGGCATCCCCTGGCGCGATCCCGAAGGCCGCACCCGGTGGGCGCCGCCGGCGTTCCTGCCCCCTTCCGACGATGCCGGCTCGTGGCTCATCAACCTCGAGGAACTGCCCTCGGCGGTGCCGATGGTCCAGGCCGCGCTGTATCAACTGGTGCTCGACCGCAAGGTCGGCGAGTACGAGCTGCCCGAGGGCGCTTCGCTGATCGCCTGCGGCAACCGGGAGGGCGACCGCGGCGTCGTGAACCGGATGCCGACGCCGCTGGCCTCCCGGTTCGTGCACCTGGAGATCAAGGTGGACGCCGGGGACTGGTGCGCCTGGGGCGCTGCGCACGGCATCGCCCCGGAAGTGCTGTTCTTCATCCAGCTTCGGCCCGACCTGCTGCACACCTTCGATCCGCGGTCGCGCGAGCGCGCGTTCGCGTGCCCCCGGACCTGGGAGTTCGCCAGCGGCATCGTCAAGCGCCGCAACGGCCTCGAACCCGGCGCCGAGCGGGCGCTGTTGCGCGGCGCCGTCGGCGAGGCCGCGGCGATCGAGTTCTGCGCGTTCCTCCAGATCTGGCGGGAACTGCCGCACCCTCGCGCCGTGCTCGACGATCCGGACAACGCCGACGTGCCGGACAACGCCAGCGCCCTGATCGCGCTGTGCGGCTCGCTCTACCGGCTGGCCAGCGACGTGAACCTCGACGCCATCGTGACCTACGCGCAGCGCCTGCGCCGGGAGGTGGGGGAGTTCCTGGTGGGTTCGTGCATTCGGCGCGACCCGGCCCTGCAGCGCACCCCCGCGTTCATCCGCTGGGCCGCCGCGAGGACGCGGTGATGGCGCCGACCCCGGTCTGGCGAATCCTGCACTACCCCGCCGGCGACGCGCCTTCGCGCGAGTACGAGGTGCGCGCCCCGACCCTGGAGGCCGCGAAGCGCAAGCTCGCCGCCGCCCTCCGTGTCCCCGAGTGGACGCTCCGATAACCAAGGAGGCTTTCATGGACCTCAATTCCGACGCCATGCTGGTGTCGCTCAGAATCGCCGCCTGGTCCGGGCGGCTCTACGACCGCGACGCGAGCGCGCACGTCGCCGCGCACCACGAGGCGGCCACCAGCGCGGGCCGCTACAACAAGCGCCTGCTGCCGAAGGAGGCGTTCGCGGCGCTCACCGCCACGGTGAGCCGCGCCAGGACCGCGCACTACGAGCAGACCCTGCCCTGGGACGACAAGGGCGCGCGGCTGCTCACCGTGGCCAACTACGAGCGCTACACCGAACTCATGGACGGGCTGTGCGAGAAGATGGTGCGGGAGCGCGCCCGGTTCGTCGAGGACTACGAGGACAACATCGAGCGGGCGCGGCTGGACCTCGGGCGGCTGTTCCGCATCGGGGACTACCCCTCAAGCGCCGCGCTCAAGAGCAAGTTCTCCATCCGCTACCGCATTTCCGCGGTGCCCGACGCCGACCACTTCATCGCCAGGCTCGCCGGCGACGACACCGAGCGGGTCAAGCGGGATATCGAAAGCCAGGTCGAGGAGCGGCTGCACGGCGCCGTCGGCGACCTGTACCGCCGGCTCGGCGAGGCGGTCGAACGGGTTTCCGACCGGTTGCGCGAGGACGGCGACGGCAAGCCGCTGGTGTTCCGCAACTCCATGATCGAGAACATCCGCGACCTGGTCGACGTCGTGCCCCGTCTCAACATCTTCGGCGACGGGGAACTGGCGCGGCTGTGCGAGCAGGTGAAGGAGAGAATCGCCAGCGTCGAGCCGGACGCGCTGCGCCCGTCCAGAACGTTCGATCCGGCGGCCCGCCGGCGGGTCAAGCGCGACGCCGACGCGCTGATGGAGCAATTCGCGGGGTATTTCGGGGAGGCGGCCGAAGCGCCGCGGGCGGCGGCGTGATGAACGCGGGCATCCAGTCGGAGTCCGCCCGGCGCGTCAGCGCCTGCGTCACGGAGCTGCTGCGCAAGCAGCCGTTTTTCGGGAGCCTCGCATTGCGGTTGCCGCTGCGCGCCGATCCGTCCCGCAAGACACTGGCGAGCGACGGCCGGGAGATCCGCTACTCGCCCGCCTGGGTCGCCGAGACCGCCGCCCACGCGATCGAGGCGGCCATCGCCCGCGCGGTCCTCGCCTGCGCGCTCAAGCACCACACGCGGCGCCGGGACCGGGATCCGGAGCGCTGGCAGCGCGCCTCGCAGCTCGTGACCCATCCCCTGCTGCGCGACGCGGGATTCACGCTGCCGCCCGACGCCGAAGCCTGGGAAGGCCTGAGCGTGGAGGAAGCCTACGACCGGCTGCCGGAGCCGGACGAAGACGGCGATGCCGGCAACCCAGCGCCGCCTTCAACAAGCACCGACTCCTCCTTGTCCAGTCCGTCATCGGGTGGATCGGGTGGACAACCCGAAGCGGAACAGGGCAATGATCGATCCGCTGGCGACACCGGCAACGATCCATGCGGCACAAACTCCGACCCACGCTCCGACGCTGGCGCCGAGCCGGGCCGGAGCCCATCGAACGCGTCCGGCGACGCCCCGCCGAGCCATGACCCGTCGGGCACCGGCGAGGTCATGGACGCGCCCGCGGCCGACGGCACCCGGGGGTCGGATGCCGGGCTGTCGCCGTCCGAGGTAACCGCCGAGGAACAGGCCTGGGACGAGGCCATGCACCAGGCGGCGAGCCTCGCCAAGGCCGAGGGCAAGCTACCCGGCGCCGTGAAAGAAACCGTGCGCAGCGCCCATGTCACGAAACTCGATTGGCGCGCCCTGCTGCGCCGCTACATGGCCGACGCCGCCAAGAGCGACTATTCGTGGAGCGCGCCCAACCGGCGCTTCATCGACAGCGGGCTGTACCTGCCGTCGATCCGCTCCGAGGGCATCGGGACCCTCGCCGTCATCATCGACACGTCCGGCTCGCTGCCCGCGCGCACGCTCTCCGAGTTCTGGACCGAGGTGCGCGAGATCGCCGCCGACATCCAGCCCGAGCGCGTCGTCTTGCTGCAGGTCGACACCGCCGTTCGCCACGCGGCGGAGCTCTCCGCGTTGGACCTGCCCGAGGAGGTCGTCGTGCGCGGTCGCGGCGGCACCGACTTCCGGCCCGGCTTCGCCTGGCTCGACGAACGTGGCATCCGACCCGGCGCGTGCCTGTACTTCACGGACATGGAGTGCTCGCGCTACCCGGACACCGAGCCGGATTATCCGGTGCTCTGGATCGACTGGTCGGACCCGCCCTCTGACTTCGCCCGCGCGCCCTGGGGCGAGCGCATCGCCATCGCGGCCTGACCGCCGTTTCCCGCTTTGGCCGCAACGCCACGGTCCCGCCGGCCCGGGCGTCACCTTCCGATCCGTTCCGCCAGGCCTTGCCCCGGCTCCGCGAGGAGGCCGAGCCGGTTGAGGGCCGGTTGGGCGCGGGCCGGCTGGAGAGAGCCAGGCCTCGCCCCTGTCTTCCCACCCACGGAGAACCACATGAACCCAACCGCTCCCCCGCCCGACGCCGTCATCCGGGAGATCCCGCTGTCGCGTCTTTTCCTGGCGCCCGAGAACGTCAGAAAGACCCCCACCCACGGTAACGCCCTGGCCGAGCTCAAGGCCTCGATCGAGGCCCACGGCCTGCTGGAGAACCTCGTCGCGCGCGCCGACGGCACCGACGACGACGGGAACGAACGCTTCGCCGTCCTCGCCGGCGGCCGGCGCCTGGCGGCGCTGCAGTCGCTCGCCGGAGACGGCGCGCTGGACCCCGAACTGCCTGTGCCCTGCCGGATCGCGCCCGACGCCAACGGCGGCGAACTGTCGCTCGCCGAGAACGTCGTGCGCATCGCCATGCACCCCGCCGACCAGGTGGCGGCGTTCTCCGCCCTTGCGGGCGACGGACTGTCCGTCGCGGCCATCGCGAACCGCTTCGGCGTCTCCGAACGCATCGTCGAGCAGCGCCTGCGCCTCGGCAACGCCGCCCCGGAACTCCTCGATGCCTACCGGGAGGAGGCCATCGACCTGGAGACGCTCAAAGCGTTCGCCGTCACCCCCGACACCGGGCGCCAGCTTGCCGTGTGGGAACAGGTTTCCGCGCAGGATTACCGGCCCACTGCCTGGCAGGTCAAGCGCCTGCTGACCGAGGAGCGGGTGCCGGGTTCCTCGGCGCTGGCCCGGTTCGTGGGCGTGGAAGCCTACGAGGCCGCCGGCGGCCCGGTGATGCGGGATCTGTTCGCCGACGATCACGAGAACGGGTTGTGGTTCGAGGATCCGGCGCTCCTGAACGACCTGGCCATGAAGAAGCTCGAAGTCGTCGCCGACGAGCTGTCCACCCGCTGGAAGTGGTCCGAGGCGAGGCTTGAGGTCGACTGGAGCGCCGCCGCGCGCTACGGCCGCGTCCATCCCCAACCGGGCGAGCCCACGGACGAGGAAACCGCCGAGACCGAGCGGCTGCGCACGCGCCACGACGAACTGGCCAACCTCGACGACGGGGACTGGACCGAGGAGCTCGAAGCCGAAGCGGAGTCCATCGACGAGCGGCTCGACACGATCGAGCAGACCGTGGAGGCCCGCGCGCGGTTCCGCCGCGAGGACTTCGCCATCGCCGGGGCCATCGCCACGGTCGGGCGCGACGGGACGTTGCAGGTCATCCAGGGGTTGGTGAAGCCCGAGGACATGCCGAAGACCGACTCCGACGACGCCGGCGCGAACGGGCACGCCGCCGGGACGGCGGCCGGCAACGGTGCGGCGGAATCCACGGGCGTCGAAGGCCCCGCGGTCTCCGCGCCGCTGGCGCCGCCGCCCGATCCGCGCGCCACGGCCCGGCAGGAGGCGGGCGTGGGCATCGGGCTGGCCGACGACCTGCGCGCCATTCGCACGGCGCTGGTGAAGGCGCACCTGGCGACCGACTTCGAGGCCGCGTTCGACCTGACCGTATTCCAGATGGCGCGCGCCGTCTTCGCGAACGGCTACACGACCGCGTATCACGCGCTCGACATCGCGTTCAACGAAACCGCCGACCGCCCGTCGATGCGCATGAACGACGACGGCTTCGCCGCCGCAAGCCCCGGCGAGGCGATGCTCGCGGACTGGTCGGACCTGCCGTTCGACTGGATGGAGCAGGATGGCGACGCGACCTGCTTCGAGGCGCTGCGCAACCTGCCGCGGGCGGACAAGGAGAAGCTGTTCGCCGCCGCCGTGGCGCGCACGATCCGGGGGCAGCTTGCGTTTGAGCACGAGGCCCGGCCGGAACTGGAGGCCACCGTCGCGCGGCTCGGGATCGAGTTCGCGAAGCACGTGCGCCCGACCTCGGATCTGGTGTGGTCGCGGCTGCGCAAGGACCGCATCCTGGCCATCGCCCGCGACACGCTGGGGCCGGCCTGGGCGTCGGCGCGCTCGAAGTACCGGAAGGCGGATCTCGCCAAGGCCATGGAAGAGGCGTTCGCCGCCGGCAAGCCGCCGGTGGGCATCGGGGCCGACGAACACGCCGCCGCGCTCGCCTGGACCCCGCCGGGGTTCGCGGCGTTCGACGCGGGGGGCCAAGCCGACGACACCGAACTGGCATCCGCCGCCGATTCGGCCGACGTCGCGTCCTCGAACGGCGCCGAAACGGCGCCCGTTCCGCCCGGCGACCAGGACGACGCGACGGTGCAAACGGATCGAGGCAACGGCCACGACGCCTCGGCTCGCGAGCGGAACGACGTTCCGGCGAGCGGCAACGGCGCCGGCGATGCCGGGCACTCAGCCGCAGACGCCGGAGTAACCGACGCCAACGGCGAGACCGCTGGCGAGGCCGCGGACGTGCCCGGGTTCCTGCGCCAGGCGACACAGTAGCCGTCCGCCGCCGCGCGCCCCGCCCGGATTTCCGCCCGGGCGGGGCGCATCCCCTTTGCCCATGCCACAGGGAGGCCCCATGAACGACACCCGAACGATCCGCGCGCGCATCCACGATTCCGCGCTCAAGCGCGTCACCCGCACCTTCGCCGCGACGCTTGCGGACATCTTCGCCGAAACGCTGCAAAACGCCCGCCGCGCCGGCGCCACGCGCGTGAACGTCGTGCTGGGCGAGCACGAACGCGACAGCGGGCCGACCGTCACCGTCCTCGACGACGGACAGGGCATCGCCGACCCCGGTGTTCTGCTGTCGTTCGGCGAGAACGGCTGGAGCGGCGAGCTCGTCGAACGCGAGGACGCCGCCGGCATGGGCATGCTGAGCCTGGCGCGCCGGGGCTGCGCCGTCTCCTCGCGGCCCCGCGCGCCGGGCGACGCGCCCGGCTGGCAGGTCGACCTTGCGCCTGAGCACTTCGCGGGGGACGCCGCGGCCGAGGTCCGCCCGGAGGTCGGCGCACCGTATCCGCACGGCACGGCCGTGCGGTTTCCGGCGGGGGAGACCGAGACGGACGACAAGATCCGCGGCGCGCTGGAAGCCGCCGCCGTCCACTACCCGCTCCCGGTGTACTGGGGACGCGCCGACCGCTCGCCGAGGGACGCCGAGGCGCTGCCGCGCCGGGCGTTCCTCGACGGCGCCGTGCATGTCGAGCGCTGGCGCGGCCTGGTGTTCGGGATCTTCCGGAACCGCCCGCGGCGGTTCGCGCTGAACGACCCGGACGTGAACTTTCACGGCCTGACCGTTGCCGTTCGGCTGCCGTCGGTCGAATCCGTCGGCGGCGCGCACTGGAGCGTGGCCGCCGACATCGAGGACTGTCCCGAACTGGAGTTCGTGCTGCCCGCCCGCAAGGAGGCGGTCGAGACGCCGTTCCTGGCCGAGATGCGCGAGGCCGCCCGGCACGCGATCTACCGGGCGCTCGCCGTCGATCCCGATCCCCGCCCGTCGTTCGCGGACTGGAAGCGGGCTCGCCGGGCCGGCATCGAAATCGAATCGCCGCCGGCCGAGCTTTGCCCCTGGCGTTCCGCCGTGGCCGATATCGACCACTGGCACGAACCGCCCAAGCTCCAGGCCATCGGCACCGACGCGCTGCTCGTCGCGGCCGATCCCGAGCCGCCCGAGGCGCAGGCATTTCGGCGCGCCGCCGAGCGCAGCGGCGTGGCGCACCGGCTGTTCGAGCCCGACCGCAGGCTGGAGGGATTCGGCTGGTACGACGCGATTCCACGGTTGGCGGACATCCGCACGGAAATCACCGCGGACGGGCGGACCCACACGCTCGACAATCTGTCCGGCCCCGAACGCACGAGTGGGCCCGCAACGCCGTTGCCTGAACGGCCGGAGGCGATCCGCATCCACGCCATCGTCCGCGGGACGGAAGGCGCGCAGCGCACCCTCGACCTCCTCACGGACCTTGCCTTCGCGGGCGAGGCCTGGACCTGGGTGGAGGACGCGCGGCCGCTGGTGACCGCCGACAGCGCGCTCGACCCGCACGAACTCGCGGGGCTGCTGTACGACGCCTACTTCTCGCCCTCCGACGACGCCGACGCGGATTCCTGGGAGCGCCAGCGCATCGAGTTCGAGCGCGAGGCGCTGCATCTGGCCACGCGCCTGCTGGTCTCCGACGACGAGGCGCGGCGGCGCTCCATCGCCGACGCGGTCGAACGGGAGCTGTTCTGGCTCATCCCCCGCGAGCGCGGCGCGGACATCGCCGTGCGCAACGGCCGGGTCAACGTGACCCTGGGCAAGCCGGCCGCGGAGGCCGCGTCGTGAACGGCAACGCGCGAGTAGCTGGCGCAGAACCCTCATTCGAGCCGAGGACGGCCGGGGACGAGGCGCGCAAGCGCGCCATCGCCCGTGCGGTGTGGACGGAGATCCACTGGCTGATGCCCACCGGCCGCACGGTCGCCATCGCCGTCGACGGCGACCACATCGCGGTCGAGTTCGGTCCCCCGAAGCCGAACCGCCACCCCTCGTCCACCCACCGGAGACGCCCATGAAACTCATCACCGAGGCCCAGCGCGCCGAACTGCTGAAGAACGCCGCATTGCCAGACGCCGATCCCCGGCCCCCGCTCAAGCTGTTCAACCCTTGCGGCGCCGCCACCTGGCTGTTCACCGAACTCGGCGAGGACGAGGACACTCTGTTCGGATTGTGCGATCTGGGCTTCGGCTTCCCGGAACTGGGCTACGCCAGCCTTTCGGAGATCGCCGCCACCCGCCTGCCGTTCGGCCTGACGATCGAGCGGGACCTGCATTTCCGCGCCAGGGGGCCGATCTCCGTGTACGCCGAGGCCGCGCGGGCGGCCCGGCGCATCGTCGAGCGCGGCCCCGAGCTCGATGCGGCGCTGAGTCGCCACGCCGCCGCCGCGACCCGGACGGATCCGCAACCCGACGCTGTGCGTTCCGCCGCCGCGCGGCCCGGGAGCTAAGGCCCATGCCCCGCATTGTCGAAACCACAGTCTACGAGTTGAAGGAACTGTCCGGCGCGGCGAAGGAGCGCGCCCGCGCCTGGTACCGGGATTCCTGCCTGGACCATGACTGGCACGAGTTCGTGTACGACGACTTCGAGACCGTCTGCGGACTTCTCGGCGTGACGCTCAAGACCCATCCGGTTCCCTTGATGGGCGGCGGGACGCGCGAGAAGCCGCAGATCTTCTATAGAGGATTTTCCTCGCAGGGCGATGGCGCGTCGTTCTCCGCGACGTACGAATACGCCATCGGCGCAGCCCGCGCCATCCGGGCGCACGCCCCGCGCGACACGGATCTGCACGCCATCGCCGACACCCTTCAGGCGGTCCAGCGCCGGAACTTTTTCCAGCTCGCCGCGGATGTCCGCCAGCGCGGGCGCTACTGCCACGAGTACACGATGACCATCGACGTCGAGCGCGGCAGCCCGACCTGGCAGCCCATGACGGACGGCGCCGAGGACACGGTCATCGAGGCCATGCGCGATCTGGCCCGCTGGCTCTATCGCCAGCTCGAGCGCGAGTACGACTACCGAACGTCCGACGCCGTGGTGGACGAGACCCTGGCCGTCAATGCCTGGACGTTCACCGAAGCCGGCGTCCGTTTCGGCTGACCGCCGCCGCATTCAGCCGCGATTCCGCGTTCCGCCGCGAGGAGTCCGGCGGGCGGTTCGGCAAGCGGCCCGGCGGCGCGGCGCGGGAGGGATCCCGCCGCGTTTCGCCGCTGGCCTTTCATCCCGACCCATCCGGAGACTTCCATGCCCGACGCCGTTTCCCCGGCGGACGCCGCCGCGCGCCCGTCCGCCCCGCCACTCGCGCCTTTCGCGGGCCACGTCTCGCCGTCTGCCAAGACTGTCCCGCCGTCCGCCAAGTCCGTCCTGCCGCCCGCCAGGGCCGAAGCCCTCATCGCCGCGGCCCGGACCCTGCTGTCCGCTCTGGAGGGCGGCCGACCGCTCGACGCGTCCACGCTGAGAGACGCCATGACCCGCGCGTTCGGCGGGACCGACGCCGGGGGCGCCTGGGCCTGGAAGGACGCCTACGAAGCGGCCGAGGCCGCGCTGGTGCTGTTCCTGCAACGCTACGGGCGCGCCATGCGCCGCCGCGCCGGAGCCGGCCCGGACGGTCCCGCCAACATGCTCGCCATGCTCTGCGCCCTGGCGGCGCTGGAGCCCTCGCACACCCGGCGGTCCGAGGAACAGGTGCGCCTGCAGCAGTTCTCCACGCCCCTGCCGATGGCCTACGCGGCGCTGAAGGCCGCCGCCGTGCGGCCCGGCGATGCCGTGCTCGAACCGTCCGCCGGCACCGGAATGCTCGCCGTGATGGCCCAGTGCGCGCTCGGGCGGCAAGCTGTGGGCGCGCTGCATCTCAACGAAATCGCGCCCGTGCGGGCGGCAGTCCTCGCCGGGCTGTTCCCGGAGGCCGAAGTCACCCGCCACAACGCCGAAGCCCTCGCCGACTTCCTGCCGCACGTGCGGCCGTCGGTGGTGCTGATGAACCCGCCGTTCTCGGCCACCCCGGGCGTGTCGCGCAGCCGCCGCGGCGCGGACCTCAGGCACGTCCGCTCGGCGTTCGCGATGCTGCCCGAAGGCGGCCGGCTCGTCGCCGTCACCTCGGCGAACTGCGTGCCCGGGGATGCGGCCTGGGACGGCGCGTTCGCGCCGCAGTCCGGCGCGCGCGTCGTGTTCACGATGGCCATCGACGGGCGCGCCTACGCGCGGCGGGGCACCGGGTTCGAGACGCGGCTCACGGTCGTCGACCGGAGTTCCGAACCCGGCATCGCCGTCGATCCCTCGGCCCGCGCCGCCAATACCGCCGAACTGCTCGACGCCGTGATCGCTTCCGTCCCGCCGCGGCCGAGCGTCGAACCCGCGCCCGGCGCCGACCTGTTCGGGCACGTCCCGGGCCCACGAACTCGGCAATCCGCCACGGCCCGCCGGAACGCCGCCCGGCCTGCCGCGCAGCCCGCCCACGATTGGGGGACCGTGGCGGAACTGGATATCGGAGGCGCGGCCGTTCCCGACACCGAATCGTCCGGGACCCCATCCGCCGGCCCCTACGCGGCGTGGCGCCCGAGCGTGGTGCGGGTGCCGGGCGCCACCGCCCATCCGACCCCGCTGGTGCAGTCCGCGGCCATGGCGGCCGTCCCGCATCCGACGCCGTCGTACCGGCCGATGCTGCCGGAACGGGTCGTGACCGGGGCGGCGCTGTCCGATGCCCAGCTCGAGAGCGTCGCGCTCGCGGGCGCGGCCCATGCCGGACACCTTGCGGCCCGCTACCGCATCGGCTCGGGCTGGGAAACCGTGCATCGCTGCGGCGAGGACGGCGAACCGCAGGATGACGGCGCCACCGCCGACGGCGAGACGCTGTCCGAACCGGTGCGATTCCGGCGCGGCTGGATGCTCGGCGACGGCACCGGCGCGGGCAAGGGCCGGCAGGTCGCCGCCCTTGTGCTCGACCGCTGGCTCAAGGGACAGCGCCGGGCGCTCTGGCTGTCGCAGTCCGACAAGCTGCTGGAGGACGCGCGCCGCGACTGGTTTGCGCTCGGGGGCCGGGAAACCGACGTGATCCCCCTCGGCAAGTTCCGCCAGGGCGCGGAGATCCCGCTCACCGAAGGCATCCTGTTCGCGACCTACGCGACCCTGCGCTCGCCGGCCCGACAGGGGTCGCTGGCGCGACGGCAGGTCGCCTCGCGGCTCGACCAGATCGTCGGATGGCTCGCGGGCAGCCTCGACGAGGACGATCGCCACGCCTTCGACGGGGTCGTGGTGTTCGACGAGGCCCACGCCATGGCCAACGCCGCGGGCGGCAAGGGCAATCGCGGCGACATCGCGCCCTCGCAGCAGGGCCGTGCCGGTCTACGGCTCCAGCACGCGCTGCCGGACGCGCGCGTCGTCTATGTCTCCGCCACCGGCGCCACGACCGTGCCGGGGCTGGCTTACGCCGGGCGGCTGGGACTCTGGGCTTCCGGCGAGACCCCTTTCGAGACCCGCGCGGAGTTCGTCTCCGCCATGGAGGCGGGCGGCGTCGCCGCACTCGAAGTGGTCGCGCGCGATCTCAAGGCGCTCGGCCTCTACCAGGCCCGCGCGCTGTCCTACGACGGCGTGGAAGTGGACATCCTCGAACACCCGCTGAGCGACGCCCAGCGGCGCATCTACGACGCCTACGCCGGGGCGTTCAAGGTCATCCACGCCAATCTCACCGAGGCGCTGAACGCCACCGGCATCGCCGACGGCGAATCGACGCTGAACCGCAACGCGAAATCCGCGGCGATGTCGGCGTTCGAGGGCGCCAAGCAACGGTTCTTCGGCCACCTGCTCACTTCCATGAAGTGCCCGTCGCTGATCCGCGCCATCGAGGCCGATCTTGAGCAGGGGCGCTCCGCTGTGGTGCAGCTCGTGTCCACAGGCGAGGCGCTCATGGAGAGAAGGCTCGCCGAGATCCCGGCCTCGGAATGGGACGATCTCAACGTCGATCTCACGCCCCGGGAGACCGTGATCGAGTTCCTCGCCCACGCGTTCCCGGTGCAGCTCCAGGAACCGTTCACCGACGCCGAGGGCAACCTGATGTCGCGGCCGGTGTTCGACGCCGACGGCAATCCCGTGCTCTGCGGCGAGGCAGTGGACCGGCGCGACGCCCTGATCGAGAAACTCGCGGCGCTGCCGCCGGTACCTGCCGCGCTCGACCAGATCGTGCAGCACTTCGGGCACGACGCCGTGGCGGAGGTGACCGGGCGCTCGCGGCGGGTATTGCGTATCGCCGACGCGCGCGGCGAGCGCCTGGCGCTGCGCAACCGGCCGGCGTCGGCGAACCTGTCCGAGGCCGCCGCGTTCATGGACGGGACCAAGCGCATCCTGGTGTTCTCCATGGCCGGCGGCACCGGGCGCAGCTACCACGCCGACCTCTCGTGCGCCAACACCGAGCGGCGCGTGCATTACCTGCTGGAACCCGGATGGCGGGCCGACCAGGCGATCCAGGGGCTCGGCAGGACGCACCGCACGCACCAGGCTTTCTCTCCGCTGTTCCGGCCCGTGGCCACCGACGTGAAGGGCGAGCGCCGGTTCATCGCCACCATCGCCCGGCGGCTCGACAGCCTCGGCGCCATCACCCGCGGGCAGAGAGACAGCCAGACCGCCATGGGCGGCGGGCAATCGCTGTTCCGCGAGAGCGACAACCTGGAAAGCGTCTACGCCAAGGCGGCGCTGCGCCAGTTCTACGGCTCGCTGTGGCTCGGGCGCATCGGCGGCTGGACGCCGGAGCGGTTCGAGGACGCGACCGGCCTCAAACTCTCCCACGAGGGTTCCCTGAAGGAAAACCTGCCGCCCATGCCGAAGTTCCTGAACCGGCTGCTGGCGCTGCCCATCGACGAGCAGAACGAGCTGTTCGCCGAGCTTGAAACGCGCATCGCCGCCAACATCGAGCAGGCCGTCGAAGCCGGCACCTACGAGCTCGGCGTCGAGACGGTGCAGGCGGACTCGCTGGCCGTGGCCGGACGGGAAACACTGTACGATCACCCCGGGACCGGGGCGGCAACGGAGCTGGTCGAGATCCTGCGCCGCGACCGGCTTCAGCCGACAACGGCGGACGCGGCGCTCGCGCTCGCCACCCGCGATCCCGGACCCGACGGCAACCCGAGACTCGCGGTCAACACCCGCTCTCAGCGCGCCGCGGTGGTGCTGTCCGCGCCGTCGCGGCTGTTCGACGACGGCGGGGTGCAGGAGCGCCTGCGTCTCGTGCGGCCCGACGCCCGCCAGTCGATGGCGCGCGACGAACTGCGCGCCTCGCATTGGCGCCGGGCACCGGAGGCCGACTGGCGGCGCATCTGGGACGCGGAGGTGGTCGCGCTGCCGTCGCACCGGGAATCCCGGTTCTGGCTCGCCACGGGGCTTCTCTTGCCGGTCTGGGACCGGCTGCCCGCGGAGAACATGCGCGTGCGCCGGCTCACCACCGACGAGGGCGCGGCGTTGATCGGGCGCGTGCTCGATGCCGAACAGGTCCGCGCCGTGCGGCAGGCGTTCGGCCTGGGCGGCGGGTTCGACATGACCGGGGAGGAGGCGTTCGAGGCGGTGCTTTCGCGCGGGGCCGCCGTCCCGCTGGCCAACGGCTGGCGCGTCGCACGGCGCCGCCTCATGGGCGCCGACCGCGTCGAGATCGAGGGCCCCGCCGACACCGATCTGCCGGCGCTCAAGCGCCTCGGCTGCACGGTGGAGATCGTTTCCTACCGCGCCCGCGTGTTCGCGCCGGACGCCGGGACGCTCGGCCGGGTGCTCGAACGCTGGCCGCCCGCGTGACGCGGATCGAATGTCCGATACAGCGCGTGCTGCCGGCCCGCCAGGGTACGTACCGCCGGCCCGCCAGGGCCTGCCGACTCGCCAGGGTCCGCCATCCGTATGACCGACCCGCGGGGTTCCGTGCAGGCAGAACCGCGCTTCCCCCATCGCCCGGGCGCGTGCATGCTGTCTTGTCGCCGCGCCCCACACAGCCACGGAGAACGTCCCATGACCGAGCAGACCCTGCCGGACAATCCCAACTTCTGCTTCTGCCCCGCCTACGACGTGGAGGCCGACGTGCAACAGATCCGCATCGTCATCGAGGGGCTCACCGGCCACGTCCCCACGGCGCTGATCGCGCTCGATCTCGACGACGCGCTCGGCATCTGCGACAAGCTCAACCGCCGCCTCGGGCTCGACCGCGAGGCCTGGACGGCCCTGGCCGCCGCGTCGATGCGCGAGGAAGACGGCGGGCTCGATGAGCCGCCGTGGCACTGAGCGCCCGGCAACGCCTTGGCCCTGTATGGGGAAACCCCTATAATTCACAATCAACCATGCCATGCTGAAACAAGTCCAATGGGTCGGTTCGAGCAAAGCGGATCTGAAGCGGTTTCCCGATGCCGTGCAGGACCGCATGGGTTTTGCGATCTACCAGGCCCAGGCCGGGGGCCGGCACCGCGACGCCAAGCCGCTCAAGGGCTTCGGCGCCGGCGTCCTTCAGGTCGCCGCCCGCCACGGCGGCGACGCGTATCGGGCGGTCTACACCGTGCGGTTCGAGTCCGCCGTCTATGTCCTGCACGCCTTCCGCAAGAAGGCGAAGCGGGGCGTGGCCACCCCGAAGCAGGAACTGGACCTCGTCCGGCGCCGGCTGCGCGCGGCCGGACGCCATCACGACGAGCATGGCGGAGGATAAGACCATGACCGAACCCGACACCCGCATCGAACCCGGCTCCGGCAACGTGTTCGCCGACCTGGGCCGACCCGGGGCCGACGCCCACCTGCTCAAGGCCGAACTGGTCGGGCGCATCGACGCGCTGGTGCGCCGGCGCGGCATCACCCAGGCCGAGGCCGGACGGCTGCTCGGGCTGACCCAGCCGGACGTCTCGCGGCTCCTGCGGGGCGACTTCCGGGAGTATTCGCTGGAACGGCTGTTCCGCCTGCTGAACGCGCTCGGGCGCGATGTCGACATCGTCATCCGCCCGCCGCGCTCGGACGACGGAGGCCGGCTGCGCATCGCCGCCGATACCGGCTGAGCCCGCCGCGCGGCGCGGGCCGCTGCCGGGCAGCCGTCCGGACATCTAGAGCCGTTTTCCTGGATCGATCCGCCGCGGTGGAATAAACCGGGAAATCCCGGATTATTCGAACGCGCGCATCGCGGTGTCCGGTTCGGGCTGAATCCACCCCGGGGCGCTCGCCCCACTGCTGCGCCGCCGGCCGGCCGCCCTTCGGCTCGATCCCTTTCGAGCAGCGTACTTGTCCATAGGTTGGAGGACAGCCGGGGTCCGGGGGAAGGCCGCGAGTCGAGAGTGAGGACCGCGGCCGCCATCCCCATTCCGGAGGCCGCGACATGAACGCACCCATCTATGCTGGCATCGGCGCCCGCGCCACCCCAGAACCCGTGCTGGCCGACATGACGACCATCGCGGCCTGGCTCGCGCGCACCGGCTGGCGTCTGGCAAGCGGCGGCGCATCCGGGGCCGATACGGCGTTCGCGACGGGGGCGCCGGGGGCTCAGCGCACGCTGTACCTTCCGTGGGCGGGCTACAACGGACACGCCGGGTCGGACTGCCGGGTTCCGTCCCAGGCTGAACTCGCCGACTGGATGGCCGTGGCCGAGCGCCTGCATCCCGCCTGGCGCCGCTGTTCGCCGGCCGTGCGCAAGCTCCATGCGAGGAACGCCGCCATCCTCCTCGGTCCCGGGCTCGACCGGCCGGTGGATGCGGTGGTGGCATGGACCCCCGAAGGCGAGATTACCGGCGGCACGGGCCTGGCGCTGCGCATCGCGGTGGAACGCGGCATCCCGGTGCTGAACCTCGGCGTACTCGCCCCGCGCACCGTCTGCGAGCGCCTGCAGGCCATCCGCCGCGCGGCCTGAGCCCCCGCCGTCCGAGGCAGAGAAATGTTGCAAGCCGGGCGAACGCCCGGCGGATGAGAGGGAGGCGGTCTCCCTCGCGCCGGGCGTCCGACAGGAGACGCCCCATGTACCTCTTCGAACCCGACACCGATTCCATCGCTCCGTCCGCCTGCGACCTCCTCGCCGATCTCGGCCTCGACGTCCGAACCGTGCGCGACGCCCTGGCCGACGACCGGACCCGGCTTTGCCCGGACCGCGACCCGCTGCCTCGGCAGAGTTGGAGGGAAGCGGGGAGAAGGATGAACGGCCGGGGGCCGGGGAGAGGAATCGACCCAGCTTCCGGGCGCTCGCAACCCAACGTCACAGCAACCAACCAAGGAGCACAGTCATGGCTTTCGGATTGAACCGCGTGGAACTCATCGGCCGCCTCGGCGCCGACGTGACCGTCAACCACCTCACGAGCGGGGGGCGCGTCGCGAACCTCTCGATCGCGACCGACGAGTCCTACCTCAACAAGCAGCGCGGCGAGCGGATCGACAAGACCGAGTGGCACCGCATCGTCACCTTCCAGGACGGGCTCGTCTCGATGCTCGAGAAGCACGCCCGCAAGGGCCGGCTGGTCTACATCGACGGGAAGCTGCAGACCCGGCGCTGGCGCAAGGACGGCGAGGAGTCCGACCGCTTTTCGACCGAGATCCTGCTGGTACCGGGCTGCCGGATCCAGTTCCTCGACAAGCCCAACGGCGCGAACGGGAACGGGACCGCGGCGGCCGATGCCCAGGCCCAGGGCACCGGACCGGCCATGCCGGCCGACGGCGGCGAGATGGACGACGACATCCCATTCTGACGTCTGAACCGTCCTCCCACGGGGACCGGCGCTTGCGCCGGTCCCCCCTTTTGCCGACGGCTTCGAGCCCGCCCCTCCGGGGCGCCGCGACCGCGCTATGCGCGGTGCGTTCATCCTCCGGCCCCGACAAGAGGCGGAGGCCGGCCGGTATCGGGCGTTCTCCCCAAGCCCAAGGAGTGTCACCCATGCCGCAACGCCACCCTACAGGGACGGCGCCGTGAACGCCGCCCGCATTGCCGCCGCGCTGGCCGCGCGGGCGGAGCAGGTCTGCCGCCGCTATCTTCCCCACGGCCGCCGGCAGGGCCGCTATTGGGTCGCGGGCGACCTCGACGGCGCCCGCGGGCGCTCGCTCTATGTCCGCCTCGAAGGACCGGGCGCGCCCGGCAAGTTCACCGACGCGGCTACCGGCCAGCACGGCGACCTGCTCGACATCGTCCGCATCCGTTCGGATGCGCCGACGCTGCGCGCGGCGCTCGCCGAGGCCCGCGCGTTCCTCGCCCTGCCGGCTGCGCCGGCCACGGGCGGGACGACGCCATACGACTCGACGGAAGCGGCCCGCCGCCTCTGGGCGCGTTGCCGCGCCCTCGCCGGCACCCACGCGGAGAAGTATCTGCTGGCGCGGGGCCTGGCTCGCTGCCACTTCGCGGCGCTGCGCTTTCACCCCGAGCTTCGCTACCGAAAGGGCCATTCCGTCGTCCGCCTGCCGGCGCTGGTCGCCGCCGTGACCGGCGACGACGGCGCCGTCACGGGCGTGCAGCGTACCTGGCTCGATCCGCGCTCGCCCGCCAAGGCGGGCGTGGCCTCGCCGAGAAAGGCGCTCGGCAGGATTTACGGGCACGCGGTCCGGTTCGGATCGCCCGACACGACGCTGCTGCTCGGCGAGGGCATCGAGACGGTGCTGTCGCTGGTGACCGCCGTGCCGGAGATCACGGCCGCGGCCGCGCTCTCCGCCGGCAGCCTCGGCGCGTTCGCGCCGCCGGCTGGCGTCGAGCGGCTCATCGTCGCGCGCGACAACGATCCCGAGGGGGATCGAGCCGCCGAACGCCTCGCCCGGCGCTGCGCGCGCTCGGGCGTGGGCACCGCCGTCCTCGTGCCCGAGGGCGGCGACTTCAACGACGACCTTCTCGCGCTCGGCCCCGAATCGCTGGCGGCGCGGCTCGCGCCGCTGCTGCGCGTCGCGGACGAGCGAGGGCGGCTGGAGTGAGGGCGAACCCGGTTCGGGAAAGGAGAGAGAACATGCTCACCCGCGCAACCACGGGCATCGCACGCCCGGCCTCCCGCTACGTCGTCCGCACCGTCGACGAGGACTGGATCGACCTGTTCGATCCGCCGGCGCGCATCGACGACAGGCGGCCCGCCTGGGAGGAAGCCCAGCGCCGTGTCCGCGCCCATCCCGAATGCACCACCGTCGTCCTCGACCGGCGCACCGGCGCGACGCTATGGCAAAGCGATCCCGATATCCCACGGCGCTACCTGGTCAGCGCCGTCAGCGACACTGTCTTCTACGCTCTGGACATGGACCTGCCCACGGTCGGCGAAGTCCTGTCCGCCCACAAGAAGAAGGACGACGCCTGGACCGCGTTCTACAAGACCGTCGGGCAACCGTCGGACGACATCGTCGTGCTGCTCGACACCGGCACGCTGCCCGAGCCGACCGTCATCGCCAGTTCCGACGAAGACCTCTACCGGGGAGGCGACGCGTGAGCGGCGTGGACTACGGGATTGCGGTTCGGATCGGCAGCGGCGCGGATGCAGGACAGAACTTTGTGCGCGTCGCTTCGCGACCGGGCTTTACGCTCCAATCTCCGCAAGCTCCGATTTCCGCTGCAATCCCTCGCGCCTCCGCTCGCAGGCTCGCTGCGCACTCCGCTTGCCAGGGAACACGGCGGTCATGGAAACAAAAGCTCCTCCCGACGAAGGCCCATTGTTTCACACGTGCTCGCACCGTCAACCCGCGCAAGCGCGGGTCCTACGCTTCGCTGCGGCCGCCAAGGCGGTGACGGCACTGCGCGCGCGTGAACCAATAAACCTACGTCGGGAGACGCTCTTCCGATGCTCCGGGCCATCTGGCTCATCTCTCATCTTGTTACAGGAGACACTCTCATGTTCGATTACGACACACTGCAAGCCCAACAGGCGCAATCGCCCACGGCAGTCATCTGCGAGAACGCGGCACTCTACGGCGCAACGCCCGGGCGCGACGAGTTCGACCCCAGGGACGTCTGGGACCGGGACGACGCGCTCGCCGCGGTCAGCGAAGCGTTCAGCATCCTCGCTGGCAACGTGGCGCCCGACGGCACCCAACTCGCCGACGAGCGCGAGTCCATGCTCTGGGGCTTCGTCAACATGCTCGACGCCCAGGTCCGCAGGCTCGACCGCGGCGTCGACCGGCTGGCCCCGAAGCTCCGCGACCTGCAACGCGCCCAGGACGGCACCGAGATCAACGCCCGCGAACTCGAACTCACGACCGACCGGGCGCAGAACCTCGGCAAGCGGCGCGACGCGTTCGAGAAGATGCGCGACACCGCCGCCGACGCCTACCGCGAAGCCACCGGCGACACTTGGCGCCCGCGCTACGGCAGCCACACGAGCCAGACGCGGAAACTCACCTCCGCGGCCATCGACGCCCGCGACTTCCTGCGCGCCCGCAAGGATCGCGAGACCCAGGCGCACCTGCCCGACGGCACCCTGATCGCGGTGGCCGGCGGCAAGAACGTCACGGACGTGGACGCCATCTTCCGGCGCCTCGACACCGCCCGCGCGAAGTACAGCGACATGGTGCTCGTGCACGGCGGCGGCCCCGGCGTGGAACGCTTCGCCGCACAGTGGGCCGAACGCCACGGCGTGCACCAGGTGGTGTGCAAGCCCGACTGGGACCGCCACGGACGGGCCGCACCGTTCCGGCGCAACGACGACCTGCTCAACCTGCTGCCCAAGGGCGTCATCGCCTTCCCCGGCTCAGGCATCACCGACAACCTCGTCGACAAGGCCGTCAAGCTCGGCATCCCGGTGCAGCGCTGCCGCGCGGCGTAGCCCGCACCGGCCCCGCGGGTCGCGTCGCTCTCCGGCGGCGCGGCCCGCTTCTTTTTTGGTCGGCGCTGTCCGCGCTCCGCGCGTCGCCGACGGCGGCTTCGCTGCGCATCGGCATCCGCACGTCCGTCCGCATCGCTGCTGCAACCGATGTCCGCCCGCGTGCAGCCGATTCCGCCGCCGCGTCCGGCAGCGTGCTGCGCACGCCTGCCCGCAGCTCCGTCCGCACCGCCGTCCGCTCACGCGCCGCGGCGGCTCACGCCCGCCGCGTTCGCCGGCGCCGTTCTTCCCTTACTGAATGCCGCCTCCCGGTGCTCTCCTCGACGCCGGAGGCGGCTCGGTTTTCACACCTGAGCGCAGTTCCTCTGCGGGGTGTGCCAGGCGCGCGCCTGTCCTGCATTCCCATGCGTTTTCGGCGACATGGAGCGCCTCGCACTTGCCGGATCGAGTTGGTTCTCTGGAGAACCGCGAGTATCGTGTTGAAATGGCAAACGTTTCTTGGGCTTCGGTTCTCTGGGGAATCAGGAGCCTTCCTACGAGCAGTCAATTCGACTGCTCGCGATGCTCTGGAGCATCGGGAATCCGAACCCAGATTTGTCGCGTCAGTGGCCCTCCAGCACCGCGAACGAAAGCCACAGTACGAAGACGATCTTCCTGCTGTTCGCGCTCGTTACAGGTCGGACTCTCACGCTCCGACCAACGCTCTGGAGATAGCAGTCCTATTCGTCGCCTCGAATTCGCGGACTGCTCATGGCCTCCGTCATGGTGGCGACGGCTAGAATCGTGGAGCTGCTGGTGAACGACTTAGACATCGTACAGGTAGGCATGGGCTTGGCTCATGACGTTGGCTTTCGTCCTGTCCTCGCAGGTGGCGTGCGTTTCAGACCCAGGAATGTTGACTCCTGATTCGCATCTTTTGTCCCTTGGGTGACGGGCAAATGGTTGCGAGCAGCGAGACTAGCAACCCGGTTCAAGGCGCGGACGATGGGTCGATTCTCGATTTTGCGACGGCTCGTTGGAGAGAACATGCAACGAACGAGAGATTCGCACAGCGAAATCTTGGGAAGATCGTGGCCAGTCTTGCACCGGAAGAGTTGTCCGAGCGCAGCCCCGGGGTGCTTTTCTTGCTTCGCGGCCGCAACTTGTCTTGACGTGAACTGGACACGATCTTCCGCCGCTTCCCCCAGAGCCGCCGCGATTTCGGTACAGGAGAAGTTGTCGAATTCGAACGAGGTCTTCCAGATGCGAATGTAGTCGGGTCGGGTAACGTATCGATGATCCGTGTGAATCGACTTCATTTCCTTAGCAGCTTTCTTGAGCCGGCTCGCATAGTTCTCGTTGTCGAGCAACAGATACGTGAAGGTCTGATGGTGATGCAGGTAGTCAATCAGGCGCATGATCGCGCGGAAGCGGTCTTCCTTCTTGCCGCCGGTCGCGACATTCACTCCGCCGAGCACGACGACTTCGATGCCGAATGTCCCGGGATGCGCACCGAAGAAACGTTCGAATATCTGGGTGACGGCTATCTCCTCGGTCTGTCCTTCAACGATCAGCGAAAGTCGAGGTTGCGGGTTGACGTGGAAACGGTTGGCAACGAATTCAAGGTGGCGACGAACGTCATCGCGCACCGCCGTTTCCGGTATGTGTCGGATTATCGTTCGGGTCACTTCATTGGGGTGAGGGAGTTCTTCCCCATAAAGGTCCTTGTAAAGCAACCCAAGCATGAAGGCTCCGGCGCGCAGAGTTTCCGCCCGCAGCGCCGCTCCTTTCAATTTTTCACGTTCGTTCATCGCAATGAACTGGGTAAGTTGGTACCAAGGCTCGATCGGGTCGCAATGCGCTTGGGCGACCGAGAGGCCCCGGTAGGCTCGACCGAGGTTCTCCTGCGTCAGCCCGAATATCTTCTCTGTCTCCCTGGGATTCCAATGCCGCGCTTCTTCCTCCCAGTCCCAATCCTGAGCGTTGACGAATATCCATTGATCGGATGAGAGGCTCTTGCGAACTTGCTGGATTCGCATGTCGCTCTGCGTGTGCGGGTAGTAGCGGTTCGAGATGTACTGACACAATAGCGCCACGGCTGGGCGGTACTGATGGTCGCGCAGGCTGCCTGCGAGGTCTCGTGCGTGATTCAGCCAGCGAGTGCCCGCCTCCTGCCATTGGAATGGGCCTTCCCCGTCGAGGTCAACAAAAGAGTCCAGGCGGAGCTGAAGCGTAAACGCGGACAGCACGGAATCCAGTTGATGTATCTGGAAGATCGAGTAGTATCCTTCGCGAGTCTGGTCGTTGTGCGGCGGGACCGCGTGTCTCGAAGGGACGCCTGTGGTGTCGCGAGCCCATCCCTTGCTGAACCAGTTGTTTCCTTTGGTCGGCGGAATACGGAAGGGTTCTGTCGAGCTTTTGGGCGTCCGCACCCGGAACACCGGGGCAAACAACCCGAGACGTTCAAGTCGGATGAGGCGTTCGCGGTCGATGTCGAGGCCGCGATCGGAACAGAATTTCACGAAGCGGTCGGTGCCGAGAAGCGGGCAAGCGAGTAACGCGCCGGACTCGACGATGGTGCGCCCCGCCTTCGCTGGTACGGTCAGCGGGTTATCCGCCATTTGAATATCGTTTCGAGCTTGGGCTCAGGTGTGAGGTCAAGCAGCGCCGGATAGTGAGTGATTACTGCTATCGGTGCTACAACTTCCGTTTCCGGCAGCGCAGCGGACACGGCTCCAAACGGTTATTGTAGTCGAACTGTTCGCAGCACCTGCTCACGCCCATACCAGTGAATTTCAAATTCGGGCGGCACTGTAGCAAATTGCAAATTTGACAGCGAGCGCAATTGGCCGCTCAGTCCGATTGGGAGCCGATCAACTCGTTCTGAAGCCCGCGGGCTGCGGCGATCATCGCATCGAGCTCTTCCTGCTCGCCCGCGTCGAGCATCTCGACGCGCAATCTCGACGCCAATATGTGGGTCCCGCGGAACGTCCTCTTGATCAGCGGGATCAGCTTGGCGACCGGTTCGCTCCCGTTCTCTATCGCAACAAGCGCAGCGAACCGGACGAACTCGGGAGCGGTGAGGCCGCGCTGATCGGCGAAGACTTCGATGCGCTCCCATTCCGGGTCGAGAAACCGAATCGAGTGAGGCCGCCGCTTCGCCTCCGCGTCTGTCGTCTGGTGATTGCTGGATCGGTTCCGGTTCATCGCAGTTCTCCCGTCATCGTATGTTCGATCTTCTGTCCCTCAGCCCGGCGTACCTCCCGGCAGGGATGCGTCCGGCTCTGGCGCAAGCCGCCATTCATTTGTCCGCCGTGGACGCGCTCTACAGCCCCAGCTCCATGTCAAGGTTCTTGCCCCGGGTCGGTGGTTCCGGTTCCGCCTGCCTGGCGGTGGAGACATCGTGCTCGGTGATCTTGTCCGGCGAGGACGACGCCCCAGTCTCACGGTGTGTCGGTTCGCGGTCGAGTGACGCCTTCGAGTCCTTGCCGCGCTCCGGCTGCTGGGCCTCGCCGATGCCCTCAAGGGCCGAGATGCGCTCTCCCGTCACCGCTTCGAGCCGTTCCTTGAGCGCCGCCGCATCGTCGGTCACCAGTTCCGCCCTGTCCCGGGCGCGGCTGATCTCGACGTAGAAGGACTTGGCCGTCGTCAGGCGCGGATGGTTCGCTTCCATCGCCGCGATCACGTTATCCACCGTGCGACCCTGGAACGCGTGCACCGTCGAGGCCCAGGCGTGGTCGAGATGGCGAAGCTGCGCGTCTCCTTCGCGGAGATCGAGGCTGCGCCCGTCCTCAAGACGGAAGGACACCCGGCCTTTGCGCACCGCCGTCACCTCAGCGACGCCGCTGTTCACGATCCCCAGGCCCGCATCGTTGCGGGTCCAGCGGATGCGGTCACCGGCGCGAAGCTCGAGCGCTTCCGCGCGGTAGACCTCCGTTCCACCCCGGCGTCCTCCGATGTGCGACGGTTTCCAGCCCACCGCCGAACCGTCCGGGCCTTCCAGTTGCACGGTTCTCGTCCTGTGATCCACGCCCGTAACGCGGCGTTCGGCGCCTTTCTCGACACCGAGCCGCTTGTAGGGACGGTGAAAGGCGACCATGTCGCCGGCCGCGTAGTTCGCCGCCAGCGCCTTTTCCGCATTGGTGTAGCCCTTCGAGACGAGCCGCTCCGTCTCCATGGCGGGACCGGCGATGCGGCCTTCTCGAACGAGCCGATCCCGGATGTGCCCATTGACCGCCTGCCGCAAGGTATGGCTCGGGGCCATGACACCGGTACGGTCGCGCTCCTCCGCCGATAGCTTCAGCCAGCGGGCGGCCACCGCGCCGGCGATGTTGTCGGGGTTGACCTCGGCAACATTGCCGCCCAGTTTCTCGAACGCCCTGCCGATCTCGCCTTTGAGACTCGCCATCACCGCGGCCTTCAGGTCGACGTTTCTCTGACGCATGATTTCGTCCATGACGGCGGTCTTCATGCCCGCCTGCTGCAACTGCGAGAACGGTTTGCCGGCATCGACGGCATCGAGTTGTTTGGCATCGCCGACCAACACCACCTTCGGGATGCGGACTTCGCTCGCGATCCGGAGCAGGTCGCGGGCCTGCACGGTGGAGGCGAGCGATCCCTCGTCGACGACCAGCACGGTCTTGGCGAATGCGGCGCGCAGCGCTCTCGCACCCTTGCGGGTGAGCCGGCCTTGGGCGACTCCCGCGTTTCTCGCGAGGAACCGTTGCAGCGTTTCCGACTCGATGCCCGATTCCGCCGCCAGCGTCTGCGCCGCCGAAGCCGACGGCGCGAGCCCCACCATGCGCCAGCCCTTCTTTTCGGCGAGAGTCCTCGCGCGATTCAGCATCCGCGTCTTGCCGGTCCCGGCGTAGCCCTGCACGCCGACGGTGCGATCCTTCTCCGAGAGGATCAGTTTTACCGCCTGCTTCTGTCCGGCCGTGAGCGGCCCCTTGCGCAGGTGCCGGTCGACCATCCAGCCGCGCATCGGCGCCTTGCCCCGGGCCGCGCCGGTGCGCATGAGGGAAATCGTCTCGCGTTCCTGCGCGACCGCCGTGTCGGTGGTGAGTCCGCCGCCGCCTTCGAGCGCCGGCGCATCGTGGAGCCGGCCCTCACGCTTGAGGCCCGCGACGGCCTGCTCGATCTCCCCAATGGGGGCCGCGCCAGGATTGAACGCAAGCGCTGCGGCCAACAGATCGTTCGACGAGAACACGGCATCGCGTTCCGACAGATGGGCGAGCGCCCACCCCACCGCCTCGCGGGCGGGTTCCGCCGGTGCGGCCCGCTCAAACAGGTGTTCCTGACGCGCCGTGCCAAGTGATCCCTCCTTGCCCGCCTGTTGTTCATGGTTGTGTGCGATCTGGGCGCCGTTCCGACTGCGCTCCACCGCCGAGGCGATGAGCGCCTTGGCGTCGAAGCCGAGGTCGGCGGCCTGCTTCGCCCAGGTCTCTCGCAGCGCCGCCTTGTCGACATCGCGCTTGTGTGCGCGCGTCATCAGCGCCGCCCGCCCGGCAAGATGCGGATTGGCCGCCGTTTCTCCGAGGCCACGCGTTTCCATCGCAGCCTCGATCTCGGCCCGCCGCGTGGAGAACGCCTCGACGGTCTCGCGGGGCACGCCTGCGATCTCGAACCGCCCATCGGCGTGGGTCTTCTCGATGGAGTAGCCGAGCGTCTTGAGTTCGCCCGCGAGCTCGCTCCGGTAAAGGGCGCCCAGGAGCATCTTGGAGGTGTAGAGCGACTCGTTGGCCATCGTCCGCCACTTGCCGTCGGCGCCCTTGAGCATGTTGGCGATCACCGAGTGCGTGTGCAGCGCCGGATCGAGATTCCTGGACGTGTCGTGCCGGAAGGTGGAAATCACCGCCTTCTGGCCGCGCACGCGGACCATCCTTCCGGTGGCTTTGTCCTGCATCCGGGTTTCGGCGGCGTTTTTCTCGAACCAGCCAAGCGCACGGACCACCGCCCGGTCGTGGGCGTCGACGATGCGGGAGTCGCCGCCGATCAGCGCGGCGAGCGAGACAGATTTGGGCGCACTGAACGTCAGATCGCGCCCGGGCCGGTGGTGGATCTCCCCGCCCTTGCCGCGCTTGCCGAGCCGCCGTCCGGAACCGTCGGGGACGGCGCCTTCGAGCACCGCCTTGAAGGTCTCGGGATCGACCGTACCTTCCAGGCCGAGTTCGGCCGCGCCGCGGCCTGCCCAAGCGCTCGCGGCGCGATGCTCGGGGTCGTCCTTGGCGTAGTAGCCGTCCCGTTCGTAGTAACTGGCGCCCTGTGCCGGGCTCGCTACCGCACCAATCGATGCGACCATCAGAACCAGTCCCAATCGTCGTCTGGACCGGGGCGCTTTCTGTCGCTACCGGAAAAGCCATTGCAATCGCGACCGCTCGCAGGTTCGAACGCCTCGGCAGACTCTTCGGGCGGTTTGCGCGTATCGCTGGGGTTCGATGTCGGACTACTGGCAGGCCCGGGCGATTCCGCGTCGGTCTGCTGATCGGCGGATGTCGCATCCGGTGCCCGCCGCCTCGAAGTGTCCTTTGTCGAGTTCCGGCCCGGTTCCGTAGCAGTTAGAAGAGGGGCTCGACCGGCTTGTCCGACAGCGCCGGACGGACGGTCAAACTCGGCAGGCGTGACCGGCAGTGCGATTCGGGTACCGCCTTCCGTATGCGGTACCACTTCGACGGTACCGGAACCTCGATGCGACGAGCCTCGGCGCTCCCGGTGCATCGGTTCGGCCAACGCTCTGGACATCCGTCCATGCCGCCCACCCCGGGTCACGCTCGACAGGATCGCCATGAGTACGACGCCCCCGAACCCGGCGCCGGCGCCAAGCAGCGCGTTGTCCGCGATCGTGGAGAGGATGCGGCTGCGGGCCATCCACGCTTCGACGGTATGGACGAGGCGAAATCGAGTGACCGTGCGGATCGACCCATCCGCTGATCTGTATTCCGTGAATTCCGACGGGTCGAAACCGACCGCGATCATCGCCTCGGTGACGACGAGCTTGCCCGCCGCGTACCAGTCGTGCCCGGTGGTATCGCGCAGCAGCGCGAGGCCGGGCAGAAGGATCGCCATCGACACCGCGCCCGCCACGCCAAAAAGGATCGTCCGCCGCAAGCCGTGAAAGGCAATCATGCTCGCACTGCGTGCCGGACGCTCGCGTCAGGCGGCGACGGCACGGCGGAAGGATGCGACGGCGGGACTCCCGGCAGAAACTGAAGGAAAGGCGCGCATCCGCCAAGGATAGGGGCGGAACACTGCCTCGAAAACGGTCTCAGTTTGGGATTGCCTATGATTCCCCGACAGTAATGCGCCAACCTGCGCGCAGGTGCGCTGGCTTGCGAACGACAGGTTCGATGGGCAGGTCGGCGATCGCAGCCGGTTGGCCGAGTTACGCGCAAGTTCGGGACAAAGCGCCCACCACCTCAACCTCCCCAGCCGCGCAGCACGCGCTCGGATCACATATACTTGCTTGCATTGCAAGCAACCAATAGTTTGTGTGCGTCCCGCACCATGAGGAGGTATGACGGATGGCCAACATCACGATCCGCAATCTCGACGACGACGTGAAGACGCGCCTTCGCGTGCGGGCCGCCGAACATCACCGTTCGATGGAGGAGGAGGTCCGCATCATCCTGCGCGACGCCGTGAACGGCGGGCGAACCGGTCCCCGGGATCTGGCGAAGTTCACGCGCGAGTGCTTTGCGCCCCTGGGCGGCGTGGAACTCGAACTTCCCCCGCGCGGCCCGATGCGCGAGCCTCCGGACTTTTCCTGAGCAGCTCGCGTGTTTGCCATAGACACGAATGTCGCCTCCGAACTCATGCGCCCGGAGCCGACGCCCGCCGTCGCGGCCTGGATCGCCGAACGCGACGCGCAGGAGATGTACCTGACGGCGGTGAGCGAAGCGGAGTTGCGCTACGGCGTCGCGATCATGCCAGTCGGCAAACGGCGAAACGCCCTGGAAGCCGCCATGACCCGCTGGCTCGACCTGGGCTTCAGGGAGCGGGTTCTGCCGTTCGACAGTGCCGCGGCCCGAGCCTACGCGGAGATCGCGGCCGACCGCCGCGACGCGGGCCGACCGATCGGCGAGGCCGACTGCCAGATTGCCGCCATATGCCGGTCTCGAGGCGCCGTCCTGGTCACCCGCAACGTGCGGGATTTCAAGGACACGGGCGTTGATGTTGTCAACCCATGGGCGACCGCCCGAACACGGGCTTGATCTCCTCGATATGCTGAGTGAGGCGATGAAAGACGTGAATGACCAGATCCGGTCGGCACGCCTGAGCTATCGCTTGCACGGGGACCTGGATAGGTACTGGTCCTTGGTGGTCGAGCGGCTGACGTTCCTATTCCAAGCGATCGGATATGGCATAGGCCACGCCGACTGGATTGAGGCGAAGGCAGAAGACCATCCCGGACTGGCGGCTCGCTACCGCGCCAAGCTCGAGAACCTCGCTGGCCACCCCTTGGGATGGATGCTTGGCGCTTGTCGAGACGCTGTCCAGCCTTTCTTCGATCTTGAGGAATGGACCGGTCAGGAAATCTATGATCCGTTGATCGAAGTCTTGGAACGGCTTCTCAACCAGAATGGAATGTACACGCGTACGCATGGCGACGGCATCTATGTCGACATGCCCTACACCGGGTTCCACGATCTTTAGTTTAGTTGCCTGCGTCAGGCAAATTCATCGCCCCACCATAAAGCGCAGCGACGCGACAAAGAGTGTCCTCACCGATGCTGGCGGCGATCCGAGCCGCTGCCTCCTTGACTGATTCCCGTGCCAGATGCGCATAGCGCGCCGTGGTCTGCGCGCGCCTGTGGCCGAGCAACTTGCCGATCATCGGCAGGGATTCTTCGGGCGCCAGCGCCCGCGAAGCGAAGCTGTTTCGAAGATCGTGGATGCGAACCTCGTTCATGTCCGTCCAGGCGCTCGCGTTCAAGTGTTCGGCATCGTCTTCCGCGCAGTAGCCGTCGCGCTCGTAGTAGAAGACGCCCTGGGACTGCGACGCGACAGCGGTGATGGAAACGACCATTACAGCCAGTCCGGATCCTGGGCGGGCGTTTCCCCCGCTTCGTCGCCGTCGCGAGATTTGGCGTCCCGGTTCGAGCCGTCGCCGCCCGGTCCAGATTTGCTCACCTTGCGAACTGCGTTTTTTCGTACCTTGCGCGGTGGCTTCGATCCACGATCCGGCTCCATCGGCGGAAGCAGCAGCAATTCGCTACGGGGAACCGGCGCTTCATCCTCCGCGCCCGCGGATCGCATAGACCGAGCCGGCGATTTCGGCTCTTCCATCCTTTTCGCTGTCGCGGTTCCAATTGCCGATCCCTCCCGCGCATTCGCTTGCTCCGGGGCGCCATGCGGCCTCGGCACGAACCGCTCCGCAGCCTTCGGCCGTGCGACGTAGTTGAGCCTGATCCGGGCGACCGGGAGCGGGCCGGGGAACCGCAACCAGCCGTGGAGGCTTTCGAGCTGCATGATCTCCGAGGCCAGCGCCAGCGGTCGCAGCTCGCGCTTCGGCATCAGCGAGACGCCGTCGCGGATGGTGTTGGCGCCGTAGCTGAACCCCTCGGTCACCTCTTCGACCTCGGCGCGCCCCAGGCTCTCGGCCGACCACTGCGCGGTGTCGCGATCCGGCGCGGCCAACACGACGCGCGTGCCGCACAGCCCCGATTTGGTCTCCGCGCCGTTGCGCCCGTACAGGTCGCGCAGCGCCGAGATCACCTGGATGCCGAGCACGAAGCAGCCGCCGAACTGGCGCGACTCCGCCAGGCCCGGTTGCAGGCTCGGCACCTGGTGCAGCGTCGGCAGCTCGTCGAGCACCACCCAGATGCGGCGCTCGTCGTCCTGCTCCAGAGAGAGCATGGCGTTGACCGCGATCTCCAGCCAGGTCGAGATCAGCCCGCGCAACGAGGCGTGCTGGTCGCCCCGGGAGGTCAGGAACAGGAACCCGCCGCCCTGGCGGGCGGGCGCGCCCCCTGCCGGGGCCTCCCGCGCTCGGCCGTCCCGGGCCTGCCCGCCGCAGGCGCCATCGTTCGAGATCCACTCGCGGATCGAGAACGACTCGCCTGTGTCGGGGAGGTATTCCAGCGCGCCGATGTTGGCGGTGAGCATGGCGCGGACGCTCAGCGCGGTCTTGGGGTTGTCGGGATCGACGATGGACTGCGCGACGGTACCCTCCATGGCCTCGGCGAGCTTCGTCAGGTCGGTCTTGAGGAGGTGCTCGACGAGCTCCCGGTTTTCGGTGACGCCGCGCTCGCGGAGCACGCCCGCGCCGTTGGCGAACAGTTGCCGGGCGGCCGTAACCCAGAACGGATCGACGGTGTCCTTCTGCTGCGGAATCAGCGCCGCGGCCATCGTGTCGAAGTCTCTCGGGCTCCTCGCCTCGAGGAACGGCGACCAGCGCGGGCTGCGGGCGTCGAGCGGGTTGAGCAGCGTGTCTCTGTCCGGGTCGTAGAACGCGCGCGTGTAGCTGCCCATCTTGTCGTAGACGACGCAGCGCTCGCCGCGTTCGCGGATCTGCGCCACCAGATCGGAGATCAGTACGGTTTTTCCGGACCCGGTGGTGCCGGAAACGATGGTGTGCTGCGTCTCGGCGCGCCGCGGATACGGCATCCCCGCGATGCGGTAGGGCGGGCGCCGGCCCGACAGCCGGTCCGCGGCCCGGCGCGGGAGCGGCCGTACGCGCCGCCGCAGTTGGCCCACGGTAGCGAGTTCGGCGCCGCGAATGTGGCGGTTGCGTCCGAGCCGGTTTCCGCGGACCCAAAACAGCGCGAGCAGCCCGGCAATGGCCCCGGCGGAGAGTTTGGCGCCAAGCGCCGCGCCCCCGTACACCTCGCGCTTGAGCTTCTCGCGCATGGCCAGCGCCTGCGGCGACGACGCGATCTCCGGCAGAGTGAGCACCGCCGTGCTTCCGTCCGGCTGGCGCACCTCCTGGCGGGACGTTCGCGCGTAGCCGACGCCGAGCTTGGCCTCGGCCACGGTCACGATCATGGCCGCGTACCACTCGTAGCCGGTCGTACGGTCCCAGATCCGCCAGGCGGGCGTGGCGACGATCCCCACCACCGCGAGCAGCAAGGCCGCGCGCAGGAGCTGGCTCCACATGTGCAGGCCGTGGAACACGGTCTGCCCGCCGCGCAGCGTGCTGCCGCCGAAGGTTCTCATGGGCGCCGAGCCCCCGCGGCCCGCGCCGCATCGAGGCGGAGCCGGGCGGGGGACGGGGCGAAGGCCGCCGGGACCCGGAGTCCGGCGCGGCCATCCCGCGTTGTACGGAGATTCGCTCCATGAACCGCAATTCGATCCTCCCGCCCGGCCGGGCCCGTTCGCCCCGGAACGCCCGCCGCGAACGTTTTGCCGTGCTCGGGCCGCTCGGCCTCGCAACCGCGGCCACCTTTTTCGGGCTGGACGAGGACCTCCTTGCGCCCGTGTGGCTCGCCGCGGTTGCCTGGACGTTTCTCGCGAGCTTCGCGCTGGCGCTCCGCGCGGGCCTGCGAGGGGGCGACTGGTCCGCGTTCCGCGACCACCGCCACGAACCCGGCCGCGAGGAGGAGGCCGACCTCGATCTGCGCGTCGGCGCGTACGCCTTCATGCGCGATCGGGAGGATGTCCTGGCGAACCGCGATCCCCGTCGTTCTGCGGATGCCGGTCACGATCTTTCCTGAGCGGCCGGCTGTGGCGGCGTGTCCGCACGTTCCGGGGTGTCCGTCCGCTGCGAGGCGTCTGCCCGCCGCGAGGCGTCCGGCGCCGCGTTCTCCGCCGTGCCGAACAGCTTGCCGCCGAGCCAGCCCCCGACGCCCGGCACGCTCTCGGTGGCGTGGCGCGCCAGCGGCTTGCCCATCTCGGCCTCCACATCCGCCCGACCGTCCCGGACAGTGTCCCCGGTCGCGCCGCGCCGGAGGTCGCGTTCCGCGGTGCCGGCGGCCATTTGCCCCTCGGCCGCCGCGCGGGCGTGTTCGGCGCCGGCCTCCACCGCGCCCGGCGCCGGAGTTCCGGCCTGGCCCGCCCGTTCCCTCACGCCCGCCGTCCACCCGGCGTGGGCCGCCGCGGTCCCGTGGGCATGTGCCTCATCCAGCGCATCTCGGGCCGCGTTGTAATCTTCCCTCCCGGGAACCGACGCCGGGTCCGGCCCCGCCGGTTCGGGGAACCGCTCGGCGACGAACGCCGCGGCGTACTGCCTCAGCGTCTCGGCGTCCTCGGGCGTCTGCGGCGAGGCCAGCCGGATCGCGCCCGCCGCCCCGAGCGGCCGTCCCCCGGCGCCGGGGCGCTCCGTCAGCCACGCGAAGAACGGCTGGCCGAGTTCCCGGTCGATGGCCTGCGCCTCCGAGCGCACCCTGGATGCCTGTTCCGCCCAGCTTTCCGATTCCTGTTGCGCCAGCGAGGCGCGTTCCTCGAACCGCCGCATGTCCGAGAGATTCGCGGCGAGGCTCTCCTCCAGCCCCGCGTGTCGGCTGTCGCCGGTCTGGGTCGCATAGCGGCGCGAGGCTTCCGAGACCCGCAAGGCGAGATCCAGCACCTGGTGGCTCTCGGCGTATTCCTTCAAGCGGTTCCACGCCTCCGAGTCCATCGTCTGGCCGCGCCAGCGCGCGGAGCCGTCGACACCGGCCTTCACGACGAAGTCCCAGCCCCCGCCGACGCGGGCCTCGACCGCCATCGCGGCCATCTGGTCCTTGGTGACACCCGCGGTCTCGGCCATCCGCTCGTAGTGGGTCTGGAGCGCCTGGACCTGCGCGCTCTCGCTTTCGGTCACGCCGAGGGTGTGCGCCTCGCCGGTGGAGACGTCGCGGGCGTAGCGCTCGCCGAGCCGCGTGGCGTCGGTGACCGCCGCGCTTCTCGCCGTGCCCGCTTCCGCGGAGAACTGCCGGGACAGGTTCCGGGCCTGCGATGCCCGTTGTTCGTGGCTCGCCGCGAGCGACTCCGACAACCGCACCCCGGCCGCGGGGATGCGGCTGGTGGCCGCCGCGGCGTCGGCGACGACCGTGCCGTCGCCGGTCACCGTGAACGCCGCGCCGCCCGCCGCGTAGCCGGTGTGGCGGTGGTCGTCCACCTGCGCCGAGGTTCGGATCTGGCGGCCCTCCAGTGTCGCGTAGCGGTGCGTGTCCACCTGCGTGGAGGCAAGCGAGAAGTTGCCCGTCGAACTCTCTCTTGCAGCCGCGCCAGCGGCCTCCTGGCCGACGTGGAGCACCGAGGTGGCGAGCGAGGTCATCCGGGACACCCCGAACGCCAGCGCCGCGGCTAGGAACGGCACCGACATCGACAGGTACCCCGACATCACCGCCACGTCGGTGGCCACCGCCCGGATGCCGGCCTGGGCGACGAGCGAGACGCCGACATCCCCGCCGGGCATGAGCGCGACAGCGCCCATGCGCTCGGCGGCCTCCCCCATGGCGATGCGGTGCAGGATCGCGTACAGCGGCCCCCACGATTGCAGCCAGACGAGTCCGGTGACGTAGGACTTGAAGATCGCCGCCCCCGCGGGCGTGAGCATCAGCAGCACCGCCATCGGGAACGCGCCGACGTACAGGCACTCGAACACGATCTTCAGCATCGGCACCCAGGTCTCGGCCTGCCGGCCGATGGCCCGGTAGGCGGCCACCGTCTGCGCCTCGGCGCGAGCCTCGGTGTAGGACGCCAGCGCCGCGGCGTTGCCGGCCTCCGACGCCCACTGCGCGCCGGCCTCGTGCACCGCGTTGAGCAGCATCTGCTGGCGGATGATCTCCGCCGCGGAACGCGAGGCGCCGATCAGGAAGTCGTGCGCGGCCGGCAGCGCCGCCATCAGCTCCGCGCGCGCCAGCGCCTCGGTGGCCGCGCCGGGGAAGAGCCTTCGTCCGAACACGGCGCCGGCGCGCGCCGTCTCCGCCGCCCAAAGCGCATTGAGCCGGCCCGCCGCGTCCGCGCAGGTCGCGACCGATCGGTCCACGCCGCCGCCGGCGTTGCGTTCGGCGAACTCGACCATGCGCGCGGGCGAGGCGCCCGCCGTGGGCGAGCGGGTCGTGGACGTCACCAGCGCCCACAGGTCCGTGGATTCGCGCAGTTCGTCGGCGGAGACGTGGCCGAGCAGCAGCGCGTAGAACACGCACTGGCGCGCGTAGTTTCGGAGATTGCGGGCAAACACCGCATCGGTGACTTCGAGCCGGGTCGCCGCCGCGGCCAGCCGCGCCCCGAAGATCATGCCGTGGCGCCGGTAGGACAGATCGTTGGGCAGCGCGAACGCCTGCTCCGTGAGCCGGGTCAGCCCGTCGCCGATCTCCGAGGTCGCCGAGGCGAACAGCGCCAGCCCAATGGGCACGTTGGCGACCACGGCGGGCGCGAGCGCCGGGTCGAGCCGGTCCACCACCCGCACCGTGGCCTTCGGCACGATCATCGCGCCCCAAACGGCGACGAACATCAGGATCCATTTGCCGTTGTCCTTCCACGAGCCGCCGAACGCCGTGCGGAACAGCACCCAGGCGAGACCGGCGACGCCCGCGAGCTGGGCGAGCATCACGTACGCGCCGCCGGACGTGATGGCCGCGACGGCGTTCAGGAGGTCGACCAGATAGGCGCCGCCGCCGAGCGTGAAGATCTCGTACATACCGTACCCCCGATATGCCGCGCCGCCAGGCGCCTAGCGGCCTCGGGCGTAGGCGAGCGCGGCGCGGAGATCCGCCGACAGCGCGCCGGCGAGTTCGGTCTCGATCAGCCGAAGCTTTTCGACCACGGCGAGCGCGGTGTTGAACCGCGCCAGGCCCTCGTTGCGGTGTTGGGCGAGCGCCGCGCGGTTGGCCCGCAGGCCCTCGCGCCAGCGCTCCAGTTGCGCCCCGTCGGCGATGTCGAGGGTTCCGGCGCGCTCCTCGACCGTCCGGTGCAGGTCCGCGATCCAGACCTGCAGCAGGTCCAGCGCCACGGCCTCGGCAAGCGCGTCGATCTCGCTGTCGATCACCGCGCCGCGGTAGGCCGCCGCTGCGTTGATGACCCGGTAGACAGGGATGGTCGTCAGGTTCACGAGCCCCAGCGCGTCGGGCGGGGGCGCCGTGTCGTTGCGCACGGCTTCCGCCAGGCGCCGCAGCAGGTCCGAGACCCGCGCCCTGTAGCCCCGGTCGGCGGGCACGGCCGCCTGGCCCTGGGTCGGGTTCAGGCAGTCGGTGGCCGTGTCGCAGCGGTAGACCGGCAGGTTGCCGCCGCCCTCCATGAGCACTTCCGTCACGCGGCGGTCCAGCGCCAGCGGTTCGAGGACGCGCACATGCGGGCCGGACACGTCGCCGTCCGAGGTGGGCGCGGTGACGATCACGGTGCCGGATACCGACATCGCGAACTCGGCGAGATCGGTATCGGCGGACAGGAAGGCGGATGCCTGCACCGCGCGCCAGGCATAGTTGACGTTTACCGGCACCTGATCCGCCATCGGCCCGGTGGCCGAAGCCAGAGTCGAGTTGCGCTTGCCGCCCGCGCCGCAGCCGTGCTTCGCGGCGGCGTAGTCGGAGAAGATGCCCTGGGACGTGCCGATGGCGGCGCAGATCGCCTCGCTCGCGCGGTCGTTTCGGGCCCACGCGGCGCCGACCAGCGCCTGGGCGCTCTCGCAGGAGTTGAGGTTCTGGTTGTTCACCCACTGCGACAGCGCCCGGAGCTTGGACATGGTTTCGGCGATCACCGGAGAGATCGTCTCCAGCGCCAGCTCGAACGCGAACCCGGCGGCGTTCTGCGCCACCGCGCGCCCGAAGGCGATCAACTGGTCGGAGTCGATGAACGAGAACGCCCCGGCGAACGCGTCGATGCCCCCGCAGCCGGCCCGGAAGCTCGGCAGGCTGAGCGTCGCGATCTGCTCGGTGCGCACCGGGGCGCGCATATACAGGTTGCCGAGCGTCCAGTGGCCCGAGGCCTGGCCGTCGAACGCGGTGGGGCCGGTGGTGTTCACCGCCGCGCCCTGCCAGAACGACTCCATCTCCGAGAGCACGTCTGCCCGCGCAGGCCATATCGCGAACGCCACGGCTGCAAGCAGGGCCGCCGCCTGCAAGCCCGCCGTCCGCAGGACCTTAGTAGTCATGGCCGGTCTCCCGTTGGGTGAGGACGAAGATGCGCTCGGCGAGCGCATCCTCGGCGAGCACCCCGAACCCGACGGGCAGGACTTGTCGGGTTTCGGCGTCGAACAGGACGACCGCCGGCGTGGGCGCGCCGTCGAGGCCGAGCGCCGCGGCGCGCCCGTGGTCGGGCACCGCCTCCGGCCAGCCCTCCAGCGCCTCGCCGGTCATCGACACGGCCAGCACGTCCAGCCCGTGGCGCAGGGCGAACGCGCGCAGCAGCGGCCCGAACACCCGGCATTCCGAACAGGCCGGGTGGCCGAGGTAGATCAGCCCGTAGCGTTCGGCCAAGTTGCGTAGCGCCGCGTCGCGCTCGTCCCGCCGCGCGTCGGACCACAGTTGCTTGGCCAGCGCGCCCACGGGGCGCGTCATGGTGTAGTCCAGGTCCGGCGTCGCCCAGACGGTGCGCCGGAACGCGTCGGAGAACGCGGCCGCGCGCTGCAACGTCTCCCGTTGAAGGCGGAGATACGCCCCCACCTTCGCGGGCGAGGGATCGAGGATCGCCGCCGCGCGGGATTCCTCCAGCGCCCGGCGGATGGACTCGATGCGTTGGATCGAGGATGCCGACGCTCCGGGGTCGACCGATTCGAGCCCATACTCGGTCTCGTCTTCCTCCCGGTCGCAGTAGAAGTGCCAGCCGAGTCGGGCTTCCGCGCCCGGCTGCCCGCACCAGCCGCGCCACTCTCCCGCCGCCGATGCGGCGGGAGAGCAAAGGATCGCCGCCAGACAAAGCGCCGATGCGAACAAGCGAAACAAGCGCCCGGGCGTCACGGGTTCTCTCCGCGCAGGCGGCGCACGCGCTCGGCCATGTCGTTCTGCGTGCCGCCCTTCTCGGGCAGGACAACCGCGGGTTCTCGCGCGCCGTCCTCCAGGTTCTCCGTGAACTCGGACAAATTCAATCGGTCGAAGTCGATGCGCTCGACCTGGCCGACCGTGAACCCCTCGCAGTGGCTCCAGCCGATGCCGAGCTGCGGGCGCGCCTGCTGGTGCAGGATGCGCCCGAGCTTGGAGCCGAACAGGCACCAGGCGCGCTCGCGCTTCACGCACACGCCGAACACCCGCTTGGCGCAGCGCCGCCCGAGATAATGGGTGTTGCCGGCGTGGCGCTCCTCGGCGAGTTCCTTCTCCTCGGCCGAGCAATTCGCGAGCCCCACCAGCAGCCCGGAGTCCCGGCAGCAATTGGCCAGTCCCGCAAATTTGATCTCGCAGGTGCGTTCTTCGCCGGAGAAGAACCTGAGATCGTTGCGGTCGAACTCGTCGCCGCCCATCTCGACCACCATGTTCAGCATGGCCGCCGAGCGGGCGAAGCCGGTGTTGCTCCTCGACTCGACGGTCTCGCAGCCGGCGCCGACGCAGTACGAAGCGCGTCCGCACGCCCCCCCGCGCCCGGCGTCGGTCACGCCGGCGGCGCAGTCCGCCGAGCCGCCCGAGGCGAGACCACTGGCGCGGTGGCCGGCATCTTCCGGCGCGGACTGCACGGCCCGGGCGCGTGCCACGGCGGGGTCGTTGGCCGGAACCGGGGCGGCGGGCCGGGCAGCCGCACCGTCGATCACCGCGCGCCCGGCCGAGCCGCCGGGATCGTCCGGATCCGCCAGCCGCCGTCGCGTGGCGTTTTCCATGCCGGCGTCGGTCAGATGGCGCTCGGGGACGTTCGTCCCGGCGAAGCCGGGAACCGCTTGCGCGTTGGCCCCATCGCGCGCGATCGCCCCGGCCTGGGCCGCGCCGGCCCGGCCGACCTGCCGTGCCGCGTCCTTCGGGTCATCAGCTCGGGCCGCCGTCCCCGACAGGATCCACAGCATCACGCAGCAGGCGGCGAACATCGCTAGCCAGGCCAGCAGCCGGACGATCCGGGTGGCGAGATCGACGAGCGGCGCCAAGCGGTGCGGCTGCGGTTCGCGCATCGCCGTCACGGCCGAGCCCCCGGGCGTTCCGGGTGTTCTGCCGTTCCTTCGGCGGCTTGCCCAGCGGCCGCGGCCGTCACGCACCGCGCGTCCGTTCGACCGTCCGCGTAGGCGGATTCCGACAGCGCCCAGAGCATCAGGCCATATCCGCCCGCCATCGCGGACCAGGCGAGCAGGCGCACGAAGTCCGCCGCGCGCTCGAAGGCGGATGCCACCCGGCCCTCGCGGGCGTTCGCCGGGGTCCTCACGGCCGCCTCCCGAGCCGTTCGAGGTACGCGAGCGCGGTCTCCCGCGCGACAGCGCCCTCCGCGGCGATGGCTTCCAGCGCGGCCACGAGGCCGATGTTGCCGGCCACCGCGTCGAACGGCGGCGCGGCGTCGCCCGCGCACCCGCGATTTGCGCAGGCCGGGACGCCGCCCGGGACGGCGACCACCGCCGGTACCCGCTCGACGCCGAACAGCCTGAACAGCCGGGGATCCACCGCGACGCCGGTTTCGTGGCCGCCCAGGCGCCGTTCGATCTCGGTTGCCGTGGCCCGCAGTCCGCCGGGCAATACGCCCCGCAGCACCAGCGGCGCACCGATTCGCGCGGTTTGCGCGGCCCACTGCACCCAGCTCGCCTCCGGCGCCGCCAGGCTCATGAACACCAGCACCTCGGCCGTGCCCTGGCGGGCGGCGAAATCCTCCACGGCCCGCCCCGCGTGTGTCTCGGCCGGAAGCGGTGCGGCGGGCCCGCCGCCGGCGGCCGCGGCAGCCGTGTCCGAAGCCCCCGCGCCGGCGCGGCGCAGCGCGTCAGCGATCGCCGAGCCGGTCCAGTCCACGAGCCCGCCGGATCCGGTCGATGAGCCGGCCCCGGCATGGACCGCGTCGACCAACGCGCGAACGTCGGCGCGTTCCCCGCCGGCGGCGCCGGCGTCCTCGACGACGGCCCGCGCCAGGTCCTCCGCCGACGGCGGTGGCTCCTGGGCCAGGGCCGCTTCCATGCTCGGAGCCAGCAACGCGGCGGCGGCGATTCCGCGCCAGGCGATCCGTCTTGCGCGGTGCTGGCGCACGCGGCACTGCCGTGCGCAGCACCCGCCTCGGGCGAAAGCCCCGGCGCGCTGTTCGAGGCTCTTCGTTACAGAATGCAGCAATTGCGTTTCCTCCACAGCAGGTAGCCGAAGCTCTCGCCCGAGACGGGCAGTTCGCGAAGCGCCTCCCACAGCACCGAGGTCCGGCCCGTGGGGTTGCAGCCGGTCGCCGGGGTCGTCGCCGGCACGGGCTGCGTCATCTGCCAGCGGTATTGGCTTTTCTTCATGACCGGCATGGGATAGTCGCCGCACAGCGCAGCCGATCCCGAGGTGCCCCGGGCCAGGCCCAGGCGATGCAGCCGGTACACCAGCCGCTGGGCGGCGAGCAGAGACGCCTGCACGCCGCCGACGTGCGCGGCCACGTTGCCGGTCAGCGGGTACATCCCGCCCTGGCAGCCGGCGCACCAGAACAGCGGATCGAGCGGCAGGCCCGCCGAGGCCGCGGCGCAGTCCGCCGCACAGGCCGCTTGCGCGGGCACATTGGCGAACAGCGCCGCCTCCGGGTTCAGCAGGAACGACAGCTCGTCGTCGAGCCAGGCCGGATCGAGTTCCGAGATCCAGGCGATGTCGAGACTCCCGCCCTCGAGACAGCCGAGGTCGAGCAGCGCGCCGATCCACGACAGGAGCGGATAGACGTAGTAGTGCGCGTGCCACACCGAGCCCGCGGCGCCGTCGCCGCCCGACGACCCGGTGCGCCCGCGCGCCGCCGGCAGCCCCGGATCGAGGTCGAGTCCGCCGAGGTTAGGAAAGCACCAGGGCGTGCGCGTGACGTCCACCAGCCGCGCCGGCTCCCACACCCCGAGCGACAGCCCGATGCGGGGGATGGGCGAGCCGCAGAAGCAGATCGGCGACGAAGGGTTGGGCGTGTCGGGCGCGCCCGAAGCGCCGCCGATGTCGACCGGCCCGATGGAGATCGGGAACAGGCACTCCCAGCACACGTCGGCGATCGGGTTGACGAAGCGGCCCGTGCACATTTGCGCCGAGGCGCCCGCGGACCACAGCGCGAGGCCCAGGGCGACGGTCGCAGCGGCCGCGAACGGCAGGCGCCTCACGGGCTTTCCTCCGTGCCGGGCGAACCGTCCGTTTCGCGTACGCGCCGTCCGAGCGCGTTCAACACGCCCTGGGGGCCGGCGACGACGATCTCGGTCACGATTCGGTCGTTGCCGTCGCGGTCGCGGCACTCGCGCGTGGAAAGGCGGCCCTCGACGAGCGCGGCGCTGCCCTTGCGCAGCAGCCTTTCGGCGGCGTCCGCCGCAGCGCCGTAGGCCACGACGCGGTGCCACTCGGTGTTTTCGGCCGGTTGACCGTCGCGATCCTTCCAGCGCTCGGTCGTGGCGAGCGGGAACGACGCGGCCTTGTTGCCGTTGTTCAGTGTCCGGACCTCTGGATCGCGTCCGGCGTGGCCGAGCAGCGTGACCCGGTTCACGTTCAGCATGGCGGTGGTCTCCTTTCGGTGGGTTGGGGGATGGATTCGGGTGGCGGGGCGCAACCGGCCGGCGGCCGGTCCCGCACAGGGATTTCGGTCAGCAGCAGGCGGTTTCCGTCAGGGCCACGCTCCCCGCCAGGGGCCGCGCCAGCGGATTGCTCCCCGCCAGGGGACAGCACCGTGGGGGTCGCGCGGATCGCGAACCGTTCGGCGAGCCGCCCGCCGAGGTCGAAGTAGAACGGCCGTCCGTGTCGGCGCATGAGGTCGAGCGACCGTCCGGCGAGCAGCACGATTTTCGCGGGCCGTTCGCGCGCCAGCGCCCAGGCGATTTCCGCCTCGCGCCGTCCGTCGACGAACAGCACGTCGGCCGTCAGCGTGACGTGCTCGAACGGGTCGATCCGGGTGCCCGCCGCCGCGAGAACTTCGCCGTCGGGGCCGAGGATGTCCTGCGCCACGACGATGGCGGGATCGAACTCGCGAGTGCGGTATTGGGTCGCCGGGACAATGCCGGGCACGGGCTCCGGTTGCTCAAGGGAACGCCGGGCGCGTTCCCGCGCATCGTCTTCCAGCCGCGCCAGTTCGCCGGAGCGTTCCATGATGGTGAGCCGCGCCTCGATATCCGCCAGCAGGTCGGTTTCGGTGATGGACCAGGTCGCGCCGCGCACGCCGAGATCGCGCGCCAGCGCGGGCGATGCGGCCAGTCCCAGCATGGCCAGACAGGTCCATGCCGCCAAGCCGAATGCGCGGCCCGTCATCGGCCCGCCCCCGGCACCGCGCGCGGCAGCGCTGCGTGCGGCAGAACCGCGTCCGGCGATTCCGCCCGCTGGGCGCCGCCGCCATGGACGGCTTCCGGACCGGCCAGCGGACCGTCGAGCCCCAGCCAGGGGATGTCCGGCAGCGCCACGGCGCGACCCAGGATGCGCTCCCGGGGCACCAGCCCGATCTCCGCGTAGCGGCTGTCGTGGCTGTCGGGATGATCCGAGTGCAGGTAGTAATGGCCTGCCGGAATCGTCCCGGACTCGACCGACGTCAGCCGTCGTCCGTCGAGTGCGTTCGGCTTGGCCCGTCCGACGGCCGTTCCGTCGATCCACACCGTGCCGTCGGCGTCCACTACGACCGCCGCGCCCGGCAGACCGCGCACGGTCTTGAGATACGGCACCGGCGAGTTCACGTCGTCCGGCGGCGCGAACATCACCGCCGCGCCAAACTCGGGTTCGCCGAACAGGGGCAGGCGCAGGTAGCCCCACGCGTCGCCGGACCAGCTCGCGTTGAAGTGCACGAGGGAGAGGATCGTCAGCCACAGCGCCAGCAGGCCGAGCAGCAGGACCAGCGCGGCATAACCCCGTTCGCGCTCCGCGCGCCTACGCCCCGGGACTCGGCGCGCCGTCATGGCCGGACCTCCGGCGCCGCCGATTGGGAATTCGCCGTCTGGCGTTCCGCTGGGGCATTGCCTTGCGCCGGGGCACTGTCGTGCGCCAGCAACCTGCCGCCCGCCAGGGCACGCGCGATCTCCTCCCGCACCTCGGCCGTGAGATCGGGAGCGCCGGCGGCCACGCCGCGGATCGGCAGCAACACCGCCCCGTGGCGCTCGGCGACCTGCCGAAGCGCATCCTCCAGCGCTTGCGCCCAGTCGCGGGTCATCGCCGCCGTTTCCCCGGCGGTCCCCTCGGCGTTCGCGGTCCGCTCGGCGTGCTCGGTGACGAGCTCCGTCAATCCTACGGTGGCGATTCTCGGGACCGCCTCGATCATGTACCGCGCGATCCCGACGCCGAGAACGGCCGCGACGCCCAGGTTGAGCAGCACGGCGCAGACGAGCAGCCTCAGCTCGCTCACGTTCCGCACTCCCCGGGCGCGCGGGCCGCCGCCTGGCGCCGCGCCGGGAACGGCAGGTATGCGCGCGTGTCCCGGTGCTTGAACCAGCCCGTGCCGTCTTCGTCGTGAAACATGTACATGTAGTGCCCGGCCCAGCGCGGGTCGGACCGCTCGGCGGACAGGAGCCCCGCCAGGATGGCGGTGCGGAACAACTCCTCGGCCTCGCGGACCACCCTCAGCGTCGGGGCGCGGCGCCGGTTACGCCGCCCGCGGGCAACCTTGGCTTTCCGGTTCCGTCCCATGCTGCGTTTCCTCTCGTTGCGTCCTCGCCAGGTGCGCGACATCGTTTTTCTCCTCGTGATCGGTGGGGTTCCCGGTGGCGGGTCCCGCCGCTTCTCCGCTGGCGGGCCGACCGCCGAGCGCGTGCAGGCGCGCCAGCCACAGCCGCGCGGCCTTGCCCGGCTCCACCGGGCGGATGCGGCGCTTCAGCGGCGGAAACGCCACGCCGGCGTCCCGGCCAAAGCCCGCGCCGTCGAGATCGCGGCGCTCGGCCGCGTCGGTCATGCGGGCGACGAAGCGCAGCAGGTCGTCTTGTTCGGGCCTGGGCGCGCCGTCGATTCCCGCGGCCTTCAGCACCGCTCGGTCGATGACCGCGCCGTCGCGCCGGTGACGCTCCGCGGCGCGCGCCGAAGTCGAACCGCCGGCCTCGGCGTCGCCGAGCCAAGCGATCCGCGCGTCGCCGAGCAGCGCCCGCAATGCCAGCGTCCGACGCTCCTCCGGCCGGAGCCCGTCCAGCGCCTCGATCGCTTCGCTGGCCACGACGGCCCGCTGCGCGACCGAGTAGAACCGGCGCGTTCTACCGCCCCAGCGGCAGGTGTTCGCCAGTACGTGCGCCAGCGCCTCGAAGTCGATGCCCGCGGCCGTCAGCCCGGCGGGGAGGAGGCCATGCCGGCCTCCGAGGTCCATGAGAACGCGGCCAGGTGGCCGGACAGTCCCTTCTGGGCGGCCTCGGTGTACCTGAACTCGGTCGGCGGACAGGACCGGCAGGACGGGGAACCGCCGCAGGGACAGGCGCCGGAGATCGCAGTTTCGGCGGGCGATGCGGTGACGGAGGGCGGCGATGCGGTGTTCACGTTCACGGCGAGCCCGGCCCCCGCGGCGGACCTGGCCGTCGGCGTGACGGTCGGGACCGACGGCGACTGGGGCGTGACCGCCGGTGATCGGACGGTGACCATACCCACGTCCGGCAGCGCGACGCTGACGCTGGCGACGGCGGGCGACGACGCGGACGAGCCGGACGGCTCGGTGACGGTGACGGTGAACGACGGCGACGGCTACACGGTGGGCGACCCGGCGTCGGGCAGCGTGGCCGTGCGGGACGACGACGTGCCCGAGGTGACGCTCGCGGCCGGGAGCGCGGTGACGGAGGGCGGCGATGCGGTGTTCACGTTCACGGCGAGCCCGGCCCCCGCGGCGGACCTGGCCGTCGGCGTGACGGTCGGGACCGACGGCGACTGGGGCGTGACCGCCGGTGATCGGACGGTGACCATACCCACGTCCGGCAGCGCGACGCTGACGTTGGCGACGGCGGGCGACGATGCGGACGAGCCGGACGGCTCGCTGACGGTGACGGTGAACGACGGCGACGGCTACACGGTGGGCGACCCGGCGTCGGAGTCCGTCGCCGTGGGCGACGACGACGAGCCGCCGCCCGACGACGAGAGCGCCGAGCCGGACTGGACCGACTACCAGACGGTCGTGGATTACCTGATCGAGGCGCGCGACAATCCCGAGAATGAGGACGTGAAGGGCAATCCCGCGCACATCCGCAAGTGGAACCGGGTGCTCGAGGCGATCGGGCACGACACGGGCACGGGCCTTTCGCCCATGCCGGCGTCCGAGATCCATGCGAACGCGGACAAGTGGCCGGACAGTCCCTACCGGGCGGCCTCGGTGTATTTGAATTCGGTCGATGCGCAAGACGGGCAGCAGGAGCCGGAGATCGCGGTTTCGGCGGGCGATGCGGTGACGGAGGGCGGCGATGCGGTGTTCACGTTCACGGCGAGCCCGGCCCCCGCGGCGGACCTGGCCGTCGGCGTGACGGTCGGGACCGACGGCGACTGGGGCGTGACCGCCGGTGATCGGACGGTGACCATACCCACGTCCGGCAGCGCGACGCTGACGCTGGCGACGGCGGGCGACGACGCGGACGAGCCGGACGGCTCGGTGACGGTGACGGTGAACGACGGCGACGGCTACACGGTGGGCGACCCGGCGTCGGGCAGCGTGGCCGTGCGGGACGACGACGTGCCCGAGGTGACGCTCGCGGCCGGGAGCGCGGTGACGGAGGGCGGCGATGCGGTGTTCACGTTCACGGCGAGCCCGGCCCCCGCGGCGGACCTGGCCGTCGGCGTGACGGTCGGGACCGACGGCGACTGGGGCGTGACCGCCGGTGATCGGACGGTGACCATACCCACGTCCGGCAGCGCGACGCTGACGCTGGCGACGGCGGGCGACGACGCGGACGAGCCGGACGGTTCGGTGACGGTGACGGTGAACGATGGCGACGGCTACACGGCGGGCGACCCGGCGTCGGGCAGCGTGGCCGTGCAGGACGACGACGTGCCGCCGCCCGACGACGAGAGCGCCGAGCCGGACTACACCGACTACCAGACGGTTGTGGATTACCTGATCGAGGTGCGTGACAATCCCGAGAATGAGGACGTGAAGGGGGATCCCGCGCACATCCTCAAGTGGAACCGGGTGCTGGCGGCCGTTGGCCATGCCAGCGGGGAGGAGGCCATGCCGGCGTCCGAGATCCATGCGAACGCGGACAAGTGGCCGGACAGTCCCTACCGGGCGGCCTCGGTGTATTTGAATTCGGTCGAGCCGCCGCCGGTGGTCTCGGTGGACGACGCGGAGGTGGCGGAGAGCGGTGACGGCGACTCCGTGCTGATGACCTTCACGGCGCGGCTGTCGAGGCCGGCGTCGAAGACGGTGACGTTGCAGGCGGACACGCGGGATTAGAACCCCGTGTCGGCGGCGGCGCGCGACGACTACAGTCCGCTCGACGGGAAGGCGGTCCGCTTCCGTGCGGGCCAGGTCGAGCAGTCCATACATGTTCTGGTCTTTGACGACAGCCACGACGAGGGCGAGGAGACGTTCGAGCTGGTGCTGTCGGACGCCGACGGCGCGGCGATCGGGGACGGCGTCGCGGTCGGCACCATCGTGAACTACGACCCGATGCCGGCGGCCTGGCTGGCGCGGTTCGGACGCGCGGTGGCCGACCAGGCGCTCGACGGAATCGCCGCGCGGGTCGAGTCCCGCGGGGAATCCGAACGGGCGCCGGGCTTCCGCGGCGTCTTCGCGGGCGTTTCGATCGGCGGCGCGGGCCTCGGAGCCGGCGCCTGCCTGCAGGACACGGGCGGGCTGGATTCGATGGACGGCGGCGCGGGCTCCGCCGAAGACCGCGGCGGCGCTGCGGCGGACGGGCCCTGCGCCGCGGACCGGTCTGGCCTTTTGGCCGGCGGCGCGGCCGAGCCCTTCGCGGGCGGCGGCCCGGGAGCCGGGCAGGCCGGCGGCGGCTTGTTCGGGGCCAACCCGATGGGATCGGGCCATGGCGGCGCGTTCGCCCCGCAGCCGGGCGGATTCTCCGGCGGCGCGGCGCGTAGCGGGCTCGCGCAACTTCTTTTGGGCAGCCGCTTCACCTACACCGGCGGAGAGGACGCGTCCGGCGGCGTGCTCGGGTTCTGGGGCCGGGGGTCGCAGACGCGCTTCGACGGCGCCGACGGCGACCTCGATCTCGACGGCGACGTGACCACCGCCATGCTCGGCGCGGACTACGCGCGCGGCCACTGGCTGGCCGGCGTGGCGCTCACGCAAAGCTCGGGGCGCGGCGGCTACCGGGGGCCGGCTCCGGCGGGCGATCTCCTGGCGGACGGCGGGACCTCGATCGCCGGTTCGGCAACGGACGGCGCCATCGAGACCTCGCTGACGGCGGCGATCCCCTACGCCGCCTGGCGCCCCTCGGAGCGGCTCAACGTTTGGGGCGCGGCCGGGTTCGGCGCGGGCGACCTCACGCTGGCGCCGGAGAGCGCCGGGTCCATCAACACGGACATCAGCTGGAGGATGGCCGCCGCCGGACTCAAGGGCGAGCTGTTCTCGTTCGCGGGCGGAACGACGCTGTCGCTGGTGTCCGACGCGCTGTGGGCCGGCACCCGTTCGGACCGCGCGAACGGCCTGGCGGCCACCGAGTCCGGCGTCAGCCGGCTGCGTCTGGGCATCGAGGGCGACCGGCGGTTCGAACTGCCGGGCGGCGGCAGCCTGACGCCGAAGCTCGAAATCGGCGCACGCCATGATGGCGGCGACGCCGAGACCGGGTTCGGCGTGGAGGTCGGCGGCGGCATCGCGTGGACCGATCCCAGGTTCGGACTCAGGCTGGACCTTGAAGGCCGGACGCTTTTGACCCACGACGACGGGGCGATGCGCGACCGGGGCTTCTCGGCCTCGCTCGCCTGGGACCCGAGGCCGGACTCGGCGCGCGGCCTGTCGCTGGCGCTGCGCCAGGACGTCGGCGGGCCTTCGCGCGGCGGGCTGGACGCGCTGTTCGCCAACGACGCGTTCGACGGCCGGCGCGCCGGCCACGTCGGCCTGGGCGGCCGCGAACCGGTCCGCTGGACGGCGGAGATGGGCTACGGGCTGCCAGCCTTCGGCGGGCGGTTCACGGGCGCCCCGCACGTAAGCTACGGCGTCGCCTACGGCGCGCGCGAGATCGGCCTCGGCTGGCGGCTTTCGCCGGAAGCGGCGCCGGGTGCGCCCGATCTCAGCGTCGCGGTCCTGGCGGCGCAGCGCGAGAGCCTTCGCGACGAGCCGGCCGACCGCCGCATCGGCATCGAGGTGCGGGCGCGCTGGTAGCGCAATCCGGGCAATCCGCCGGGGCGGGCGACCGTCCCGGCGGCCCCGGGCCGGGCCCCGGGCCGGCGTAAACGCATCTGTGCCCCGCGCTTGGCGTTGTGGGTCGAA
>JAPPHC010000031.1 GCA_028821145.1 Gammaproteobacteria bacterium | reverse complement strand
ACTACCAGCCGCAGGACATCATGCTGATCCGCCAGATCCGGCATCTGCTGCAGGTTGAAGGCTATACGCTGGCCGGCGCCCGGCAGCGCCTGGAAGGCGAGGATTCGCGCCAGGACCAGAGCCACATGAAGCAATTCGTTCGCCAGATGCGGGTCGAACTGGAGGAATTGCACCGTTTGCTGCGGTAGCGCGGCCGCCACGCAATTGAACCTGCACCCGGTCCGGGACATGACCGGGGAGCAACGGATGATTACCGCGCCCGGCTGAGCGCCGGCAGGATGTCTGTCGTCATTCCCATACTGCTCGTGCTTGCCCTGCTGTGGGTGCTGCTGGCGGTGGTGGCGGTTCAGCCCGAACCGTCCGTCCCCAACTCGTTGCCGCACCCCGACATTGACGGAATGATGGCGGGAAGCGACGGGCTGGCGCGCCTGGCGGAGATCGACTTGCCGGCTTTTTCACTGCAGGCGGCAACGCTGATCCTGGTTGTGCTGATGATCGCCCTCGGCGTTTCCAGGCGCTATAGGACTTTGCCATTCTGGCTGGGGCTGGCCGCCACGGCCATCCTGTTCCTGTTCGTGTGGTCGCGCATTTTTCTCGGACATCAGCACTTTCTGAGTACGGGGGAGGTTCACTACGTGCTGGGATTCCCGGCGCCCACGGCGTGGGTGGGCTACGGCATCTGGGCTTCCGGTCTGGCGCTCCTGCTGCTGTACGTCCTGGGCTTCCGGAAGTTCATCTACACGCACGAAGACGAGGCCGAGTTTGAGCGCCTCGTGCAGGAACTCCCGGACGGCGAGTGATGGAAGCGCTTCGTTCCGAGATCATCCTCGGCTTCGTTGCCGCCTACCTGGTGTTCTGTGTCGCCGTGGGGCTATGGGCCATGCGGCGTACGCATTCCGCCGGCGATTTCTTCGTGGCCGGCCGCAGCCTGGGGCCGTTCGTGGTCGCGATGGCGATTTTTTCCAGCACCCTGAGCGGCTTCGGATTCGTGGGCGGGCCCGGGCTGGTGTACGCGACCGGAGTCAGTTCGCTGTGGATGGTGGCGGTGTCGGCGATCGGCTACGGGGTCGGCTTCTGGCTGGTGGCCAAGCGCATCCGCATGGTGACGGAGATTCGCCGCTGCCTGTCGCTGCCGGACGTCGTCGCGGCCCGCTACAACAGCGAGGGCGCGCGTTTTCTGACCGCGCTGACCATCCTCCTCGGCGTAATGGGTTACCTGGCTACGCAGATCCTTGCCCTGGCGCTGGTCATGCAATCGATCCTGCAGGGGACCGAGGTCTTCGCCGGCGTCAGCCTGGTCAGCTGCGTCCTGTTCGCCACCGCCATCCTGGTCTTCTACAGCGTCACCGGAGGCATCATCGCCTCGGTCTATACGGACCTCGTGCAGGGTGCGGTCATGATCGTGGCCGGCCTGCTGATCGTCATCGTCGCCGCCAACGTTTTCGACGGCGGCATCGAGCAGGCCTCGGCGATTGTCCTGGCGGACAATTCCGAAGCGATGATGCCCTTCGGCACGGCAGGGATCATTGCCTGTCTGAGCTGGTTCTTCATTTTCGGGTTCGGACTGGCGGGCCAGCCGCACCTCATTACCAAGATGATGATGAACAAGCGGATTTCGGATAACCGCACGATCTACCCGATGTCGGTCTTCGGCTACATCATGGCCGCGCTGTTGTGGGTCTCGGTGGGCATCGTAATGCGCGCCGTGGTGCTGGACGGCGGCCACGATCCGCTGGGGGCGCCGGACGCCGCTGCGCCCGCATTCCTGTCGGCCTTCGCTCACCCCCTGCTGGCGGGCGTGGTGTTTGCCGCCTTGCTCGCGGCCATCATGTCCACGTCGGACGCGTTCCTGAATATCGGCACCGCGGCGGTCATTCATGACATTCCGATCGCAATCCGGGGCCGGTCGCTGGATCGCGAGCTTCTCTGGGCGCGCGTATTCACGATCGTGATCGCAGCGGTCGCGGCCGGCTTCGCGCTGTTTTCCTTCTACCAGAACGAGCGTCTCGTTGCGATATTGGGGGCCTTCGGCTGGAGCACCTTCGCCGCCGCCATCGTTCCGGTCGTCGTCATCGGACTGAACTGGAAGCGGGGCACGGCCCGGGGTGCGGTCGTTGCGGTGCTTGCCAGCCTCCTGATCAATTTCGGCATCGAGATTCTCCCGATCTCGCTGCCGAAGGACATCAACGGCGGCTTTCTCGCCATGCTGACGTCCATCACCCTGTTCATCTGCGTATCGCTGCTCGACAAGCGCCCGAAGCACGCTCCGGAGATGGCCAGGATCATGGAGATCTGAAGCGATTCGTGCGCCGGCGCAGCCGCCACGCGATAGAATCTGCACCCGGTCCGGGGCGTGGCGCAGTCTGGTAGCGCACCTGCATGGGGTGCAGGTGGTCGGAGGTTCAAATCCTCTCGCCCCGACCATTTTCGTTTTGCCGACCCGAATCAATCATGGGCCAGACCCTTCAGCGTAGTTCCCTGTTAGTGCTGGTCGCCGCGGTCACCGCGGCGTTCATCCTGCTGCTGGCCGACCTCCTGTTGGCGGTGTTCTGGGCCGTAGTGCTGGCGATTCTCTTTCACGGCCTGTACCGGCGCCTGGTCCCGCGGCTTTGGAACAGGCAGTCGCTGGCGGCTGCCGCCGTCCTCCTCGTCGTGCTGGCCGGCGTGGTGGCGCCGGTGCTGCTGCTGGGATGGGCGGTGGTGGGCGACGCCAGCGAGTTCTATGCCGCTGTCGAAAGGGGCGCGCTGGATCCCGGGAGGGCGCTGGATGCGCTTGGCGCCTGGCTGCCCTGGGTGCGGGAAATCCTGGACAACTTCGGACTGGATTTCGAGCAGATGCGTTCCGGGCTGACTTCGATGGTCGGCAACGCCGCGCGCTTCGCTGCCACCGGGCTGGTTGCCGCCGGGCAGGGTGCGCTGAGGCTGATGCTGCAGTTGGTGGTGATGCTGTACCTGCTGTTCTTCTTTCTGCGCGACGGCGACAAGCTCGTCGATACGCTCGTTCGCATCCTGCCGTTGGGCGACGAGCGCGAATACGAACTGCTGGGTCAGTTCGCCACCGTGTCCCGGGTGAGCGTGACTTCCCTGGTCGTTATAGGCGCGGTGCAGGGCGGACTTGGCGGCGTCACCCTGGCGCTGCTGGGAATCGGCAGCCCGGTCCTGCTCGGTGTTCTCATGGGCGTGCTGTCGGTCATTCCCGCCGTGGGCCCGGGCCTGGTGTGGGCGCCGATTGCAATCTGGCTGTTCGCGTCCGGCATGTGGGTGCAGGGTCTGATCCTGGTCATCGTCGGCGTGCTGATCGTGGGGCTGGCCGACAATCTCTTGCGGCCGATGCTGGTGGGCCGGACCGCGCGGCTGCCGGACTACGTCGTGCTGCTGGCCACCCTCGGCGGGCTCTCGGTATTCGGGTTCTCCGGGCTGGTGATAGGGCCGGTCCTTGCGGCGCTGTTCTTTGTTTCCTGGCGATTGTTCGAAGAGGAATTTTCGCCGGCGGAAACCCGGGATGAGCCATGAACACGCGCTCCGTCCACCGCGAGCTTGCCTCGATCGTCGGCGAGCGGCATTGCGTTGCCGACGCTGCGCTGCTTGAGCCCTGGCTCGAGGAGCCCCGCGGGCGCTACCACGGCGAGTCGCGGCTGCTGGTGGCTCCTGGCAGCGCGGAGGAAACCGCCGCCATCCTGGCCTGCTGCAACACGCGGGGAGTCGGAGTGGTGCCGGTGGGCGGCCGCACCGGACTGTGCGGCGGCACGCATTCGCAAGCCAACGAGATACTGCTGAGCCTGCATCGCCAGAGGCGGGTGCGCGATCTTGACGCCGGCTGCCTGACCGCCGAGGCCGGCTGCGTGCTGGCCACGCTGCAGGAACGCGCCGACGAGGCGGGCTGCCTGTTTCCGCTGAGCCTGGGTTCGGAGGGCAGTTGCCAGCTGGGCGGGGTGCTGTCCACCAATGCCGGCGGCATTCACGTGCTGCGCTACGGCATGGCGCGCGAGATGGTGCTGGGGCTGGAGGTCGCGCTGCCGGACGGGCGGGTGCTGTCGGACCTGAAGCCGCTGGCCAAGGACAACACCGGCTACGACATCAAGCAGCTTTTCATCGGCTCGGAAGGGACCCTGGGGGTCATCACCGCGGCCGCGCTGCGCCTGTACCCGCGACCGCGGGCATGGATTACCGCGCTGCTGGGCGTGGCCGGGCCCGATCAGGCGGTTTCGCTTTTCCGCGGCGCGCAGGCGGCGCTGGGCGAGGAGCTCAACGCCTTTGAACTGATTTCGCGCGGGGCGGCGCAATTGTGCGGGGAGCAACTGGAGGGGGTTCCGATTCCCGGGGACATCGATGCGCCCTGGCTGTTGTGCGTGGAACTGGCCGGCGCCGGCTCGGAGTCCGCGTTGGCCGAGCGCCTCACCGGTTTTCTGGAAGACGCCCGCGAGCGGGGCGAGTTGCTCGACGCCGTATGCGCGGTCAGCGAGGCGCAGCGCGAGGCGATCTGGCGCCTGCGCCATGGCGTGCCCGAGGCAATGCGCCTGTCCGGACCGGCCCTGCGCCACGACCTGGCCGTGCCGCCGGAACGCATTGCCGGGTTCCTCGATTCGGCGCTGGAGATGTGCCGCGAACACTTTCCGGGCGCCCAGCCCCTGCCGTTCGGACACGTGGGCGACGGCAATCTGCATTACTCCGTTCCCTGTCCGCCCGAAGTCGATCCGGACCGGTTCTCCGAGCAGGGCCGGCTGCTCAGCGCCGAATTGCGCGAACTGGCATGGTCGATGGACGGCAGCTTCAGCGCCGAGCACGGCGTGGGCCTGCTGCTCAAGGACGAGCTGGAACGGCTTGGCGATCCCGTCAAGCTTCAGTTGATGCGTGCGCTCAAGCGCGCCCTGGATCCGCGCGGGATCATGAATCCCGGCAAGGTATTGAGCGCATGAACGCGCCATGGGCAGTGCTCAAGTTCGGTGGCGCCAGCGTGGCCACGGCCGCCGGCTGGGACACGGTCGCGCACCTGGTGCGGCGCCGCCGCGAGCAGGGCGTGCGGCCCATCGTCGTGCACTCGGCCCTGGCCGGCGTCACCGACCGGCTCGAGACCCTGATCGAGCTGGCGCGCCGCGACGAGCACGCCGGCCTCGAGCGGGAGCTGGGCGATAGCCACCGCGAACTGGCCCGGGAAATGAACATCGACGATCCGGAAGGCTGCCTCGGAGCGGAACTCGAGAACCTGGCGCAATTGCTTCGCGGCATAGCCCTGACCGGCGAGGCGGGCTACCGGGCCCGCGTCAAAGTGCTGGCGCTGGGCGAGCGGCTTGCCGGGCGGCTGGGAGCGGCCGCGCTGGAACTCAGCGGCATAGCGATCTCGCCGGTGAACCCTGCGAAGTTGCTGCGGGCGACGGCGCGGGACTGGGCCAGCGAACGCGATTCCATGCTGCACGCCGTGTGCGCGCACGATCCCGATCCCGAAGCGGTCGCACTGCTCGAAAGTCTTCCGGGCGTGCCGTTGACGCAGGGTTACATCGCCCGCAATGCCCAGGGCGAGGAAGTGCTGCTCGGCCGGGGCGGTTCCGACGTTTCCGCCGCGGCGCTGGCCGCTGCCATCGGCGCCCGGCGGCTGGAAATCTGGACCGACGTGCCCGGCATATTCAGCGCCGATCCAAGGGAGATCAGCGGCGCGAGGCTGCTGCGCAGGCTCAGTTACGCCGAAGCGCAGGAGATCGCCACTTCAGGCGGCGGCGTGCTGCATCCGCTGTCGATCGCCCCGCTGCGCGACGGCCGGATCGGGATGACCGTGCGTTCGACGCTGAATCCCGAACTGCCCGGCACAGCCGTGGGACCGGCCGAGGAATCCGACAGTGCGCAGGTCAAGGCGGTCATGCTGCGCAGCGGCGTGCCGCTGGTCTCGCTGGAGACGCTGGGGATGTGGCGCCGGGTCGGTTTTCTCAAGGAGGTTTTCACCTGCTTCGGCGAGCTCGGGCTTTCGGTGGACCTGGTTTCCACCTCGGAGAGCAACGTGACCGTTACGCTGGATACCGATCCCGAAGTGCTGACGCCGGCGCTGATGGACCGACTGCGGTCGCAACTGGAGCGCATAGGGCAGGTGACCATCACGACCAATACCAGCGTCGTGACCCTGGTCGGAAGGCGCATCCGGGCGGTGCTGCACGAGGTCGGGCCGGCGCTGGAAGCGTTTCGCGAGCAGCCCATTCATCTTCTAAGCCAGGCGGCCAGCGACCTGAACATCAGTTTCGTGGTGGAGCCGGCGCAGGCCCGCCGGCTGGCGCAGCGTCTGCACGGGCGGCTGATCGTCCCGGACGACGGCGACGAACTGTTCGGCCCCGCCTGGGAGGAACTGACGCAGGCGGCGCCCGTTGCGCCCACCGGCGCCGACGCACCCTGGTGGGCCGAACGTCGCGGCGAGTTGCTGAAGCTGGCCGAAGAGCGCGGCGCGACCTACGCCTACAGCCTCGAGCGGGTGGCCGCGCAGGCCCAGCGGCTCAGGGGGCTGGAATCGATAGACCGCGTCTATTACGCGATCAAGGCCAACTCGAACCCCGGCGTGCTGCGGCGCGTTCGCGACAGCGGCCTGGAGTTCGAGTGCGTATCGCCCGGCGAGGTCCGGCTGCTGCGCGAGCTGTTCCCGGAACACGACCCCGGGCGCATCCTGTTCACCCCGAATTTCGCGGCCCGCTCCGAGTACGGCGAAGCGCTTGAGGCCGGCGTTCAGTTGACCGTGGACAACCTCGGCGTGCTGCGCGACTGGCCGGAACTGTTCGCCGGAAGCGACCTGTTTCTTCGGCTGGACCCCGGCGTCGGGCGCGGACTCCACCGGCACGTGCGCACCGCCGGCGTGCATTCCAAATTCGGCGTGCCGCTGTTTGAAGTGCGGCGGGCCGCCGAGGCCGCCGCCGCCGCGGGCGCGCGGGTTACCGGGCTGCACGCCCACATGGGAAGCGGCGTAATGGATCCCGGCGCATGGGCCCCGATCGCAGAGACGCTGCTCGATTGCCTGGAGCACTTTCCGGATGCGCGCGTCGTGAATCTAGGCGGCGGTCTGGGCGTGCCCCAGCACGGCGGCGAGCAGGGCCTGGACCTCGCGGAGCTGGACGCCAACCTGGCGCGATACCGCGAGAATGCGCCCCGGGAGCTGGAATTCTGGCTCGAGCCCGGCCGCTACGTCGTGGCCGAGGCCGGCGTGCTGCTGGCGCGCGTGACCCAGGTCAAGGGCAAGAGCGGGGCGCGCTATGTGGGCGTGGAGACCGGGATGAACTCGCTGATACGACCGGCGCTTTATGGTTCATACCACGAGGTGCACAATCTCACCCGGCTGGACGAGCCGGCGACGCGGCTGGTGAACGTGGTGGGCCCGATCTGCGAGAGCGGCGACGTGCTGGCCCGCGACCGCATGCTGCCCGAATGCCGCGAGGGCGACGTGCTGCTGTTCGCCAACGCCGGCGCCTACGGCCGTGTGATGGCCTCGAATTACAACCTGAGGGAACCCGCCGCGGAGGAGGTGATCGAGTGAGCAGTAAAGGCAACGGCGCTTCGGCGGATTTCCTGCTGGAGCTGGAGGAGGTAATCCGGTCGCGCGCCGAGGCCGCGCCGCAGGAAAGCTACACCGCGAGGCTGCTGGGCGAGGGCATTCAGCGCGTGGCGCAGAAGTTCGGCGAGGAATCGGTGGAACTGGCGCTGGCGGCGGCCGCCGGCGACCCGCGGGCGGTGCGCGCCGAGGCGGCCGACGTGCTCTATCACCTGCTGGTCCTGCTCGAAGGCGCCGGCGTCTCGCTGGCGGAAGTCCTCGAGGAACTGCGCTCCCGCCGCTGAACCCCTGGGCGCGCTGTCGTCAGTCGCGGATGGACACGTTGCGGGCGGCCAGGTATTCCTTGATGTCGGGGATAGCGATCTGCCCCGAGTGAAACACGGTCGCGGCCAGCGCGCCGTCCACCCGCGCCCGGCGAAAGACTTCGACGAAGTGTTCAGGCGCCCCCGCGCCGCCCGAGGCGATCAGCGGAACGCGGCAGCAGTCGCGAACCGCGCATAGCTGTTCGATGTCGTACCCCTGGCGCACCCCGTCCATGTTCATGCAGTTGAGCACGATTTCGCCCGCGCCGCGGTCCTGGACCTCGCGGACCCAGTCCAGCGTGTCGCGCCCCGCCTCGCGGCTGAGAGAGGGGTCGCCGGTCAGCTCGTGCACGCGCCAGCGGCCGTTTCCGCCGCTGCTGTCGATTCCCACCACCACGCACTGCGAACCGAACCGCCGGGCCAGTTCGCCGATCAGGTCGGGGTCGGCCAGCGCCGGGCTGTTCACCGAAATCTTGTCGGCGCCGTTCATCAGCACTTCCTCGGCCCCGGCGACGTCGCGAATGCCGCCGGCCACGCAGAAGGGTATGTCCAGGACATCGGCCACGCGCAGGATCCAGCTCCGGTCCACGGAGCGGCCGTGCGGGCTTGCCGTGATGTCGTAGAACACGACCTCGTCGGCGTGTTCCTCGCGGTAGCGGCGCGCCAGGTCCAATATCTCGCCCATGACGCGGTGCTCGCGGAAACGCACGCCCTTGACTACCTGGCCGTCGCGCACGTCGAGGCAGGGGATTATTCGCCGCGCCAGCACCGCTCCGCTTCCTCGGCGCTGATGCGCCCTTCCAGCAAGGCCTTGCCGGAGACAGCGGCCGCCACCCCCGTGTCGGCCAGCGCCTCGAGGTCGTCCGCTCGCGATACGCCGCCGGAGGCGATAAACGAGGCCTGGGGCGCCCTTCGTACGCACTCGGCGTAGAGGTCCGTGTTCGGGCCGCTCAGCATGCCGTCCCGATCGACGTCGGTGCACAGAAACCATCGGTAACCCTGGTCCAGGAGCAGGTCCAGCAGTTCCCAGAGCGACCGGCCGCTCTCGCGCACCCAGCCCCGGGTCAGCACTTCCGGCTCGCTGCCGGCGCGCACGTCGAGGGCCGCCACCAGCCGGTCAGGTCCGTACCGCTCCACCCAGCGGCCGGCACGCGCAGGATCTTCGGCCAGCGCACTGCCGCTTACCGCCCGTTCCGCGCCGCTGGCGTAAACCGCTTCGAGCGATTCGTCGTCGCGAATGCCGCCGCCGACCTGCACGGCGAGCGTCGTGTTTTCCACGACGCGGGCTATGGTGTCGGCATTTTCCCGACGGCCGGAGCGGGCGCCGTCCAGATCCACCACGTGCAGGCTGCGCGCGCCCAGGCCGGACCAGGTTCGGGCCAGTTCCAGGGCTTCCCTGGAATAGAACACCGCGTCATCGAAACGGCCGCGATGCAAGCGCACGACCTGACCGCCTATCAGGTCGATGGAAGGGATCAGTTCCACGGAAGTTCGAGAAAATTCTTCAGCAGCCGCTGGCCGTGTTGCCCGGACCGCTCCGGGTGGAACTGCACGCCGAAGAAATTGTCCTTGTTGACGACCGAGGCGAAGCGGCGGCCGTGTTCGGTGTCGCCGACGCAGTGCTTTCCGGGCGGGGCGGCGTAGCTGTGCACGAAGTAGAACCAGGACCCGTCCGGGATTCCGTCGAACAGGCGCGATTCCGCGCGCCGTTCCACCTGGTTCCATCCCATGTGCGGGATCGTGTGCTCGGGGGAGGCTTCCAGCAGGTCCACCTGCCCGGGAATGACGCCGAGGCAGGGCGTATCGTCCTCGCTGGATACCTCGTAAAGCAACTGCATACCCAGGCAGATGCCGAGCACGGGTTGCGTCAGGCGGGGTATGAGCTCAAGGAGGTGCGCGTCGGCCAGCCTTCCCATTCCGGCCCCGGCGGCGCCCACGCCCGGCAGGAGGACGCGTTCCGCGGCTTCGATCCGGCCGGCGTCCCGCGTGAAGTGCCCTTCCACGCCCAGTCGTTCGAGGGCGAATCGCAACGATGCGATATTGGCCCCGCCGCAATCCACCAGGGCCACGTCCCGGTTCACAGGACGCCCTTGGTGCTGGGTATGTCGCCTCCCTCGCGAGCAACCGCCTGGCGCAGGGCCCTCCCTACGCCCTTGAAGCAGGATTCGATCATGTGGTGGGTGTTCTCGCCGCGCACCCGGATATGCAGCGTGGCGCCGCTGGCTTCCGCCAGCGACCGGAAGAAATGCTCGACCAGTTCGGTGGGCAGTCCGCCGACGCGTTCGCGCTCGAATTTGCCCTTGAACTTGAGCCACGGGCGCCCGGACAGGTCCAGCAGGACCTTGACGTCGGCCTCGTCCATGGGCAGCTCGAAGGCGAAGCGGCAGATCCCGCGGCGGTCGCCGAGCGCCTCCTTCAGCGCAGAGCCCAGCGCCAGCGCGCTGTCCTCCACGGTGTGGTGCTCATCCACCTCCAGGTCGCCTGCGCAGCTCAGCTTCAGCCCGAAGCCGCCGTGCTTGGCGAGCTGCTCCAGCATGTGGTCGAAGAAACCGATCCCGGTGGCCACCTCGGCGCCGGCCGGCGCGTCGAGATCGACCTCCACGCTCAGGTCGGTCTCGCGGGTCTTGCGGCGCGCGCGGCCGATCCGCGGCGCATCGACGATCTCGCGAACGATCCGCTCCCAGCTTCCCGGCTGCGCGGCATCGACACGGAAGCCGCGCACGCCCAGGTTCTCGGCGAACTTGAGGTCGGTCTCGCGGTCGCCGATCATGACGCTCGCGGCCCGATCGACGGGGCGATTGCGCATGAACGCGTTCACCAGGCCGGTCAGGGGCTTGCGGCAATCGCAGCCGTCCTCGGCGAAGTGCGGACACACGAACACTTCGGCGAAACCGATGCCTTGCGAGGCCAGCAGCGCCATCATGAAATCTTGCGGTTCGTCGAAGTCGTTTTGCGGGAAGCTGTCCGTGCCGAGCCCGTCCTGGTTGCTGACCATGACCAGTTCGAAACCGGCGTCCTGCAACCGGCGCAGCGCCGGCACGACGCCCTGCGCCAGCCTGAGTTTCGCCAGGCTGTCCACCTGGTAATCGGGCGGTTCCTCGATCAGGGTGCCGTCACGGTCGAGGAAGGCGATTCGCGCGCTCATGCCGCCGCCCTCAGCGTCGCCAGCAGGCCGTCGTTCTGCTCCGGTGTGCCCAGCGTTATGCGCACGCAGGATTCCAGCCCCGGCTCGTCGGGGATTCTGCGCAGCAGGTAGCCGCCGTCGCGGGCCGCGGCGTTGAAGCCGTCGGCATCGGCGACTTTCAGCAACACGAAGTTGGTGCGGCTGGGATACACGGTCGTTACCTGTGGAAGATCCGCCAGAAGAGCGCTGACGCGTTCGCGCTCCTCGATGACAAGTGCTATGCGGCCTTGCATCCTGGCCAGGCTTTCCGGTTTCATGGCCTCGAGCACGGTGTGTTCGCACAGTGCGGAAAAGCTGTACGGAGATTGTACGCGGCGCATCAGCCCGATGATCTCTTCGCAGGCAATCAGGGCGCCGCAGCGCACCCCCGCCAGCCCCAGCGCCTTGGATACGGTGCGCAGGACCACGACGTGCGGGTGTGCCGTGATCCATTCGGCGCCAGGGTTCAGGCCCGCGAACTCGGCGTATGCGGCATCGAGTACCACAACGGTTCTCTCGCGGGCGTATTCCACCAGTTCCAGGACATCGTCCGGGGCCATCAGGTTGCCCGTGGGATTGTTCGGGGAACACAGGATCAGCAGCTTCACGTCATCGGACCAGGCGGCCTTGATGGCCGGCACGTCGAGCGAGAAGCCGTCTTCGGCCCGCAACGGAACTTCCAGGACCCGCGCGCCCTGCAAACGGCCGTACCAGCGAAACATCTCGAATGACGGGGGGCAGAAGATCGCGCCGTCGCGCCTCGATTCGCAGAACGCCCGGTACAGGCAGTCGATGCCCTCGCTGCTGCCGCGCGTGACGGAAATCTCCTCCGGGCGCACGCCGTAGTGTTCGGCCATGCGCTCGGTCAGCTTCGCGGGGAAAAGCAGCGGGTAAAAATTGAGCCTGCCGGGCGCCGGGTCGTAATCGGGCGCCCAGGGCAACTCGTTGGCGTGCAGCCGGGCCAGGGTGGGCGTTGTCGGCGCCTTGTAGGCCCGGCCCTTCTGCACGGCTTCCCGCGCCAATGACGTGATCCAGCTCATGGCTCAGTCCCTGCGGATGATCCGCCCGCCCAGCATCACGAACTCGACGTTCTCAAGGATCGAGATGTCTTCCACGGGATCGCCGGGCACGGCGATGATGTCGGCCTGTTTGCCGGCCGCGATGCTGCCGATTTCGTCCTCGAGGTCCATCAGCGCGGCGCCGTTGAGCGTTCCCATGACGATGGCGTCCATCGGCGTTACGCCCTGCCGGACAAGCGCGGCGAACTCCCGGGCGGAGTGGCGGTGAGGGAATACCTGGTCGGAGCCCACCGCCATTCTCACGCCCGCCTTGTACGCTTTTCTGAAACTCTCGTCCCTGATCTTCGCGACTTCGCGGGCCTTGGCCATGATTTCCGGCGTCATCCGGCGGGATTGCGTGCTCCCCAGGATGTAATCGAGGACGTACACGGTCGGCACCAGCCAGGTTTCCGATTCGACCATCATTTCGATGGCCTCATCGTCCATCAGCGTACCGTGCTCAATGCTGTCGAAGCCGGCCCGGACCGCGGACTTGACGGCGCTCGCGCCATGTATGTGCGCGGTGATCTTCTTGCCGTGGCGATGGGTTTCGTCGGAGAAGGCTGCGAGTTCCGCGTCGGTAAACGCCTGCACCCACGGGTCGTCGCCCACGGACATGATGCCGCCTGTGGCATGTACCTTGATCCAGTCCGCGCCGTACTTGAGTTCGCGGCGTACCGCCTCGCGGGCCGAATCCTCGCCGGCCGCGATGACATGCGGCGCGGTGGGCACGCCACTGTCGGCAGCGATGGCGTTTCTGTCGCAATGCCCGCCAAGCGGACAAAGAAAGTGCGGGGCCACCTGCATTCGAGGGCCCGTGAACAGCCCCCCGGCGATCGCGTCGCGCAGGGCGATGGATCCGAAACCGACGTCGCCGTCGCCCGGTATGCGCAGGGTCGTATAGCCGTGCTGCAGCATCGTCTGCGCGTTTCTGAGGGCGACCAGCGTCTTCTCCGCGCTGGAGGAGTTCAGGCCCGGCCCGCCGACCATCAGGTGGGTGTGCGCGTCGATCAGGCCGGGCAGGCAGTAGTGCCCGGTCAGGTCGACGACGCTGGCGCCGTCCGGCGCGGCGACCCCGGACCCCACGGCTGCTATGACGCCGTCGGCAACGAGGATGTCCTGCTGTTGAACCAGTCGTTCGCGCTCGACATCGAGCAGCGCGCCGCACCGCAGCAAAGTGGAGTCGGCCGACGTTGTGCCGGCGAGCAAACCGAGCAGCAGGGCAACCGGCCATCGGCGCATCGGCCTGCGGTCGCCGCCGGGGAAGTCTCTGGCGTTCATCGCTCGGGTCTCCGGCGCACTTCCGCGGCGCGCGCGTGGGCTTCCAGCCCCTCGGTACGGGCCAGCACGGCAATGGAGCCCGCAATGCTCTCCAGCCCTTCCCGGGAAAGTTCCTGAACGCTGATCCGCTTGTAGAAGTCGATCAGCCCAAGGCCGCTGGCCCAGCGGGCGCTGCCGTAGGTGGGCAGCACGTGATTGGCGCCGTTGCAGTAATCGCCGCTGGATTCCGGCGACCACGGACCGAGGAAAACGGCGCCCGCGTTGCGGATTTCCGCCGCCAGCGCGCGCGGGTTCGCAACCTGCAGCAGCAGGTGTTCGGGGGCGTAGCGGTTGGCCACTTCGACGGCGTCCTCCAGCGAGTCCACGACCAGCAGGGCGCCGGCCGACAGCGATTTCTCCAGCACGTTCGTGCGTGGCAACGTGCGCAACTGCCCGGCGATCGCTTTCTGGACGGCCGTCGCGAGCCGTTCGTCCAGGCAAAGCAGCAGTACGTGCGCGTCCTCGCCGTGTTCGGCCTGGCTGAGCAGGTCCAGGGCGACGAATTCGGGGTTCGCGCTCCGGTCGGCGATCACCATGGCCTCGGTCGGCCCCGCGGGGAGGTCCTGCGCCGGTCCCCCCGGCTGCATGGCCGCCAACTGCTTGGCGGCGGCGACCCAGCGGCTGCCGGGTCCGAATATCTTGTCGACCCGGGGCACGCTTTCGGTGCCGTAGGCCATCGCGGCGACTGCCTGGGCCCCGCCCAGCTTGAATATGCGGTGCACCTCGCACAGGCCCGCCACGTAGAGAATCGCCGGGTTTATGCTGCCGTCGGCGGCGGGCGGCGCGCAGAGGATGCGCTGCGGGCAGCCGGCCAGTTGCGCGGGCGCCGCCAGCATCATTGCCGTGGAGGGCAGGGGGGCGGCCCCGGCCGGCACGTACAGCCCGACCGCCTCGAGGGGGCGGTAGCGCTGCTCGCAGACCACGCCGGGGACCGGCTCGGTGCGGGAGTCCGTTGGCCTCTGGGCCTCGTGGCAGCTGCGAATGTTGTCCAGCGCCGCGTGAATCGCCTCGCGCTGTTGCTCGCTCAGCAGAGCGGCCGCTTCCGCGATTTCGCTCTCGCCGGCTTCGATTTCGTCGAGTTCCACGCCGTCCAGTTCGGCTTCCAGCTCCCTGAGCGCCCTGTCCCCGCCGGTGCGCACCCGGTCCATGATGTCCTTCACGCGCGCCTCCAGCGCAGGGTCGGCGGGAGCGGCAAGCCGCTCGAGGACCGACGCGCGCTGGCTTTCGTCCAGCGCGTTCCAGCGGTAGACGGGCGGGATCGCAGTCATTCCAGCATCTTCTCCACCGGCAGCACCAGCACGGAACTGGCGCCCGCATCCTTGAGGGCCTCCAGCGTCTCCCAGAATACGCTTTCCCGGCAAACCGCATGCACGGCCACCCGATCATCGCGCCCGTCCAGCGGCATGATGGTGGGGGCCTCGGAGCCGGGCAGCAGCTCCGCGATGACGGGCAGGGCGGAGCGCGGCGCGTGAAGCATGATGTACTTGGTTTCGCGGGCCTGCATTACGCCGTCCATGCGGCGTTTGAGCAGATCCACCCAGTCTTTTCTTGCGGCCGGCAATTCGGCCGGGCTCAGGAGCAGCGCGGCCCTGCTTTCCAGCACCGTTTCGCCTTCCCTGAGCTGGTTGGCCGCCAGGGTCTTGCCG
>JAPPHC010000065.1 GCA_028821145.1 Gammaproteobacteria bacterium | reverse complement strand
CGCCGCGCTCGAGGCAGTCCACGACCGCCGAGCCCACGATAACGCCGTCCGCCACACCTGCCAGCGTGCGCACCTGTGCGGCGCTGCGCACGCCGAAGCCGGCGCACACGGGCAGCGCGGAACACTCGCCGACCCTCTGCATGTAGGCCGTCATTTCCTTCGACACCCGGCGCTCGCCGCCGGTCACGCCGGTGACCGTCACGGCATAGACGAACCCGCCGCTGCCGCGACACAGGGTCCGCATCCGCTCGGCGGGCGTTGCCGGCGTGACCATCTGGACCAGCCCGACGCCGTGATCCTCAAACAGTTCCCGGATGCGCTCGCATTCCTCCCAGGGCAGGTCTGGCACGATCAGGCCACCCACGTGGCACTCGCCGCAACGCCCGGCGAGGTTCTCCAGGCCGTAGGCAAGCAGCGGGTTGTAGTAGCTCATCAGCACCAGCGGTGCGCCCGGATCACCATGCGCCTTCAGTTCCCGCAGGATCCAGTCCAGCGAAACGCCGTTGGCCAGGGCCGTTTCGCTGGCGCGTTGGATGGTCACGCCGTCCGCCATGGGATCGGAGAACGGAACGCCGATTTCGACCGCGTCGCCCGCATCGGCGAGCTTGCTCAGCGTGGAATGAAAGTCGTCCCGGCTCGGGTGGCCGGCGGTGAAGAACGGCAACAGCGCCGGGGAGGGCGCGTCAGTGATCGCGTTTCGGAGGCGCTCAGCGCCGGTAACGGGAGTGTTCACGGGGGTACATTGTCCGGTACGGCGTGCCCGCCCGCAATCCGGCGCGGGCGCCGATGCAACCCCCGGGGGGGCAGCGGCATCTCTTTCATGTACAGGTCCGTCACGAAGGGAGTTGCTCATGAAACGCCTTGTCTTGCTACCGTGCTTTCTGCTCGTTACCGCGTGTTCGACGATGAAGGATCCCAGCGGCGCCATCGTCGATCTGCAGGGCGTTGACCGTAATCGGTATGAGGCCGATCTTGCCGACTGCCGGCGCTACGCGGATGAGGTGCCGGTCGGCAGGCACGTAGCTACCGGCGCAGTCGGCGGCGCAGCCGTGGGCGCTGTTGGCGGCGCGGTTTCCGGCGCCAACAAGACGGGCATCGGGCAGGCGGCCGGTGTCGGCGCCGTGTACGGTGGAACCGTGGCCGGCGTTTCCGCCGTCGGCGAGCATCGCCAGGTGCTGCGCGAGTGCCTGCGCGGCCGGGGCTACCGCGTCCTCAACTGACCTGCCCCACCGTGGTGAGCGTGGGCATGTCCTTATCGCCGCGCCCGGAGAGACCGATCAGTATGCGCGTGCCGGAGTTTTCGGCTGCCCAGCGGCGCGCGGCGAAGAACGCGTGGGCCGGCTCCAGCGCCGGCAGTATGCCTTCCAGCTTGCAGCACTCGGCCAGGCTCTCCAGCGCTTCGGAGTCGTCCGCCGTTACATAACTGACCCGGCCAAGCGCCTGTAACAGCGCGTGCTCCGGGCCGACGCCCGGATAGTCCAGACCGGCGGAGATCGACGAGGTTTCCAGCACCTGGCCGTCGTCGTCGTAGAGCAGCATGGAGTAACTGCCATGCAGGACGCCGGGCCGGCCGGCAGACAGCGAAGCGGCGTTTTCTCCGGGATCCAGGCTCTTTCCGCCCGCTTCCACGCCGTAGATGCGAACCTCTTCGTCGCCGAGGAAGGCGTGGAACAGGCCGATCGCGTTGGAACCGCCGCCGACGCAGGCGAATATCGCGTCGGGCAGCCCCCCTGCCTGTTCGGCGAACTGCGAGCGCGCCTCGTCGCCGATGACTCTCTGCAGCTCGCGCACCAGCCAGGGATAGGGATGCGGGCCCACTGCCGATCCCAGCAGGTAGTAGACTCCCTCGGGATCGGCCACCCAGGTGCGGAAGGCCTCGTCGGTCGCCGCCCGCAGGGTCCGGTCTCCCTTGTCCACGGCCACGACCTCCGCGCCAAGCTGGTGCATGCGCTGGACATTGGGCGCTTGCCGCTCCATGTCGAGCACGCCCATGTAAACGCTGCACGGCAGCCCCACGCGCGCGCAGGCGGCCGCGGCCGCCACGCCATGCTGTCCCGCGCCGGTTTCCGCCACCACTCGGCGGGCGCCGAGCTTGAGAGCCAGGTGCGCCTGGCCCAAAGCGTTATTGATCTTGTGAGCGCCGGTGTGCGCCAGGTCCTCGCGCTTGAGCCAGACCTGCGCGCCCCAGGCTTCTTCGAGGTGATGGGCCCGTGTCAGCGGGGTAGGCCGGCCGATCCACTGGCGCCGCTCCCTGTCGAGGGCTTCGCATGCGCCGCCGTCGGCGAAGAACTCGCGCGCCGCCTCTTCCAGCCGGGAAAGCGCGGGCATCAGAGTTTCCGGTGCGAACCGGCCGCCGAAGGGACCGAACCGGCCGTCGGCGTCCGGCAGATCGCCGCCGACCAGGGCGGCGAGCAGGGCGGGACCTTCGGATGCGGCAATCTTCATCAGGACAAGTCCGCCTGCCGGGCGGCGCGAATGAAGGCGCGCACCCGACGGGGGTCCTTCACGCCGGCGCTTGATTCCACGCCGGAGCTCACGTCCACGCCCCATGGACGCACGCGGCGAACGGCCTTGCCGACATTCTCGGGATCAAGACCGCCGGCCAGCATCACCCGGGCGCGGCGCGCCAGGAGCGTCGCCCGCTCCCAACTCGGCGGACGACCCTTACCGCTCACGGCGCTCTCGAAAAGGCAGGGAATTTCAATCGAGAAATTGTCGGTATCGAATTGCTCATGGTCCCTGTACACAGGCAGCCTCCCGACATCGTCGGGCAGGCGCAGTTCCGCCAGGCAGTCGGCATCCGCCTGCAGGCAATCCGGTCTGAAACCCTCGAACACCTCGTCCCACTCCGCTTGTTGCGGGCGCAGCATAACCGCAATGCGCTGCACATGCTCGGGAACCGGTTCGGCCAGCGCCGTAGCCCGCTGCGGGGAAAGGCACCGCGGTGAGGGCGGATGGAAGTTGAAGCCGATCGCATTGGCGCCCGCCTCTACCGCTGCCTCCACCGCATCGGGACGGGTCACCCCGCAAATTTTCACGAACAGGCTCAAGGCCGCCTTCTCCGGCGGCCTTCGGCCAGCATGCCGGCGGCCAGCTCGCGCGGATCCGCAGCGCGCATCAGGGCCGTGCCGATCAGCAGGCCGTCCCAGCCGCGTGCGGCCAGTTCGCCCGCCTGCCGCGCATCCTCGATTCCGCTCTCGGCAATCATCCGGTAGCCGCCTGCATCGAAGGGGTCGACGTGTTCGAACCGCCCACGGTCCACCTTCAGGGTGCGCAGGTCGCGGCAATTCAGTCCCAGCAATACCTCGTCGCGAGGCGCGTCAACGCGCGCGGCCATTTCCCGTGCACGCTCGAGTTCCGCGTTCTCGAACGCCTCCAGCAGCGAAAACATGCCGCAGGCCAGGGCGGTCCCGAGCATTGCTTCGGTGTTCGCGTCATCGGTCATGCCCACAATCAGCAACACGCCCGACGCGCCATGCAATCGCGCCTCGAGCACCTGGTAAGGATCGACCAGAAAATCCTTGCGCATGACGGGCGTGCGCCCGGCAGCCTTTGCGACTTCCGCCAGCAACTCGAGCGACCCGCCGAAGCGGCTGGGTTCGGTGAGGACCGACAGTGCTGCCGCGCCCGCCGAAGCATATTGCCGGGCAAGCCCGACCGGCGAGAAATCGGCGCCGGTCAATCGGCCCTCGCTGGGGGAGCGCGGCTTGATCTCAGCGATCAGGTCAAAACCATCGGGCGAGAAGGCCAGGTCCGGCGGAGGTGGCAGCCGCTCGACCCGGCGGCGCAACTCGTCCTCGGCCATGCGCTCCTTCGCTTTGCCGGAGCGCCTGCGGCTGAATTCCGCCATGCGCTCGAGAAATTCCCCGCTCATGGCGCCGTTGCGCCTCGCATGTCCTCCAGCAGGCCGCCCGCTGCACCCGACTGCAGTGCATCCCGCGCCGCGCCCAGGCCTTCGCGTAAGCTGCTGGCTGCGCCGACGAGTTCCAGCACCAGGCCCGCCTGCAGGACCAGCGCGTCGTTCAGCGCCTCGGCTCCCTTGCCGCGCAGTGCGCCCTCCAGCGTGGCGGCGTTGTAATCGCGTTCGCCGCCCGCCAGGTCGGATGGTTTGCAGCGCGGAATGCCGAAATCGGCGGGATCCACGGCGCGCCCGCGGACCTCGCCGGGACGAACGTCGATCAGCAGGAATTTGCCTACCGGCGTCGGCTCGTCCCAGCCGGGTTCGCCGTGCACGACGAAGCAGCGCTCGATGTCCAGGCCGCTCAGCGTGTCCGCCATCAGGGTCGCCGCTTCGCGGCTGAACGCCCCGACCAGCATGAAGGGAGGCCGCGCCGGATTGGCCAGGGGCCCCAGCAGGTTGAAAACCGTGCGCACGCCCAGCGCCGCCCGTATCGGCGCGATCGACTTCATCGCCGGGTGGAAATAGGGCGCGAACATAAAGGCGAAGCCGTAGGCCGCAAGGGATTGCGTGACTTCCTCTGCGGTATTCGGCCAGTCCAGCCCGAGGGCCTGGAGAACGTCGGCGCTGCCGGTCTTGCTCGAAACCGCCCGATTGCCGTGCTTGGCGATTCGCACTCCGCAGGAGGCTGTCAGCAGACCGGCGCCGGTGGAGAGATTGATGCTGCCGGAACCGTCGCCGCCGGTGCCGACCACGTCGGCAACCGGGGCGCCAGCCGGCAGTTCCGGCCTGATCGCCAGCGCGCGCATTGCCCGCGCGAATCCACGCAACTCCGCGGCGCTCTCCCCTTTCAGGCGCAGCGTCGCGAGCAGCGCGCCGGCCAGCGCCGGTTCGGCTTCTCCTGCGGCCAGTTCGTGCATCGCAGCCTCGGCCTGGCCCTCGGAGAGATCCTGGCCGGCCAGCAGCCGCTCCATCATGGAACGGAGCGTTTCGGTTTGGGCGTTCACTGCGTACTTCGAGGAGGCGCCTAAAGCGGGTACATCATGGGCAGCAGCAGGGAGAAGCCCAGCCACATGATCAGGGTGAGCGGCGCGCCGATGCGCAGAAAGTCCAGGCGCCGGTAGCCTCCCGCGCTCATGATCAGCAGATTGGTCTGGTAACCGATCGGCGTTAGGAAGCTCATGTTGGCGCCGAATATCACCGCCAGGATGAAGGGCTCTACCGGTGCGCCGAGGCCGGTGGCGAACGAGTATGCGATCGGCGTACCGATGATGGCCGCGGCATTGTTGGACACGATGTTGGTCAGTATCGCCATCAGAAGCATCAGGCCGCTGAGTATCAGCGGAATCGGCAGGTCGCCCGAAAGCACCACGAACACCTGCGCCAGCCAGTCGGCCGCGCCGGTCTTGATCAGGGCCTGGCCGAGGCTCAGGCTGGCCACGATGATGATGGTGAGAGGCACGTTGAAGGCGTCGCGCACGTTTCTCCAGCTCAGGCACTTGGCCGCGATCATCAGACCGGCTCCGGTGACGGCAGTGAGCACGATCGGTACCCAGCCCAGCGCTGCCGGGACGATGATGGCCGCCATGATCCCCACCGCGGCCTTGGCCCTGCCGGCGCGGGGCAGCTCCACGACCCGGCCCAGCACCAGCATTGCGGATTCCGTGGCGAGGCGGCGGATTTCGGCGCGCGATGCTTGCACCAGCAACACGTCTCCCGTGCTGAGCCGCGCGTTCAGCAGGTCGTGCGTGGGCGCCTCGCGCGCGCCGGAGCGATGGATGGCCAGCGGCACCAGCCCGTAGATCTCGTCGAGGTGGGCCGCGCGCACGCTGCGCTTGTCCAGCGGCGAGCCCCGCGTCACCACGAGTTCCGCGATCTGCTGGGGTTCGTCGCGGAACCGGTCTGCGCCATGCGGCAGCGAGGCGCCGAGCGTCTCTTCGTATTCGCTCAGGCGCTCCATCGTGTCGCGCACGAACAGGCGGTCCCCGGCCCTGATCTGCAGCGTGTCAAGCCCGTGCAGGAACACGTTGTTTCCGCGCACGATCCGGGTAATCAGCATTTCGTTATTGGTGCGGGCCCGAATCTCCGCGACCGTCTTGCCGTCCGCGAAGCCGCCCGGCTCGATGATCAGCGTGGAGGTAAAGAGAAGGTTTGCCTTGGCCAGTGGCAGCGTGCGCTCCGGCACCAGGCGGGGCGCAACGAGCCACAGGAACAACATGGCAACGCTTCCCACCAACAGCACCGGCAGGCTGAACGAGAACATTCCGAAAGCGGGAAGCCCCAGGTCCTGCTCGGCCAGCTTCACTACCAGCAGATTGGTGGACGTGCCGATCACCGTGGACATGCCGCCGATCAGGGTCGCGAACCCCATCGGCAGCAGAATCGACGACGGCGCCTGCTTGGCGTGCAGCGCCGCGGCCGTAAGTACCGGAAGCAGCATCACCACCACCGGCGTGTTATTGACGAACGCGCTGAAAGCGGCCGAGCCGACCAGCGTCAGCAGCGCGGCGAGCAGCGGTTGTCGGGTCCAGAGCCGGGTGAAGAACAGGGCCACCGGGCGTAGCGCGCCGGTGGTCTCGAGACCCTTGCCGGCCACCAGCAGCGCCGTAATCGTAACGAGCGCTTCATGGCCCAGGTTGAGAAGGAAGTCCGTTGGCCGGATAAGTTCGCCGTCCTGCTCCAGCGGCCAGAAGTGGAATGCCAGCAGCAGCACAAGCAACACGCCCATGCCGGCGGTTTCCAGGGGAATCCGGTCGCGGGTAAACAGGTACAGCGCGAACACGGTGAGCAGCATCACCATCAGTGCGTGTGCGCCCGGGAACTCCGGCAAGGCCTGACCCTCCAGCAGAACGGAGGCCGCTATGGTAGCAGCCCCGGTTTCGCCCGGGGTGGTTGTTTCAGGGGCCCTGACCGGCGCGCAGCAAGGCCCAGGTCGAACGGAGCAGGCGCTCGTAATCGGCCCGGTCGAGAAGCGAGCGAACCTGGCTGCCGTGCATCGTGAGATTGTCCGCAACACGGACGACCGGCAGCAGATTCAGCCACCGGCGGGCCGGAATCGCGTTTGCCTGGCGCGGCAGTACGCAGTACGGCGACAGCGCTAGAAGCTGTCGGTGGCGCGGGCTACGCCGGGAGATGATCCGGCGCGCGCCGACATCCCCGTAGCGCGGGGCAAGCGTGCGCACCAGTTGTTCCGCATTGAGCGCCGGGTACGGGCCGCGCTCCTGAGCCAGGCGCAGGGATTCGCGCAGCAACTGGCGCTTGAACAGCGTCAGCCAGCGTTGCAGGAGTCGCAGCGTGGAGAAAGACGCCGGGTCCAGCCCGTGGCGCAGCACCAGGTCCCCGATCCCGGTGACGTGCGCGGCAAGCCGGCGATTGGCCAGGGCGTCGCTGCGCAGTTGCTCCGAAGGCCATGTCACGGCATCGATCAGGTTGTCGGCCAGCCGCACTCCAACCCGAACCAGCTTCTTCAGGTGTCCGGTGCCGCGCCCGATCTGCTCCGCGGGGATCGTGCTCAAGTCGAACTGCATGCCCAGCCAGGCGGTGTCGGCAGGGGCCTCGAACAGGCTCAGCGGCATGATCGTGTCCGGCCTCTCGCTTCCCATCAGGTCCGTCAGCGGCTGCTTCCGGCCCGCAAGGACCAGGTCGATGCGCGGATTGCCGTGACTGGCGCAAACCAGTTCCTCCCACAGCGCTTTCTCGCGGAAGGTTCCCGCGTCCACCCGCAACGCCGCGCGCGTGCCTGTCCCGCCCGGATCCTCCACGGCATTGAGCAGGGTGCGGCACGCCGGATGTTCGGCGCGCAGGGAAAAGACCACCGGAGGAACTGCGGACCGGATTTCGGCCAGCCTCCGGATCTCGCGGATCAGCGCGTCGAGCCAGGCGCCGAACTGATTCGGGACAATCCCGGAGAGGTCGACCCCTATCGCGACGTCGCGCTCTCCCGGTTGCGCCAGACAGTCGCGAAATGTCCGCAGCGCAGGACCGCCGGAGTCGGGAGATTCGTCCGGGCCGACCTGCAGGCGGCAGGCATATTGTCCCGAGACGGCATGGCTTGTCGTAAACGGCCCTCCGGGATCGAACGGCAGCGGCCCGATCGTTTTGCCGCTGAGCAGCCGCTCGAAGTAGCCGCGCCAGCGTTGGGGCTCCGCTTCGCCGCGTACGGCAATCGCCGCCAGCGCGCGCGCCTGCGCCAGCCGCCCGCCATTGCCGATCGCCCGCGGATCCATGCACCGAATGTGCCGGGCGAACGCCCGCCCGGCAATCGGGAAATCGGCCGCGTTCGCCCCCTATTGGGTGTGGCGGGCCTGGTGACTTGTCACGCCTGGATCAGGTCCTTGAGGGCAACGGACTCGTCGATCAATTGAACGGGGTCCGGGGCGGAGCCGGAGGCGATCAGTTTCTTCCCCGCCATGAAATCCCGTGGACTGGATACGGCCTCCACCGCGGTCAACCGGTCGTCGCGCAGGCGGAACGCCGCGAAACTGCCGGAGGTTGGATCGCCGCGCAGGATGGTTTCGTCCGCGGGCCGGGCGAGTCCCGCGATCTGCAGCTTCGCGTGAAACTGGTCCGACCAGAACCAGGGGACGCCGGAATAGGGTTTCGGATCGCCCAGGATCACCGAGGCGGCCACCTGGCCGTGGTCCACGGCGTTCTGCACCGATTCCAGGCGCACGGCGAAGCCCAGGGCGGTATTGACCGCGCGCGCACAGTCGCCCGCCGCCAGCACAGCTTCGTCTTCGGTCCGGCAGTGCTCGTCGGCCAGGATGCCGTCGTCTTCACCAAGACCGCACTCGCGGGCCAGGTCCGCCGACGGGAGCACGCCGATGCCCACCACCACGGCATCGGCGGCGAACGGGCCATTGCCCGTTTCGACCGCCTCGACGCGCCTGCGCCCAGCGAAACCCCGGACCTGCTCCCCCACCCGAATGCGCACGCCGGATTGCCGGTGCAGGCCGGTGAGCCAATCGGCAACGGCGGCGCTGGCCACGCGGCTCATCACCCGCTCCTCGGCCTCCAGGACGGTGACTTCGGCGCCGGCCTTCGCCGCCGTGGCCGCCACTTCCAGCCCTATGTACCCTCCGCCCACAATGACGATCCGCCGTCCCGGAGCAAGTTCCTCGTGCAGCGCGTCGGCGTCGTCCAGCGACCTCAGATAGTGGATGCCGGGCAGATCCGAGCCCGGCGCATCGAGCTTGCGCAAAACGCTTCCGGTGGCCAGCACCAGGCGGTCGTAGCGGAGCTCCTCGCCGTTGTCCAGCACCGCAAGCTTGTGGCCGCGGTCCACGGACAGCACCCGGCGGCCCAGGCGCAGTTCCACGTCCCTGGACTCGTAGTACTCCGCCCGGCGAAGCAGCAGCCGCTCGCGCTCGAGTTCGCCGGCCAGGTACTGCTTGGAAAGCGGCGGGCGCTGATAGGGAGGCGCGCTCTCGTCGCTGACCAGCGTTATCGGCCCGCCGTGGCCGCCGAGCCGAAGCGAGACGACCAGTTGAGCCGCGGCCTGGCCGCCGCCGACGATCAGCACCGATTCGCCCGGCACTACGAAACGGCCGGCTGCAGCGGCCAGAAGATCGGCAGCAGCAGCATCACGATGACGAACACGAGCAGCGTAAGCGGAATGCCTGCCCGGATATAGTCGTTGAACCGGTAGTTGCCGGGACCCATGATGAGGATATTGGCCGGATGCGAAATCGGGCTGGTGAAGCTGGCCGACGCCGCCATGGCCATGGCCATCATCGCCGTCGTGGGCGCGATCCCCAGCGAGGCGCTGGCCGACAGCACCACCGGCGACATCAGCACCACCAGCGCGGCGGTGGGCACGATCATCGTGGCCAGTGCGGTAACCAGGTAAAGCCCGCCTATCACGTACCAGGGCCCCAGCGCCCCCAGCAGGTCGACCGCGGTGCCGGCCAGCAGCCGGGCCGCGCCGGTGTTGGCCAGCGCCGTTCCCAAAGGCAGCATGCCCGCGATGAGGAAGACCGCCCGCCAGTCGATGGCCCGATAGGCGTCTTCCATGCTGAGGCAGCGGATCAGCACCATGAGGGTCGCGCCGATCAGGGCGGCGATGGAAATCGGCAGCCAGCCGGTCAGCACGGCGCCGATCACGCCGATCATGATCAGTCCGGCGTAACGCTTCCGCGGGCGGCGGGGAACGAAGGGGGTCACCTCGATGAACGAGGGATCCCTGGCCAGCCGGCGGAGATTGTTGCGCGGCCCCACCAGCAGCAGCGCATCGCCGAAGTTCAGCCGTTCCGTCTGCAGATCGGTGTGCAGGGTCTGCCCGGCGCGCCGGATCGCCACCAGTTCCAGGCCGTACTTCTCGTTGAAACCCATTTCTCCCGCCGTGCGGCCGCCAAGGCGTGACAGCGGCGCCAGCGTGACTTCCTCGGTGGCCAGCCGGTCGGTGGCGTAGAGGTTCAGGGCCGGCGTCATTTCCTCTTCGATTTCGAGTTCCTGGACCGCGCGCAGTGTTTCCAGGTCCTCGTTGCGCGTCTGAAGAAGCAGGCGGTCGTCCTCGCGCAGCACTTCATCCGGATCCGGGATGAAGTTGACTTCGTCTTCGCGGTTGATGGCCAGCAGCCGGAACTCCAGCGCTTCGGCCAGGCGGGATTCGCCGTAGGCCAGGCCGACCAGCGGCGAACCGGCGGGAACGCGAACGCTGATCAGCCGTTCGTTGGGCCGGTAAAGTCGCTCCAGCGTCCCCTGGTCGAGTTCGATCACCTCATCGAACTCCTCCGTCCTCCGGGCCAGGTCCGCCGTTTCCACCCGGCCCTGGAGAAGGACGAAGTCGCCGGCGCGCAGCGGCAGACGGCTCAGCCCGGAGCGGCGCACGCGGTTCCCGCGCCGAAGCGCGATGGCCAGGCCGCGGGTCTTCAGTTGCAGGTCTTGCCGGTTTACGGGGTTCTGTATCAGCGGGGAACCCTCGGCGACGCGCGCCTGCACCATCCGGAGGTTCTCGGTCAGGGGCAGGTTGGCGGGCACCGTCTCGCCCTTGCCGATGACGCTCTGCCACGCGCGCAACTCTTCGATGTACTCGCGCTTGCCCTGCACCAGAAGCCGGTCGCCCGCCTTGAGCGCCGACTGGCGCGCTGGCAGCCGGATGATGCGCCGGCCCCGCTCTATGGCGATGACGATCAGTCCCAGCGCCGCTATCCGGCTCTCCGCCAGCGTGCGTCCGGCGAGCCCGGAAGCGCTGCTCAGGGAAACCGTGAACATGAATTCCCGCAGTCCGTAGAGAGCCCTGAGGTTGCGCTGGCTGCGCGTCCTGGTGAATTCGCCCGCCTCGCGGGTCGGCAGCAGCCGGCGGCCGAAGAGCACGAAGAACAGCACGCCCCCCACCAGGGCGGCCCCGCCCACGGGCAGGAAGTCGAACAGCTGGAACCGGAAATCGCCCTGCTCCGCCAGTGACGCGCTGACCAGGAGGTTCGGCGGGGTTCCGATCTGGGTGGTGAGGCCGCCGAGCAAGCACCCAAATGACAGCGGCATCAGCAGCCGCGAGGCCGGCACGCGCGCGCGCCGCGCCAGTCCCATTACGACGGGCAGCATCAGCACCGCCACGCCGATGTTGTTCATGAACGCCGACAGCCCGCCCGAAGCCAGCATGATCACCGCCACCAGCGCTGCTTCGTTGCGGCCCGCCACGCGCATGAGGTAGCGCCCGATCAGATCGCCGACGCCGGTGCGCAGCAATCCCTCGCTGATGATGAACATGGCCCACAGCGTGATGACGGCCTCGTTGCTGAAGCCGGCCACGGCCTGTGCCGGCGTGACCAGGCCGGTGACGGTAAGCGCGCCCACCACGAGCAGCGCCACGATGTCCATGCGCAGGGCCTCGGTGACGAACAGCACCAGCGCGATCACGAGGATCGTGGTGACCAGCGCGATGTCAAACATCGGGCGTGTTCTCCGGGGCGCCGTAACCACCGCCTCCCGGCGTTTCGATCATGAACTGGTCTCCCGGCTCCACGCGGGTCCGGTCGCGCGCGGTCAGTTCGGTGACGCCGCCGCTGGAGCGCAGCACCCGGGCGCGGCCGGGCGAGCCGTCCCCGCCCCCCGCCAATCCGAACGGCACGGTCCGGCGCCGGTTCGACAGGATGGCCAGTTCCATCGGCTGAAGGAATTCGATGCGACGCAGCGCGCCGTCCCCGCCGCTGTGCCGCCCGCTCCCGCCGCTGCCGGAGCGGAGGCGGAACTCGCGCAGCAGCACGGGGAACCGCAACTCCAGCACTTCGGGGTCGGTGAGGCGCGAATTGGTCATGTGCGTGTGTACGGCGGAGGCCCCGTCGAATTCGGGCCCCGCCCCGCTGCCTCCGCAGACGGTCTCGTAGTACTGGTACCGGTCGTTTCCGAAAGTGACGTTGTTCATCGTTCCCTGGGCCGCCGCCATCACCCCCAGCGCGCCGTACAGCGTGTCCACCACGCACTGCGAGGTCTCCACGTTGCCGGCAACCACCGCGGCCGGCCAGCGGGGATTCAGCAGCGTGCCTTCGGGAAGGATAATGCGTAGCGGCTTCATGCAGCCGGAATTCATCGGGATCTCCGCGCCCACCAGCGAGCGGAACACGTAGAGCACGCAGGCCCGGCAGATCGGCGAGGGCGCGTTGAAGTTGCCCTCGGACTGTCCGCTGGATTCGCTGAAGTCGATGACGGCCTCCCGCCGGCGCCGGTCGATGCGGATATCCACGACGATCCGTTCGTCGCCGTCCATCGTGCATTCGAACCGCCCGTCCTCCAGCCGGTCGATCACGCGCCGCACCGACTCCTCGGCGTTGTCGCGAACATGGACCATGTAGGAGCGCACGGTTGATGCGCCGTAATGGCCCACAAGCGCCTTCAGTTCGCTTGCGCCCTTGGCGTTGGCCGCGAGTTGCGCCTTGATGTCGGCCAGGTTGCGGGCCGGATTGCGCGCCGGCCAGGGACCGCCCGTGAGCGCCGCATTGAGGCGCGCTTCCTCAAGGCGCCCCCCCGACACCAGCAGGAAGTTGTCGAACAGCACGCCCTCTTCATCGATGTGCCGGCTGTCGGGGGGCATGGAGCCCGGCGTGATCCCGCCGATGTCGGCGTGATGCGCCCGCGAGGCCACGAAAAAATCCGCCGCTTCCGCGTTCTCGAGAAACACCGGGGAAACCACCGTGAGGTCGGGCAGGTGCGTGCCGCCGTTGTAGGGCGCGTTCACCAGGTAGGCCTCGCCCGGGCGTGGGCCGGACTTGCGGGCGGTGAGGACCGCCTTGACGCTGGCGTCCATCGACCCGAGATGCACCGGCATGTGCGGCGCGTTGGCCACCAGTTCGGCGCTCGAATCGAACAGGGCGCAGGAAAAGTCCAGCCGTTCCTTGATGTTGACCGAGTGCGCGGTGTTTTCCAGCACCGCCCCCATCTGTTCGGCAATGTGCATGAAGCGGTTGTTGAACACTTCCAGCAGCACCGGATCGGGAACGTCGCCGGTGGCCTCGATACGGTCCTGGCGCGCGAGGCGGGCAAGGACCAGGTGACCCCCGGGCTGCGCCGACGCCTGCCAGCCCGGCGGAACGACCGTGGTGGCGTGGTCCTCGGAAATGATGGCCGGGCCCGTGATGGAATGTCCGGGGCCCAGGTCCCGCCGCCGGTAGGTGGGCGTGTCATGCCCGGCCCCCCCGAACACGGTCTTCGCCGTAAAGGCGGGCCGAGGCTCCTGCGAGGGATCGGGAACGTTGCCGGGTTCCCATCGGTATTCCTCGCCGGTATCGCCGCTGGCCTGCACGCGAATCGCTTCCACGACCAGCGCCGCCCCGGGCGGCTCGATTCCGAAGCGGGCCCGATGCGCTTCGGAGAACCGCCGCTGCAGATCCGTCAGCCCGGCGGTCCCGCCCTCCACGGAAATGGGAAGCGTGTTGTCCGAGTCCCTTACGCGGATTTCGGCCACGTATTCGAACGACAGGTTTCCCGGCTCAATGTCCGCTTCCACCAGTTCCCGCCGGCATTCGTTTCCAAGCCGCGCAAAGGCGGCTTTCATGAGTTCGACGGTTTCCGCATCCAGTCCGGCTTCCAGCGCCTCCTGCCGGTAAGCGCGCAACGGCGCCAGCCCCAGCCCAAGTGCCGACAGCACCCCCGCCAGGGGATGAAGCAGCACGGTGTCCATGCCCAGTTCCTCGGCGATGGCGCAGGCGTGCTGTCCGCCCGCCCCGCCGAAGGAGCACAGGGCGAACTCGGCCGGGTTCTCGCCTCGCTGTACGGATATCTTCTCGATCGCGGAGGCCATCTGGTTGATGGTGACCCGGAGGAATCCTTCGGCGGCCTCTTCAGCGCTCATGCGCCTGCCGCTGTCTTCGAACACTTCCCCGGCCAGTTTCGCGAATCCCTCCCGCGACGCTTCCTCGTCCAGCGGCTGCCGCCCATCCTCGCCGAATACACTCGGAAACATGCGCGGCTGAATGCGCCCCAGCACCAGGTTCGCATCGGTTACAGTCAGCGGACCGCCGTTGCGATAGCAGGCGGGCCCGGGGTTGGCGCCCGCGGAGAGCGGTCCGGAGAGGAACCTGCCGGATTGATAGCGCAGAACGGAACCGCCCCCCGCGGCCACGGTGTGGACCTTGAGCATCGGCGCGCGCAAGCGCACCCCCGCGATTTCGTTGTGCGTCACGTACTCGTAGCCGCCGGCGTAAAGCGCCACGTCGGTGGAGGTTCCGCCCATGTCGAAGCAGATCAATTTTTCATGGCCAGCCTGCCGCGCGGTGCGCACGGCCCCCACCACACCGGCCGCCGGCCCGGATAGGATCGCGTCCTTGCCCCGGAACCGGCCGGCTTCGACCAGCCCGCCGTTGCTTTGCATGAAGGCCAGGTTGCGCGGAGCGATCCGCTTGCTCGTCAGCCCGTCGCGTAGTCCGCGGATGTAGCGTCGCAGCACCGGCGAGAGGTACGCATCGACCAGGGTGGTGTCGCCGCGGCTTACCAGCTTGATCAGGGGCGATACCTCGTGCGAAAGCGACACCTGGTCGAAACCCGCCTGCGCCGCCAGCCGGCCGGCCTGCCGTTCGTGTTCCGGGTTGCGCCAGGCATGCATGAAACAGACGGCGACCGACTTCAGCCCCCGCCGGCGGGCCGCCGTGAGTCCGTCAAGAAGCGCGTCGGCGTCGAGCGGCGCCAGCTCTTGCCCTTCGGCGTCGACACGCCCTTCGGCCTCGAGCACGTCCGCGTACAGCGCGGACGGCCGCCGGATCTCCAGGGCGAACAGATCCGGCCGGTTCTGGTAGCCGATCAGCAATGCATCCGCGTATCCCCGGTTCACCAACAGCAGCGTGGGCTCTCCGCGCCGTTCCAGAAGCGCGTTGGTGGCC
>JAPPHC010000042.1 GCA_028821145.1 Gammaproteobacteria bacterium | reverse complement strand
GGCCCACGATCAATGTCGCCAGAGCAACTGCCGTCATCCAATCCATGCCGCAAGTCTATCCCAATGAGCGACACGGACATACGCATAATCCCACGCGTTTCATCACGTAATGCGACTGAATTGCTTTTCGGTTGAACTCTGAACTTATTTCCTTAACGCAACTACGGCAATCATGGAATTGTAGATACTCAATGGGGGCTCTATCACCGCAGCGTCAGGGCTGCTTTCTCTGGTTCGTAGACATAATCAACGAGTGTGCCGTCCTTGATTTTTTCTACCGCCAGGTCAATCACGTGCAGAGGAACCAGGAACCATTCGCGCGGCGCCACCGGATTGCCGAAACGATCCATGATCTTCATATGCAGCCGCGCGGGAGCAAACACCCGGTGGATCAGCCTTTCCAGCCTGATTCGGTTGATGTAGTAGAGCTTGTAGGTCGCTACAACGTCTACATCGGCCATCAGGAAAGTTGGCTGTAGCCGGGCACCCGCGATCCGCTGCTTGACGCTGGTGTCGGTGACGCCGATCTTGTGCAGGATTTCACGGTTTCGCGCAATATAGGGGTCCTCGGATCTGCTTCGCAGCACGTAGATCGTTCCGGTAGCGACATCGCCCCTGTCTGTACTTCCCGCGAAGAGCGGGCCATCGGTGGCCTCCATGATTCGCCGGCTTGTCTTGTCCTTGTGCAGCGCCCGCTGAAGTGACCGCATCAGCATGTTACTTTCCGTGCCGTTGTCGAATACCACGCGCAGGCGCGCGTCTCGCCGTCCTTGCGCGTTGGTGAACACTTCGCTTTTGCTGGCGACATAGGCCTTATGGCCGCCTACGATAAAGTATCGCCCTGGCTCGATTTCCGCCTTCAGCTCAAAGGGACGTGTTTCGCGAATGCCGCCGTCGAGTTCATCCTGCACCTGTTCAAAAAGTGGTTGGAATTTCGCAAAATCTGGACATGTCTGTCGGCTGGCAATTTCTTCCGCCGCGCGCTTCTCCGCCGCTGTTCGCACATACTGGAGTTGTTCAATATCGCTCGAACTTTCGGTAACGCCCAGTTCGGCCAGCAGGGCATCATCGTCCAATTGGTCGATGGGCGCCTCAACATCCTCGATTGAATCAGCGAGCAGTCCCTGGTTGTCCAATGGAGCCAGTAAATTCCGGGATTCCTCCTGCTGCCGAATCCGATTAAGCCGCTCCGCGTACAAGCGCTCAAATATGCCCCGCTCCTCACCATGCTGAGGCGTTCGGCCATTTTCCGTTACAAAGCGCTGAATTTCCTCGAAACCGGCGATGATGCGCTGTTCGCGCGGCGTCCGGCTGGCTTTCGTGGCGGGAGTTTTTTCAACCCCAAGCTCGGCAAGCAGCGCGTCGTCTTCCGGCGTGAATTCCTTACTTCGCGGCATCGGCCTGTTGCGATTGCATTCGACTCAGAAAGCTCACTCCCTCGGCCATGCGCCTTTCCCAGGGATCGGTTGCGTCAAGTGATGGCAGGCGGTGGCGCTCACGCTTGAACTTTAACGCCCGCTGGGCCAGTTCACGGGCCTCATCAAGCGTGAGCGGCGATTTTCTCGCGGAAATGACGGCTGCAATCTGCCGTAGATTGTCCTCATTCATCGATTTGCCGAGAATCGCGTAGGCCTGAGCGAAAGGATTGATGCGATCAATTAGGTCTATGTCGAGCTCGCGAACATCCATGCAAAACTTGCGTACGCCTTCAATAAGCGCGGTGTTCCGCTTTTCTTCTGAATCCGCGTCTTCCAACGCGAGTTCCTTCGCGCCCTGGTTCAGGTTCAGAGCGGCAATCGCATGCTGTCGGATCGCTTCCTGATCGGCGTCATCCAGATCCGGGTACTTGTCCTTGACGATCTTGCCCATTCGCACCTGGGTCAATTCTTCCGGCACCAGCTCCGCATCGAATATGCCGCGTTCGATAACGGCCTTTTCTTGCGCGAAGGTGGCAATCAGTTCATTGAGGTCCTCACGGCAAATTCGCTGGCCCTCGCGCGTTGAAGGTTCCGCAAGCCCCTTTATTTCAATCAGGCACTGGCCGGTTTGTTCGTTATGACCAACGTTGCAAGTCCCGGCGTCGTAGCCATTCTCGCCATAATCAAATCCATCGATCGGACCGCTGCCAGCCGCCTTGGGCCGGAATTCAAAGCGCGGCGCGAGTACCTGCTCCATCAACAGGCTTGCGGCTATGGCCTTGAGCATGTCGTTCACGGCTTCAGTCACGGTTTGCTCGGAGGCATCCGGTTCGGCGATCAAATTGGTGAAGCGGGCGCGTGTCTTGCCGGGCGCATCGCGAGTGGCGCGGCCGATGATCTGCACCACCTCCGTGAGGCTTGAGCGGTAGCCAACGGTAAGAGCGTGCTCGCACCAGATCCAGTCGAATCCCTCCTTGGCCATGCCCAGCGCTATGATGATGTCCACTTGATCCCGGTCGTTCTTCCGGGCCGGGTCCTTGAGCGCGCTGGCGACACGCTCGCGAGTACCGGGCGTGTCGTCCACCAGATCTGCAATTCTCAACAGGCGTCCTTCAGGCGAGCGGACCAACTGGAAGCCGGTTTCCTCATCCCGGCCTTGCCAGTCGCCCAATTCCCCGAGGATGTGCTCGACCTCCTTGATCTTGTCCGTTGTGCTCTCCCGCGAGTTCACGCTGGGAATGTGCACGATGGTTTTTACCGACGGATCAAGGACCTGGAGAATTTCATTCACGTAGCTGCCGGTGTAGAAGTAATAACCGATGTCGAGTTGCTTCAGGTGCTCATAGCCGTTGAGCTGTTCGTAGTAGGTGTAAGTGACCGTCTCGAACCTGGCCTCGTCTTCGGGCGCCAGCACAGCCTCGGCATCGCCCCGGAAGTACGATCCGGTCATCGCCACGATGTGCGTCTTGCCACGGGCCAGCAACTGGCCCACATGCGATCCGAGCCTGTTGTCCGGATTGGCGGAGACATGGTGGAACTCGTCCACCGCAATAAGGCGGTCGTCGAAGGCTTCAACCCCGAACCGATCGACGGCGAAACGGAAGGTGGCGTGGGTGCAAACCAGCACCGAATCTCTGCTTTCGAGAAACCTGCTGACGGATTCGACCTTGCCGCCCTCCGTGCCGGGCGCATTGCAAAGGTTCCATTGCGGCGCCACGCCCCAGTCGCTGAAGAATCCGAATTGACTCAAGGGCACGTCGCTGAAGCTGGCGCCGATGGTTTTTTCGGGCACCACGATGACCGCCTGGCGAAGCCCTTGGTTCTGAAGCTTATCAAGCGCAATGAACATCAGCGCCCGGCTCTTTCCCGAGGCGGGCGGTGACTTGATCAGCAGATACCGCTCTCCCCGCTTCTGCCACGCCCTTTCCTGCATGGGCCGCATACCCAGTTCGTTGGATTGCGTGGAGCGGCCGGTGCGAGCGTAGGTAACTGAAACCGAAGGAATACTTTTGTTGTTGTTCATGCGCCTCTTTGCCGGGCGGTTGCATTCGTCCGGCGTTACCCGCTGCTAGCCCTTGCATGCTCGCCCTGCCCCTTCTAGGACGAGGCTCAATATAGCGGAATATTACGGAGTCTGTGGACTTTAGCTGTTTGCATTAACGAACGCTATCATTGGACATCATGTGAGCCGGTAGTTGCCTTGGCGAGCGGCAGCGTCACGGGGCCTGCTCCTTTATGTAAAGTGGCCAAGTAAGGCTTTCTGATGTGGCTCCGGCGAAATTGACAGTCCCAAGGAAGTCAACTGCCGCCTTCCGTCATTGTTGCGTACATCTCGAACAGATTTCCCAGCCGCTCGGTGTCATTCCTGAACCGGCGCCCGATGTAGATCCTCTCCAAAACCTCGTCATTGCGTTCGTGTGCCGCCTTGAGATTTGCCGGCATTCGTGCAGGGTCATAGAGTTCCGCGATGGTTGCAGGAAAGTGGACCTCGCGCGCCAGCAGTATGTCCTCTGCGCAGCGGGTTAGATCAGCCTTGTTCTGGCGTGTAAGCGTGGGAACCGGGAACGTGTGCCAGCCAAGGGTGTTGGAATACCTATATCTCGTTTCGAGTTTGCCGCAGACCGTGCCGATCCAGACCAGATGCAGAGTTGATGCGATCAGAGCCATATTCCAGACCGGAGCGTCCACAATCATGAAGGCAAGATTGGAGATCACTGTCCCTTTGGGAAGCACTCCGACCGGAAACCATTCTCTGCGCTCGGAAGTGACAGACGGCACAATGATGGCCAGATTCGACGGTATGTCTCCCCGGTGTTGAAAGCGGTGAGGAAGTCCTGCCAAGTTTTCCCTCGTTTCCCTCTTCTCGCTCTTGCCTCTCAATCTTGAAACTTCAGCCAATCGAGACCGGATCTCGGGAATAGCCTTGGCCGCGTCCGCCTGATCATCACGAATGACCAGGCAGCTGCGAGTGTGGCCGTGTAAAAAGTCCTTAGAACCGAAAAAGGGATGAAGAAGGGCCGCAACAGTTGCGTGCCTATTGATCAGTTCATTCCCTTCCTCTTGGGAGAGAATCAGGTTACCGCCGTCATTGGGGACACTGCCCGTTAACATTCGAGGCAGCATGTCCGACAACGGCTTACGAGAACTCTTTACGTATAGATTCTTGCCTTCAACGAGATATGCGGTGATATTGGATACACGACGCGAATGAGATCCGTAGTTGAGCGTCTTCCGCCTGTCTCCCTCTTGGGCTATGCCTACGATAACGCATGTGACGCCGGCGTTCCGCGTCGCGTTGTTGGACCACTTGAATGAATGGTGGGCAAAGAATACTTCTACGCCCTCCCTCAAAACGAAAGGCCAAATCTGCGGCAGTTGTCGCCCCTGACATATCGAGTTTGTTGCTACGAATGCGGCTGACGCTCTTGTTTGGCGAAGGTATTCGGCAGCCCGCACAAACCAACAGCCCACATAGTCCACGTATCCGAACCGATTCGTATATCGCTCGAAGACATGATTCATGTCATTGAGTTGGCCACCATCTTTCTTTCCCTTTCCCGAATATGGTGGGTTGCCGCAGATGTAGGTCTCACCGCCCTGGTTCTCGAAGTCGATGCGTGTCTGATCCAGCGGCGTTTCAAACAGGTCGTCCGCCTTGTGAATTACGCCGGTTCCCGTCGGTGGGCAGATGCTCAGCCAATCGATCCTCAGCGCATTGCCACAGGTGATCCAATTCTTGGAATCCAGCGGCAAAAACCCGGCCAATGCTTCCTGCTGGCCGCGATACAGCACATCGCACTGGTATTCGGCGATGATGAGCGCGAGGCGGGCGATTTCGGCGGAGAATGCGCGTAGTTCGATGCCTCGGAAATTGGTCAGCGGGATGGATGACTTTTCGCCCACTTCACCACGCCGGGCGTTGATCTCGGCCTCGATTTCCCGCATCTGCTTATAGGCAATTACCAGGAAGTTGCCGGAGCCGCAGGCGGGATCGAACACGCGGATTCTGGCTATGCGGTTGCGGAGATTAAGAAGCTTGCGGGAATTATCTCGGGCTTCTTCGAGTTTGTCCCGCAGGTCATTCAGAAACAGCGGATTGAGTACTTTGAGGATGTTGGGAACACTGGTGTAGTGCATTCCCAACTGTCCGCGTTCCTCGTCGTCCGCTACTGCCTGAATCATCGATCCGAAGATGTCCGGGTTGATTTTCTTCCAGTCCAGCTTGCCGATGTGCAGCAGGTAGGATCGGGCAATCCGGCTGAAACGCGGCGCCTCCAGGGAACCGTAGAACAAGCCGCCATTCACGTACGGGAACGGCTCCGCCCAGCGGGGCAGGCGGGCAGCCTGGCGCGCTTCCAGCTTCATGTTCATGGCCCGGAAAAGTTGGCTGATTACCTCGTGCGTGTTTGAACTGTCCCGGGAACTCATCGTTTCAATAGTTCCCGTAAACAGGTCGCCGCTCTGGAATATGTCGGTGTCCTCGGCGAAGAAACAGAAGATCAGTCGCGCCATGAACTGATTCATGTCTTCGCGGCGGTCGGACGCGCCCCACTCCGGGTTTTCCTTGAGCAGTTGCACATACAGCCGGTTCAGACGGCTGGTGGCTCGGATATCAACGGGGTTTTCGCGGATTTGTCGGACGGTGGTGATCCCCGCCAGCGGCAGGAAAAAGCCGAAGTGATCGGGAATGTCCGGGTAATCGCATACCAGGATTTCTCCGCTGGCAATCTCCTCCGCCTGAATCTCCCTGCCGTCGGTCGCCAGCAGGAATTTGGCCTTGGCGCGAGGGGTGGCGGCGCTGTTCTGGAGTTCGCGCAGCGCAGCGGCGGCCTCGCCTTCCGGACACACCTTTATGTGGATATTGTTGCGTTGCAGCACGCCGCCCACATCCGACTGATTGGTGGCGCCGGAGCGGAGGCGCTTTATCGTGGTGAGCTTGTTGCCGAAGGACTCCAGAAAGGCAAAGGGAAATTCGACGGGATCGAAAGGCTGCCCCGCTAACTCGGATACAGCCTGTTCGATCTCAACCGCGTTCATCCATCATTACGCGCAGCGGCTGCTTGCGGTGACGCCTCCGGCGTGGCCCGCTGCATGGACGGGCAGCATCGCTTTCGGCCAGGTTTTCTTGAGGCGCACGAAAGGCAGTTTGTTCAGGCGTTGGTTTTTCGGGTCGAACTCAATGCCGGCTGAATCCATTGCCGTTGAGCCCAGCACAGGCTCGGCGTTGGCATCGCCGAAGATAACCAGCCCGGCGGTGAATTCGCCGAGCAATTCCATTGCGGCGCCCGCAACATCCATCCTGACCTCGGTCCCGTCAGCCAGTTCGTAGGTGCGTTGCGTTAACGGCTCCAGGCCGATCGCTTCGAGAATGGGCCGTGGCACAAGAGATTCGATGGCGCCCGTACCCACCAGGAACTTGCCTTGCCACTCCCGCGTCATATCTGCCGGGTTGCGAATGACTACGTCCACGTATGTCAGGCCCATTTACTTGCTCCCTTTACATGAACGGGCGGATGTTCTTGTTGGACTCCATGTAGCAGTAGGACAGCATCCAGTAGAGGTTGATGCCGATGCGCTCGGTGTCGGGCTCGGTGAAGACGTAGCCGTGGGAGGTGATTCCGTCTTCGAGGTATTCGAGCACGTACAAGACCAGGACGTCGCGGGTGAAGACGTCGCTGTAATTGTTGAGCGGCCAATCGACGTTCGATAGCCGGAGGCCGATCTCTCTGCCGTCCGTATGGGTGATACGCGCTCCACCGCCCCGGTCGTGGACCTGGAGATTGTCGTAGCGCCTGTATTCCTCGTCGCGTCCGCCGCTCACGCCGGGGATGTCGATGTAGCAGCTCATCATTCGCGCCGCGTGCAGCTTGTAGGTTCCGCCCGGGTGATTACGGCCGCCGGGCGCATCCAGCCACATCTGCTGCTCGCCCAGCAAGGACTTGTCCGCCCATGCGGCGCACTCGCCCTCCGCTTTGCCGCGGAATTGCGCGGCCTCGCGGGTCCAGTAGACGACGCAGTCCGGCGGCGCTTCCGGACGTTCGGAGACGCCGGCGCCTTCAGCCATCGGATCCAGCCCTTCCACCGGGCGGTTCCAGACCTCCATGCGCGAAGCGCCCCGCTCATTGTCGGGCGACAGCGCCAGCGCACCGGCGCGAGTGAGCGCGGAATAGTCGCCGCCGGAGAACTCCCGAAACGCAAGCAGCATGGAATCCGGCCCGCCCACGCGATCGACGCGAAGCTCGATGCGGTCATGGCGTTCGTTTTCCGGATAGCCGATGCGCCGGTCGAAATACACCTGGTTGTAGTTGTCGTAAACGCGCGTCAGCAGCTCGGCCAACACCAGCACGTCGCGTTCCGTTGGCGTGGAATCCTCTCCCTGCGCGAACACCGGGGCTGCCGGCAACAGCGTCACCAGGCAGGCAACAGCAAGCAACGACTTGAGATTACGCATGTTCCACCTCCAGGTCCATGAGTTCGTAGTAGGTCATCATGTAGCCGTAGACGGCGCCGCGAAGGAAGATGTAGTGGCCGTCGGCGGTGCACCAGACGTCGTACCTCGGGTGATCGTTGGCCAGGCCGACATTTACGCCGAAACGGAAATGCAGGGCGTCGAACTCGCCCGCGCCCACCGTGATCCGGTCTTCGCCGACGTACTCGATCGCCGTGGGGATGCTGTGCAGCATGGGCCCGGTGGCGCCGCGGTGGTCGGGTGACGACATCAGCAACTGCGGGAATTTCTGCACGCCCGGACCCTTGCTGAGATCGAGCATACTCAGGACCCAGGAGTCGCAGATGATGGCGTGATCGACAAACGCCCGCGGGCGCTCGATCAGGCTCATTTTCTGTGAAACCCGGCCTTCCACGGCCGTCCAGGTCTCGCACTCGGCTTCGTTCTCGCCAAACCGGAACCAGCCGCTGCCCATGAACCGGTCGCCCACCGAAATGCGCACGAAACAATCCAGCGGATGCCAGTTCTCGTCCAGCGTCAGCGCCACGTTGCGCATCACGCTGGGCCGGTCGTCGATCTCGCTCTGTGCCGTGCAGGTGCGGTGGCCGTCGGAGTGGACGGTGATCGTGAACCGCTCACGGCCGCGTTCCTGGTCCATGCGGTCCGGTTTCTTGCTGAGATAGGCAATGCGACCGTGATAGTTCACATGGTCAACCTGAAGAATTTCGCTCATTGGGACCCCTCCCGGTGTGTGGTTGGCTAATCCATAACGCCGTGGCCGCGCCTGGGCACGAGCACGGTGCGGTCGAATACGCAGACTGCGTCGCCGTGCTGGTTCCGGCCGGTCGTGCGCACCGTGACGACGCCGGCGTTGGGACGCGATTTGGAAGGCCGCTTGCGAATAACCTCGGACGATCCGTACAGCGTATCGCCGATAAACAGGGGGTTCGGCAGGCGGATGTCGCCCCAGCCCAGGTTGGCGATGGCCTTTTCGCTGACGTCGGAGACGCTCATGCCCACCAGCACCGACAGCGTCAGCGTGCTGACGATCAGCCGCCGGCCGAACTCGGTCTTCGCCGCGTATTCCTTGTCGAAGTGCAGCGGGTGCGTGTTCATCGTGAGCAGCGTGAACCAGGTATTGTCGGTCTCGGTCAGCGTGCGCGCCGGCGAATGCTCGTACACGTCCCCCTTGCGGAACTCCTCGTAGTACCGTCCACCGCCGCGCCGCACGATGCGGCCCTTTTCGGGGCTTGCCTCGGCCACCTGCAGGATTAGAGGTCCTGGCAGTGGATGAAGATGGGACTGTCCGCGAACTGGCCGAATTCGGCCGCCAGCTGGCCGACCGTGTCCGACTGGATGTCCTCTCCGAACTTCTCCATGCTGTTGAGGTCGATGACCTCCGCGTACTGATAGGGCGGCGCATCCGTCCCGCCCAGCAGTCCCACGCAGCGCAGGACGCGGAAGTTTTCCACCGACGGAAGCCGATTGACTTCCACCAGGTCGCGGCTGCGCGCCCAGGCCTGGTACTCGGCCGGGTCGGCGCCTTCCTTCAGGTTAAACAGCACGATGACGCTATCCATTACTCAGTTCTCCTGATCCTCGCCCGGGGATGATGTCTGGGGTTCTTCTCCTGCCGGATTTTCCTCTTCCTCAAGGTCGGTCACCAGTTCCTCGATGGCGGCCGCGTCTTCATCTTCAGGCAGCGGAGGCTGGGCGACCGCCTGGCCGAAATGCGCCCGAACGGCCGTTTGCGTGACGGCGTCCAGCCGGTAGACGCCGGTTACGGAAAGCGGAAACGAGCCGAAGGAACCGCCGCTGATCTGCAGGCGCTCGCCCGGATTGCCGCAGACCCGGCCGGTCGATGAACGGAACTGAATGCCGTAGGCGTGGCGAAGGTCCATGGACGGGGGCGAAATCTCCACGTGGTAGACGCGTCTGCGGCCGTCGAAGACCAGCAGGTTGGAGTCGTTAAGCACCTCGAAGTTGTCGATGCGGTTCTGGAAGAAGCAATCGCCACTCGCCATGTTGTGGGGGAAGCGGGCGATTCGGCCCTGGCGCGAGGCCGAGGCCCCTTCACCCTCCGCCGTGGCGCAGGAGGTCAGCAGCAGTGTGGCCGCAATTGCGGCCAGGGCCGGCAGTGTCAATCGGGATGTTGCACGCCGAAGCGTCATGAGGCGGGTCCTCCGGGTTCCGGGCCGCGCGCTATCGGACGATCATCGGATTGCGACCATTCGCTCCAGGAACCGGGATACAGCGCCGCGCCGCCGAGATCGGCCAACTCCATCGCGAACAGATCGTGGCAGGCCGTTACGCCGGAACCGCACATGACGCAGGCGGCGGAAGGATCGGCGCCGCCCAGGAGATCCAGGTAAAGCTTGCGGAGCTCGTCCGGGGACCGGAAGCGCCCGCTGGCGTCCAGGTTCTCGCGGAAGAAGGCATTGATCGCGCCGGGTACGTGGCCCGCCTGTGAATCCAGCGGTTCCGAGAGGCCCTGATAGCGGGCGCCGTCGCGGGCGTCCAGCATGCGCATGCCGCCGGCAAGCGCCGCGCGCTCCACTTCGGTAAGCCCCACGACCGGTCGGCAGTGGCCCCCGACCGGATAGTCCGCAGGCTCGATGATCGGTTCGGCGCGCTCAAGCGGAAGGTCCGCTTCTTTCCAGGCCTGGATTCCGCCATCCAGCAGCCCGGCGCGCTCGTGTCCCATCCAGTTCATCATCCACCAGAGTCGTCCGGCAATCGCACAGCCCATGTTGTCGTATGCCACTACCAATGTATCGGGTTTGATGCCCCAGCGACCCAGCGTGGTCGCAAATTCCGCGGGTTCGGGAAGCGGATGGCGCCCGCCCTCCCCCGACGCATGTCCGGCGAGATCGTGGTCGAGGTCCGCATACGGCGCCCCGGGGATGTGGCTATCGGCCCAAAGTGCGCGGCCTCCGTCCGGATTCATCAGGTCGAAGCGGCAGTCCACCGCCCGGGCCTCGCCGGCCTCGATGGCGGAATACAGTTCTTCCGGATTCAGCAACAGAGCGGCCACTCAGGAGCCCTCCACTGCGGCCTGGATCTCCGGAACGATCGCAAACAGGTCGCCCACCAGGCCGATGTCGGCGATCTCGAAGATCGGGGCCTCCGGGTCCTTGTTGATCGCCACGATCACGCCCGCGTCCTTGATCCCGGTCAGGTGCTGTATGGCGCCGGAAATGCCGATCGCGAAATACAGATCCGGAGCGATGATCTTGCCCGTCTGCCCCACCTGCATGTCGTTGGAGACGTAGCCCGCGTCCACCGCCGCGCGCGAGGCGCCGACCGCGGCCCCCAGGCGGTCCGCAAGATCGTAGAGCAGCGAGAAATTCTCGGAGCTGCCCAGCGCCCGTCCGCCGGAAACGACCACGCTGGCGCTTTGCAGGTCGGGGCGTTCGGATTCGGCCGACTTCAGTTCCAGCCAGCTCGTATGGTCCGGCAGTTCCGCGTCCGTTTGCGCCTCCTCGATGGCGGCCTCGCCGCCTTCCGCGGCGGCCGGCCAGGAAGCCAGGCGCGCGGTCCCGACCACGATGTGTTCGGCGGGCGCCTCCACGGTAAGAACGGCGTTGCCCGCATAGATCGGGCGCTTGAACCGGCGCTCGCCCTCCACGCTCATGATGTCGCTGACCTGCGGCACGCCCAGCAGCGCCGCCACGCGCGGCATCAGGTCCTTGCCGAAGGTCGTGGAGGGCCCGAGCACATGGCTGTAGCCTATCCCGGCCAGCGCCGCAATCTGCGGCGCCTGGACCGCGGCCAGCGGGTTTGCGTTTTCGCCCCGGTCCAGGCACAGGACACGGGAAACACCTTCAATTTGCGCGGCCTGCTGCGCCACATCGCCGCAATCCCGGCCGAGCACCGCCACGTCCAGGCGGTCCGCGCCGATCGCCAGGCCGCAGCTTGCAACTCTCGCGACACCGGTGTGCAGAGTCTGCCCATCATGCTCGGCGACTATGAGTACTGCGCTCACACCGCTACCTCAATTCAAAAATCCGCGTTCGCGCAGCATGCCCATCAGCGCCGGCACGTCTTCAACCACAACGCCCTTTTGTCGCTGCTCCGGCGGCTCGTACGCAAGTGCCTTCAGCGCCGGCGGCGCGGTAAGTCCCATGTCGTCGGCCTCCAGCGTTTCAAGCGGCTTGCGCCGGGCCTTCATGATGTCCGGCAGCTTGATGTAGCGGGGCTCGTTCAGTCGCAGGTCGGTGGTGATAACCGCCGGCAACCGGACTTCCAGGGTTTCCAGTCCGGCGTCCACTTCACGGGTAACCCGGGCCGTGTCGCCGTTCAGCTTTACCTCGGATGCGAACGTGGCCTGCGGCCGCCCCCACAGCGTGGCCAGCATCTGGCCGGTCTGGTTGCAGTCATCATCAATGGCCTGTTTGCCCATGATGACGATGTCCGGCTCCTCGCGCCGGATCACTTCCAGCAGTATGCCGGCCGCCGCCAGTGGCTCGACCTCGCCTTCGCATTTGACCAGCAGGGCCCGGTCCGCGCCCATGGCCAGTCCGGTGCGCAGTTGTTGCTGGCACTCGTCGCCGCCGATCGTCACGGCCAGGATTTCGCCGGCCTCCCCGCGCTCGCGCATGCGCAGGGCCTCCTCAAGCGCGATCTCGTCGAACGGGTTGACGCTCATCTTCAGGCCCTCGACCGCCACGCCACTGCCGTCGGGCTTCACCCGCACGCGGACGTTGTAGTCCACGACGCGCTTGAGCGTAACCAGTATCTTGCGCATTCTTCCGCGGAAACCCTGCAGCCGTTACGGAACGGCGAATTCTACCCCGCTCTTGGCGCAGGTAAACAGGTAGGCATTGGCCCAATTGGACGCTACACTATGCGCCGGATTAACGGAGGGGAATGTTTATGACTGGAGCTGAAGGCGATCTCGGCCACACCATCTGGCTGATTCTTCACCTGGTGCTGTTTGCGTACTGGCTGGGGGGCGACATCGGCGTGTTTTATTCCACCCGAATGATCCTCAACCGCTCGAACACTCCGGACCAACGGTTCATGGCGTCGCGCATCATGATGTGGATCGACCTCCTGCCGCGTCTGTGCCTGAGCATGATGCTTACCGTGGGGGGCATTCTCTCGGAATACGTAGGGGTATCCCATCCCCCCTGGCAGTACGCGATGATCGTATTGCTGGGCCCGGTGTGGTTCACCGTGCTGCTGATCATGCACTTCAGGCACAACGCCAGCTTCATGCCGTTGCTCACCAAGCTGGACCTTTGGTTCCGCTGGTTCCTGATTGCCGCGATCGTGGTTTCCGTGTGGTGGTCCGTCTCCACCGGACGGCTGGATGAGGCGCCCTGGCTTGCGCCCAAGCTGATCGTCTTCGCGTTCATGGTTCTGTGCGGCGTAATGATCCGCATCTTCCTCCCCGGGTTTATCGCCGGCGTGCGCGCGCTGAGCCAGGGTTCGATTACCCAGGAGCAGGACGACGCCATGCGCCGCAGCATCTATCGCGTGCGCCCCTGGGTGTTTGCGATCTGGGCCGGTCTGATCATCGAAGCCTTCCTCGGCATCTTCAAACCCGGTGCGCCGGAAGCGGCGGCGACCATGGGTAACCTGATCCACAGCGCCCACGCATTCGTGGCTCCACTGCTCGGGTAGCGAATGCCGCAGCCGCAGCTTCCGCGCATCGCTCCGGAGGACATGCCGGAGCATATCCGGCAGGGATGGGAGCGCTCGATGGCGCTTCGTGGCGACGCCACCTGGTTCGAGATCATGGCGCACGCGCCGGAGTTGTACGACTGGTACGGCGAGTTCTACGAGCGGCTGTTCAATGGCGGCCGCGTGGAGCGGGTCATCAAGGAACTGGCCCGCCTGCGCCTTTCGACCACCCACGGCTGCCGTTTCTGCAACCAGGGCAATCGTCCGGACGCGCTGGCGGCGGGGGTTAAGCAGGAGCAGATTGACCGGCTTGATGAATACGAAAGCGGCCCGTTCTCCGAGCGCGAGCGGGCCGCTCTCGCACTGGCAGACCAGATGGTGCTCACGAATCCCGGCGGCTCACTCGACGAGGCCCTGCATGAGCGCCTGAGGCGGCATTTCAGCCCGGCGGAAATCATGGAGCTGGGCATGGTCATGGCGGTGCTGACCGGCATGGCCAAGATGCTGTTCACCTTCGACCTGGTGGAAAAAGAAGAATCCTGCCCATTCCCCGCGGGCTAGAAGCTGGAGTCGGGTTTTTTAAGGAACTCCAGTTCTTCGGGGGTGGATTCGCGACCCAGCGCTTCGTTGCGGTGGGGGAAACGGCCGAAGCGTTCGATGATGACGAAGTGCTTGCGGGCCCAGTCCAGATCCTCTCCGACGGGATCCAGGCGTTCGGCCATGAGCTTCATGCAAAGCCGCTGGTCGTCGAGGTCCTCGCTGTGCTCGAATGGAAGGTAGAGGAACTTCCGCATGTCCCTGCTCATGCCCTCTTCCATGTCGAGCCCCGCGTCGACCGCGTGCCGTGCTACTGACAGCGCCCTGGCGTCGGTTGCAAACGCGCGCGCGTCGTCGCGAAACAGGTTGCGAGGGAACTGATCCATCAGCAGGCAAAGAGCCACGCCGCCGGCGCCGCTGTTCTGCCAGTCATCGTAGTCGCCGCGCGCGGCGGCCTCGTAGTCCGCGAGAAAACGCTCGCGTATGGTGCGATCGAATTCGTCGCTTTTCGCGAACCACAGTTCGGGGCCGGACTCCTCGAACCAGAACCTGAGCAGTTCCTCCTTAAGGTCCGGCTTGCGGCTCACGGCAGGCGCCGGCCTAAGCGAACTGCACCAGCGCCTTGCCGACGTTCTTGCCGCGCATCAGCCGGCAGAACGCTTCCGGCGCCTTCTCGATACCGTCGGCGATGTCCTCGCGATAACGAATTCGCCCTTCCTGTAGCCAGCGGGTGCAAGCGCGGAGAAAGTCCTGCTGCTTGTCCTCATGGTCATAGACGACCAGTCCCCGGACGGTCGCGCGGGCCATGACCAGTGGGATCAGGCTGGGGCCCGGGGGCGGTGGCCCCGTGTTGTTGTAGCCGCTCATCATTCCGCACAGGACGACCCGGGCGCCCTGGGCCAGATTGGCCATTGCCGCGGTCAGCACTTCGCCGCCGACGTTGTCGAAATACACGTCAATGCCGTCCGGGCAGGCGGCCTTCAGTTTATCGCCCAGTTCGCCGGTCTTGTAGTCGACGCATTCGGCAAAGCCGAACTCGTCCTTCACGATGGCGCACTTCTCGGGGCCGCCGGCGATCCCGATCGCCCGGCAGCCGGCAATGCGCGCCAATTGGCCCACCATGCAGCCCACGGGTCCGCATGCCGCCGACACCAGCACGGTCTCGCCCGGCATGGGCTCTCCCAGGTGCAGGAGCCCGGCCCAGGCGGTCAGTCCCGGCATGCCCAGTATTCCTATACCCGTGCTGACGGGAGCGGCGTCCGGGTCCAGTTTGCGCAGGTCGATGGCGCCGGTGCTGAGCCCGTATTCCTGCCAGCCGTTGGAGCAGACCGCGATGTCGCCCGGAGCGAAGTCCGGGTGGCGGGATTCGACCACCTGCGCGACCGTTCGCCCGGGCATGACGTCGCCGGTTTGCACCCTCTCGGCGTACAGGTGGCGGCCGGAAATCACGCCGCGCAGATAGGGATCCAGCGAGAGGTAAAGCGTGCGGGAAAGGAATTCCCCTTCACCGGGCCGCGGCACCGGCCCTTCGGCAAGCCTGAAGTCGGACGTCTCCGGTACGCCCTCGGGGTAGCGGCTCAGCAGTACCTGCCGCTGGGTATCCGGGATGTCCTGACTCAAAGCTGTTCGAGCGCGGTCTCGGCCGAAGAGCAGCTCAGCCCCCCGCCGTTTTCCAGGTTGAGTTCCGTGACGACCCCGTCGTCGACCACGATGGAGAAACGCTGGCCGCGCATTCCCATGCCGAATCCGGAAGCATCCAGCTCCAGGCCAAGCGCCCGGGTGTAGTCTCCGTTGCCGTCGGCCAGCATCAGTACCGAATCGCCGGCGCCGGCGGAACGGCCCCAGGCGTCCATCACGAATACGTCGTTGACGGCCATGCAGGCGATCTGGTCCACGCCCTTGGCCTGCAAGGCGCCGGCATTGTTGACATATCCCGGCAGGTGCTCGTTCGAGCAGGTGGGCGTAAACGCGCCCGGCACTGAAAACAGAACCACTTTCCTGCCCTTGAATAATTCGTCGGTGGTGATCCGGCCGGGGCTGCCGTCGGTCATGACGCCAAACCCGCCCTCGGGCATTGACTGACCTTTCTCGATACTCATGCTGGTCCTCCCGGAAGCAAAAAAGAAGCAACATTCTAATCGAGCGGCAGCGCATACAATCGCGCCATGCGAATGTCGGCCGAAGAGTTCAGAAACGCGCCGCGCAAGTCCGTCACGCTGATGGGCATGTCGGGCGTGGGCAAGACGGTGCTCGCCAACCGCCTGCCCGCGACCCGCTGGTTCATCTATTCCGGCGACTACCGCATCGGCACCCAGTATCTGCGCGAGCCGATACTCGACAACATCAAGCTGCGCGCGATGGAAGTGCCCTTTCTTCGCGACCTGCTACGCAGCGATTCCATATACATCGAAAGCAACATCACCGTACACAACCTCAGGCCAATCTCCACCTTCCTGGGCAAGCTGGGCAATCCCGATCTCGGCGGGCTGCCGCTGAAGGAGTTCCGGCGGCGCCAGGAGCTGCACCGTGACGCGGAAGCCCGGGCGATGCGCGACGTGGCGTCGTTCATCGAGAAGGCCGAGCGTATCTACGGCTACATGCACTTCGTGAATGACGCCGGTGGCAGCATTTGCGAACTGGACGACGCGGGAGCGCTTGAGACTCTTGTAGACAACACCGTGATTCTGTACCTCAAGGCATCGACCGAGGATGAGGAAAAGCTGGTGGAACGGGCCCGCAAGGCGCCCAAGCCCATGTATTACTCGCCCGGGTTTCTCGAGCGTTCGTTGCCTGATTTCCTGAAGGAACGGAATCTCGACGAGATCGAAAAGGCCTCGCCCGACGATTTCACGCTGTGGGCCTTCCCGCGCCTGATCGCCCACCGGCGGCCTCTGTATGCCGCCATCGCCAGTGAGCACGGCTACACGGTGCCCGCACGGGACGTGCAGCACGTCCGCACTGAAGCGGACTTCGTGGACCTTGTGGCGGGCGCTATCCGCGCCGCCGGCGCCTAGTCGTTGTCCTGCGTTACGCGCAGCTGCAGGTAATAGTTGCGGCCGAAGTCGCGGTGCGCGTCGGCGAAGTAACCGAAGAATCGGTCCGCCAGCGGCGCCCGCTTGTCGAACACGTTGTTGACGCCCAGCCGCAGCCGCCAGTCCCTGTCGGCCAGCTCCCAGTTGTAGTCGATGGTGGCGTTCCAGGTTGTGACGGACGGAATCCAGTACAACTGCCCGTCATTCAGGGTCAGCGAGTTCTGGTAGAAGTTCCCGATATTGCGGCCTGAAAGGGCGACGCGCAACGGGTCCCGCCGCCAACTGAGAAACAGCGTGTGGCGGGCCTTCTGGTTGCCGTCCTTCTGCAGCAGGTCCGCGAAGCCGGCTACGGGAATGCTCGCCGGAATCAGGCCTTCTTCCTTGGCGGCAACGAGTTCGGCGGCCTGGCCGCCCGGCACCTGGTCGAACTTGGTCAGGAAAGAAGCCAGGTAGGTCAGGTTGAAATCGCCCACCCGCGTTTCGAGCGCATAGCGGAGGCTTACGTCCCAGCCGCGGAGCGTGCGCGTATCCAGGTTGACGTACTTGTCGTCGATGTAGCGGATCAGGCCGCCAGGACAGATGCCCGCCGCCCGGTAGATCGCCGCCTCGTCATCGGCGACTTCCGTTTCGCGCACCACGGCCGGGTTGAATTCGCCGCCGCAGTTGCCGGGTCCGTTTCTCAGGCGCATCAGCAGGTCGAGCACGGTGTGGTTCTCTTCGCCCAGCAGGCCGATCGTGTCTTCCTTCTTGATGGACCACATGTCCAGCGTGAGCGTCAGCGTGTCCATGGGCTGGACTGCGATGCCGATCGAATAGTTATCGGAGCGCTCGGGTTCCAGCAGCGAGCTTCCCTGCGCGATCCGCTGGGTGCTGTTGCGGCAATCCAGTGTGTCCTGTTCGGGATCGCCGCCATTCTCGGCCGCATAGATGCAGGCATAGTCGTTGCGGGTGTTCTGCCGCGCAACGATTTCCTCGTTGATCGTTACCAGGTTGGGGGCCCGGAATGCTTCCGACCAGGACGCGCGCAGGAGAAGCGTCGGCGAAATCTGCCAGCCTGCGGCAACTTTGCCCACCACCGTGCTTCCGACATCGGAGAAATTCTCGTAACGCGCGGCAAGCTGCACGTCGATGTTGTTCATCAGCGGCAATTGCAGTTCGGTAAACAGTGAAGTTACGTTCCGGTCGCCCGAACCGTCGGGCGTGGGGCTGGAATTGACCACGTCGGAGACGTAGGGATAGGTATCGCCCTGGTAGTCGGTAAACACGATGGTGCCGTCCAGCCTCGGGTCGCGATCGTCTTCAAAGGTCTCGCGGCGGAATTCCACGCCGGCAAGACCGCCCGCCGATCCCCAGGGAAGCCGGAACAGCTCGTTCGTGGAGACCTTGAAGTCCGAAAGGAGCAGCGTCATCTCGTTGTTTCTGTAGACATCTACCAGCGCGCGTTCGATGTTGCTGTCCACGCCGCCGCTAAACGGGTTGTACGCGTTGGGAGTCGGATCGAACAGGGCCTCCGCGATCAGCAGATTGGAAACGCGGTTGCGGGTCAGGTCCTCCCGCTCCGCGCGCGACCAGAGCAGCGCGCCTTCCCAGTCCCAGCGGCCGGCCTGGCCCCGCAGGCCCTGGAGCACGCGCACGACGCTGCCGTCGTTCTCGACGATCCGCGGCACCTGGGCGAACCGGTAGTTGTCGATCTCCAGTTCCAGGCCCTCGCAGGGAACGCGCGGAATCACGGATTCAGGGAGGCGGTTGGGCGAGCCGCAGGGGCCGAAGGGGTTGTAGTAGTTCTGCGGCCCCACCCTCAGCTTGACCGAGCTGAACGGCGCCGAGGCATGGCGGAACATGTGGGTGTCGGAGGCGTAGTAGTGCAGTTCCGAGAAGCTCTCCAGGCCGTTGCCGAAATCGTGATTGACGAACACGAACACGTTGCCGCGCTTGAGGTCGGAGGAAAGATCGCGGGTCGCGTTAAAGTTGTAGCGGTAGGTGCCGTTGCCGTCGATGGCCCCGCAGGTGCCGTAGCCCAGGTCCCAGTCGCAGTCCTCGTGGCCGGCCGGAAAAGTCTCGAATTCTCCGGCGCTGTCGGTCAGCGTGTTGCGTAAACCCACGCTGCTGGCGCTCACGCGCACGTCGAACTGCCCATAAAGAGAATTGGCGCTGGTATTGCGGAAACGGGTGTCGCCCGCCCACGGGGAGTCCGCCGGAATGCGTCGGCGGAAATCGGCGTCCGCCCAGCGCTCGTCTTCGTGGGCGCTGACGCGGTCGCGCAGGTAGTAATCCGCGGTTATACCGATGTGCGTGCGGCCCTGGTTGAAGAAATCGCCCCATTCCAAAGAAAGTCGGTTGGTCTTGCGGCTCAATTCGTCGTACCAGCCGTAACGGGCATAGACCCGTATGCCTTCCCGGTCGGTCCTGAGCACGTGATTGACGACGCCGGCCACGGCGTCGGCGCCGTACAGGGCCGACGCGCCGTCCTTGAGGATCTCGACGCGGTCGACGCCGTACACCGGCAGGGTATTGGAGTTGACCGTATTGACGGGCACGAAGCTGCCGCCGACCTCCTCGGTCTGGTAGCTTGCGGCGTTGACCATCCGCCGCCCGTTGAGCAGCACCAGGGTGTTGCCCGTGCCCAGGCTGCGCAGGTTGAAGGCTCCGATATCTCCGCGGGCGGAGTTCACGCCGCCGCTGATGTTCTCGGCTTCGCTGAAGAAGTTCTGTCCCTGCTCGGGTATGAACTGCAGCAATTCGTCGCCCGAATCGACGCCCATGGCCTCGATCTCCTCCGAACTGATCACGGATACGGGCAATGCGCCCGTGATGTTGGCGCCCTTGATGTGGCTGCCGGTTACGACGATTTCTTCAATTTCCTGTTCTTCGGCCTGGCCTTCCCCGGCGTCCTGGGCCCATCCGGCGATGCTGCCGGCAAAGAACACTGGAAATGCCGCCGCGACGGCGAAGTAATTGCGTTTCCGCATCAGCCCCACTCCTCACAAAGACCGGCGAATTCTAGCCGTTTGCCGATTCCCGGCCAAATCACTCGTTGGGTGGCGCCAGTGCGGCGAACCCCTGATGCAATTCCAGCGATGCCGCCAGCAGATCTGCGTTGGCGCGGCCCAGCCAGGCCCGGTTCTGTTCGAGCGATTCGCGGTGGGTATTCAGCATTCGCCGGACTTCTCCGGCTTGCGGTCCCCCCAGGCCTTTGCGGTCCCCCAGCATCGCCACCGGGTCCATCGCCCGACGGAGATCTTCGATGGATACGGGCAGGCGCCCGCCCACCGTCTCGCGGTAGATCGCCTTCAATTCGTCCTCGCTCAGCGATTCCGGCCGAAGTCGGTTCGCGCGCCCGTAGTCGGTGAGGGCCGAGGCAAAGCGGTGCGCGGTGCGGAACGGCAGGCCGGCCTCCCGGACCAGCATGTCGGCCACCTCCGTCATGGTCGAAAAGCCCCGCTGCAACTCGTCCAGGGCATGCTCGCGGTCTACGCGAAGCAGTCCGATCAGCCGCTCGTAGCGCCGGTACATCAGCCGCGCATCCTCCGCCAGTGCCATGATCGGCGCGATGTCGCGGTAGTCGTGCATGCCGGTGTTGGTGTTGTGCGCCAGCAGCATTTGAGTTTGCGCGCCGCCGAGCACCTTGCTTGCCTGGCTGCGCACGCGATCCAGCGGGCGCGGGTTGCGCTTCTGCGGCATGATCGTGCTGATGCTCACGGCGGACTGATCGAGCAGGATCCACGGCCTGGGGTTGTGGTACTGCGTGTGGAGGTTTTCCGCCAGTTGGCCGATGGGAATGGCGGACAACTCGAGAATGTTGGCGAGTTCCCTGCGCAGGTCGCCGGAAGAAACGAAGTTGGCGTCGTAACTGTTGTCCACCGGCGCGGCGAACCCCAGCAATCGCGCAAGCCGTTCGCGGTTCAATGCGAATCCGGAGGTTCCGAGCGCGGCCGCGCCCAGCGGGCTTGAATTCATCCGGGCGTAGCCTTCCCGGTAGCGCTCAAGGTCGCGCTGTAGGTTGGCCGAGAACGCCAGCAGGTAGTGGCCCAGCGTGGTGGGCTGCGCCTGTACGCCGTGCGTATATGCGGGTATGGGCGTGGAAGCTTCCTGCTCCGCGAGGTCCAGCAAGGCGGACCGGGCCTTGAGGGCGCCGGCGGCCAGCGCAAGCCACTGGTCGCGTATGAGCATGCGGCGCACTATGCCGTGAAGGTCCTGGCGGGACCGGCCCAGGTGAAGGTCGGCCGCTTCTTCGCCGGCCAGTTCGACCAGGCGCTCCTCGTACGGCAGGTAGTTGGCCGTCCGCTCCGCGCCTTCGGCTTCCTGTTCGGCTCTCACCTGCATCATGGCCGCGGCTATTGCCTGCGCCTGCCGGTGGTTTACCAGCCCTTCCTCGCTCAGCATCACCAGCGAGGCCCTGTTCGCCTCCGCCATGTAGCAGAAGAAATCCGGGCACAGCGCGCCGCGGCGGCGTCCCGACGGGCCGTTCCGGCCGCCCATGACCGCAACCAGCGCGTCCGCCAGGACGCGGGCGGTGGACGCGATCTCGCCCCGGGGCGTGTCGTCGCCCGTCTCGACCGTGATCGCCGGGACGCCGAAGCGGCGATAGAAGTAGTTCTTGGCGATCGTCGTGTCCTGCGAGGACCGCGGCGCCCGTTCGAACGCGTAGGCGGAACCGCTCGCGCGCGCCAGCCGGAGCCAGCGGGTGGCGAACGCGGGCGGGCGTGTCGCGTCCTTGAGGGTCGGGACGTAGAACACGTTTCGCCAGGTCGAGTGGAAATCCAGCATGACTGCGATTGCACTTCCGCCTTCTTCCAGCGAGTCAGTCAGGCGCCGGACGGCCTGCGTTTCGGGCTGCGCGAAAGTCCCCCAGTCGCGGTTCAGGTCGGTCCCGTCGAGGTTGTGCCGCCAATGACCCAGGGCGACGCCGTCGGGATTGAGGTTGGGTATGAAAACAAGGCTGTGCCCGGAATAGAAGGCGCACTTCGCTGAGGACGGGTCGTCGCAGGCTCCTGAGCGGTCCTCAAGCAGCCGTTCGGCGAAGGCCTTGAACATCAGGGCGCCCGGGATCTCGGGCGGGTGCTGACGGCCGATGAAGAGCAGGTAGTTGGGCGCGCCGGGAGCGGTCTCGGCCGCGAATATCGTGCGCCCGCCCCTGGATTCGCCGATGCTTCGCCACTGAAGCCCGTCGAAGCGCTCGGCCATGCTGCGGCGCCATTCTGAGTAGAAGCCGAGTCCGAGGTTCTCCTGCGCCGAAACGAACAGCCCGTCCGTGCCGGGTTTGAGCTCCATGGTCGCGCGGCCGTCCTCGTGGGCCAGCCATTGACGCTCCGGCAGCGGCGTCCACTCGCGGCCGTCAATGCTGGTCCTGGGCGCGTAGCGGTGCCGGCTGGTGGAGTAACGCAACGTGACGACCACGGTCCCCTGCTCGTTCGCGTTCTTCGCGCGTACGTGGAACCCGAACCAGGGGCTGGGATTGATCGGCGGCGGGTCCTCCGGGTCGATGGTCAGGATCACCCCGCGCGGATTGAAGACCCGGCAGGAGTTGGCGCGCGCGCCTTCATGGTCGGCGCTGATTTCGTACAGGCCGGTGTCGCAGGGCAGTTCGCCGGCGGCATCCTGCGCAGTCGCGAGCGAGGCCGCGGCCAACAGGCAGGCGACGCTGGCGGCAAGTGCCGGAAAACGCCTCACGGCCTGAATGTCATTTCCTGTTGCGTGTCGGCGGCGATGGCGGCGTCGGAAAACCACCAGTAGCCGATATCGCCGGCCACCCATGCGGGAAGTTGGTCGTTCATATGCGGATCGAACAGCCGCCCGCTGACGCCGCCGGGTATGACCGCCAGAACCTTGTCTGGATCGCCGAGGTCGGCCACGAAACGCAGTGAATCGATTATCCGCGGATCGTAGTTTCCAAATCCCGGAAAGCGCGCCCGCCCCAGCGTTTCTCCGGACCCGCGGCCGGGATAGTCCCCGCCGCCCAGTAGTCGATCGGCCAGTTCTCCGGGCACCCATGGGTTGCTGAACCGGAACCGGCTCAGGTCTCCCCAGCGCCAGGCGGTCGGGTCGGGTCCGAGGCGCGCCTGCAATTCAGTCCAGGCGTCGAGCGCCGCGGCGCGCAGCAGGTCGTCGCGACTTTCCACCGCCTCCGTGCGCGTATCGTCGAACCATTCCCACTCGCCCGCCAGCAGCATCCGGTACACGCGCTCCTGCCAGTAGTAGATGTCGCGCGCGTATTGCCGCGCCAACACCTCGCCCAGTTCGTCCTCGAAAATGCGCCGCACCAGGCTGGCCATCATCGCCTGGAAAAGGGCCGGCGCCGCCAGCTCCGGTTCGTCGTGGAAATTCCAGTCGGCCAGCATCGCGGCGGCCGCCCGCGTTTCGGGCTGTGCTTCCAATACCCGGACCATGACCGGGACGAGGCCCCGGGCCATGGGGTTGAGCGTGTCGTTGATCGCCGACCAGTGGTCGGCATCCGATAGCGTGCCGTCGCCGTCGAATAGTTCCTGCATCCGCCGGTAGCGCCAGGAGGAGGCCACGTAGCTGGTCCAGTGTCCGTCAAAATCGCCGCTCACGGTGCGGTGGTTGGCGTTGCCGACCCATCCCTTCGGCGGGTTTATGTACGTGGGCGCCCGGGCAAAGGGCACGAAAGCCGGCCAGTCGTCCTCGGTGTCCACGACGGGAAGGGGCAGCGCTCCGTCGCCCCGGCGCCGCGCCGGCACGCGGCCGGCCGTGTAGTGCGCAATGTTCCCCTTCGTGTCGCCTACCGTGTAGTTGTACGGGGCGTTGATCAAGCCGATGATTTCGCCTGCTTCAAACGTATCGCGCGCCAGCATGACGCGTTCGATTCCCACCTGCGTTCCGATATTCTCGGCCATGCTCCAGCGCAGCGAATATACGCGGCCGTAGCCTCCGGTCAGGCCGTGATCGGATATGACCGGTCCGCGCCGTGTATGGCGAACCGTCAAGGGATGCTCGCGGTAGCCGCCCGGGGCGTTGCGGTCGCGTATGCGGATGGTCTCCTCCACGATCCGGTACGGAACCGACTGTTCGCCTTCCAGGTAGTGACCCGGCCGGTCGGGATCATCCCGTTCGATGAACAGGTCGGCGACATCGGAAAAGGCGTTGGTTATGCCCCAGGCAACATCGCTGGAGCGCCCTACACCCATTCCCGGCAGGCCCGCGCCGGCGGTGCCCACTGCCCGCCATTCGGGCGTGATCAGAGCCACCGGATGCCAGATGCTGGGCAGGCGGCGCACGTCGATGTGCGGGTCGTTGGCCACGATCGGTGCGCCGCCCGCCGAACGCCGGGCAGACGTGGCCCAACTGTTGGAGCCGTCCGACGGCTCGGGTAGCTCGGGGAAACTGGCGGGATCGCTCTCCGGCATACGGTTTTCCGCCAGGCTGTAGTCCGAAGCCCACTCGCTCTCGTCGTCGGGATTGACCGTCAGCATGGAGATTTCCGCGGCCTTTCCGGCGCCCAGGTGGTCGACCAGCGCCTGGCTCAGCACCTCCGTTCGCCAGTTTCCCGTGCTGTTGAACGCCAGGAACAGATACTGCGTCGTAAAGTCGTCTAGGGTAAATGGCGCCGGCGGTTCCCCGGAAATCCGCACGGCCAGCGGAAATTCATCGGCCTGCGTCGCGATGTAGGCGTTAACCCCCTCGAGGAACCATTCGTGCAGTTCGCGGCTGGGCGATTCGAGTTGCGCCGCCCATACGGATCCCATGCGGCTTAAGCCCATGATCCGGACCAGCGTATCGCTGCGCAGCCCGGCCTCCCCGATCTGCTCGGACAGCCGTCCGTGAATCAGCTCGCGGGTCAGCAGCATCTGCGACAGTCGGTCCTGGGCCGTGACGAAACCCTGCACGCGCAACGCGTCGGCCAGCGTCTGCGCATAGATATAGGGGACACCCTGCCGGTCCCTCTTCACGCGCACTTCGTCGTTCAGCATCGCAAGGACCGCCGCGTCGCCGATGTCCCGGTCACGGTCCGGGATGTTGCTCTCGCTGAGCCAGGCGATGCCGGCGACGGTGGCCAGGAAGATCACCAGCAGCAGGGCGATGAGCGCGATTCCGATTTTTTTCAGCATTCAAGAACTCCCTGGGGTCAGTTTCACGGCGAGAGCGTGACTTTCTTGCGCGCATTGGCGTTGATGGCCTCGTCGGAGAACCACCAGTAGTTGATTTCGCCGGACAGCCACAACGGCAGCTGGTCATTGAGGTGCGGATCGAACAGGCGCCCGCTCACGCCGCCGGGAATGACTGCCAGCACCTTGTCCGGGTCGCCGAGATCGGCGACGAAGCGCAGGGAATCGATCCCCCAGGCGCCGTAGGACGGGCTGCCGTACGACCCCCACAGGGTCTCCGGCGACCCGGTGCGCGGAAAATCTCCCCCGCCGAGGAAACGATTCAGGAGCCGGTTTCCTGTCGGGACCGGGCTGGAAATCCTGAGCCGGCTGATTTCGCCCCAGCGCCAGTCGCGCGGATTTCCGCCCAGAGTCATTTCAAGTTGCCGCCAGGCATCCAGCGCCGCGCTCCGGATCAGGTCGTCCATTCCCTCCGTATGCGGAGTATTGATGTCGTCGAACCAGTCCGATTTGCCGGAGTTCAGCATCGAATGAACGCGTTCCTGCCAGAAATATGGAGAACCCTGGTAGCTGTGGACCAGCATGTCCAATTCGTCGGAGAAGATGCGGGTTACGAGCGCGCGGATCATCAATTGGAACAGCGCAGGTGCGGCTTTCCCGGCGTCGTCGCGATAATCCCAGTTGCCGAGCATTTCCGCGGCCTCCCGCGTTTCGGGAGCGGCCTCCAGGGCCGGCAGGAACAGCGGCACCAGGTCGCGGGCCAGCGTGTTCCGGGTATCGGTGATCGCCGACCAGTGATCTTCGGCGGAGAACACGCGTTCGTTGTCCAACAGTTCCAGTATGCGGCGGTAACGCCAGGAAGGGGCCGAGTAGCTGCTCCAGATGCCGTCGAAGCGCCCGCTGACTGTGCGGTGATTGGCGTTGCCCACCCAGCCTCTTTGCGGATTCATCGACGAGGGCGCTTTTTCAAAGGGAACGAACCCGGTCCAGTTGTCCTCCCCGCCCGTGACCGGCAGCGGGATTGCGCCGTCTCCCCTCAGCCGGACGGGAATATACCCCGAGGTGAAGTGGGCGATATTTCCCCCGGTGTCGGCCACGTTGTAGTTGAGGGCGCTCACGATGTCGCGGATCGCCTCGCCGGCTTCGGTGACATTCTTCGCCAGCATCAATCGATCGACGCCCACCTGGCCGCCGACGTTCTCGGCCACGCTCCAGCGCAGCGACAGGGAGCGGCCGTGCCCATCCTCGATCAGCGTGTCGGATACCACCGGCCCGCGCCGGCTGCGTCGGACGTCGAACGTGCGTTCGCGAATGCCGTCGAGAGAACCCGGGTCCCGTACACGCACCGTCTCGCTGACCACCTCGTAGGGCAAGGACAGTTCGCCTTCCAGGTAATGGCCATCTTTTTCGGGATCGTCCCGCTCGATGAACAGGTCCGCCGTGTCGGCGGCGGAGTTGGTGACGCCCCAGGCGATGGAATCGGACCGCCCCACGGCCAGGCCGGGCCATCCCGCCGCGGCCACGCCCACGGCTCGCCATTCGGGCGTAATCAGGCCCAGCGGATACCAGATGCCGGGAAGCCTGCGGGCGTCGAGGTGCGGATCGTTGGCCAGTATCGGCGCTCCCCGCAGCGACCGTCGCCCGGACGTCGCCCAACTGTTGGAGCCGCCTACCGGAGCGGCCTCGATTTGCGGCGGTTCGCGCATCGACAACAGCGGTTCCCGCGGCGCGAGCGCGTAATCCGACGCCCATCGGCTGCCGTCGTCCGGATTTACGCTGACCAGGGAGATCTGTGCGGCCTTTTCGCGGCCCAGTTGATCCACAAGACGCTGGGCCAGCCACTCGGAGCGCCAGTTCTCGGTAAGGTCGTACGCCTGGAGGAGGTAATGCGCGCAGATGTCCTCAAGCGTATAGGGCGCCGGCGACGTCCCGGAAATGCGCATTGCGAGCGGAAACTCATGCTCCTGCGTACCGATATAGGCGTTGACGCCCTCGAGATACCACTCGTGCATTTCCCGGCTGGGCGACTTGAGGCCGGTCGCAAACCGGTGGGCCAGTTGCCTGATTCCGAGCACGCGCACACTGATGTCGTTGCCTTCTCCCGGAGGACCGACCCACTCGGCCAGGCGTCCATTGACCGCTTCGCGGGTCAGAAGCATCTGGGTCAGCCGGTCCTGCGCGGTAACGAATCCCTGCGCACGGATCGCGTCCGCCAGCGACTGCGCGTAGATGTACGGGACCCCGTAGCGGTCCCGCTTGACCGTAACGGGCGCATCGAGCACGCCCAGCGGAATCGACTTGTCAACGGTTCCCGCGCGGGTCGGAATGTTGCCGGTGCGCAACACCAAAAAAGCGATGAAAGATATCAGAATAGATATTGATATCAGAGTGATAAATGAAATAGTTAATTTCTTTATCACTTTCAGTTCACATTTATGTCGCCGTCCAGGTCGAAGATTGCCGCCAGAAGCGCGACCCGCATCCACATGCCGTTTCGTTCCTGGCGCCAGTACATGACGCGCGGATCGTTGTCGATTCCGGGGTCGAGTTCCGGCCCGCGCGGCAGCGGATGCATGATGATCGCGTCGGAGGGAAACCGCCGCAACTGTTCAGGGCCGATCGCGTAGGCGGCGTAATCGGCGCTCTCCGATTCGTTCTGCTCGTCGTATTCTTCCTGCAGCCGCGTCACGTACAAAGCGTCCAGGTCGTTCAGCACGTCATCCAGCCGGCTCGTCGCTGCGTACTCCACACCGTGCTCATCGAGATGATCGAGGATGTCCTGCTTGATCTCGAACCCCGGCGGCGCGACGAAACGCAGGCGAACGTCCTTGTAGTTCTTCATCAGGTAGCTGAGCGAACGGACGGTCCTGCCGCGGCGCAGGTCGCCCATCATGGCGATGGTCCTGCCGTCGATACCGCCGCGCTTCTCGAAGCTTCGCTCCAGCGTGTAGATGTCCAGCAGGGCCTGGGTGGGGTGCTGGTCGGGGCCGCTCCCGGCGTTGATGACCGGGACCGGGCGCGGAATGGAGTCCATGAGCTCGGCCGCCCGCGCGGCTTTTCCGCCTTCCGGGGTGCGCATGATGATGACGTCCGCATAGGAACTGAAGGTGCGGATGCTGTCTTCGAAGGTCTCGCCCTTCACCTCCGAGGAAATGGACGGATTGCGGATTTCGCTGGTCTGCATGCCGAGGATATGGCAGGCGCTGTTGAACGAGAGGAAGGTCCGGGTGGAAGGCTGCGTGAAATAGAGCATCGCGCGCCGGTTGGGCGCCAGCGACTGCAGGTTTTGCGCGCCGGCCCGCGATTTGGCCAGGGTCCGGACGTGGGTCGCCAGTCGGCACAGACGGTCGAGCATCGGCCGGTCGAACTGCCGGGTATCGATAACGTGAAACAACCCGCTACTCCCCATTCCGCCGCCATTATCGTTGAATGGCGCTCTGGTGTCGCGCAATGCGCCGCGAAGGGTAAACTTTTCGCCGCCATGCCCACCAACGTCACGCAGGAATACAAGAAGGCCGAGCAGGCGTTTCGCGAGGCCAGGGAACCGCAAGACCGCCTGCGCTGCCTGCGCGAGATGCTGCGGCTCATCCCGAAGCACAAGGGCACCGAGCACGTCCAGGCGGACATCAAGACCCGGATCAAGCAGCTGACCACCGAACTGTCCCGTCCGCGCAAGGGTGGCGCGCGCTCCGGCCCTGCTCACGCCGTGCGCCGCGAGGGGGCGGCCCAGGTGGCGCTGCTGGGCGCACCCAACGCCGGCAAGTCGCAATTGCATTCGGCGCTCACGGGGTCGCAGTCCACCGTGGGCGCCTGGCCGCATACCACCGAGACGCCGATACCGGGGATGGCCCCCTATAACGACATCCATTTCCAACTGGTGGACCTGCCCCCGGTAGCGATCGAGCGCACGCAGCCCTGGCTGGCGACCGCCCTGCAGCCGGCCGACGGTGCGCTGCTGGTCGTGGATATCGCTTCGTCGGACTGTGCCGCCGAGATCGACGTCGTGCTCGAAAAGATGGCCGAGAAGCGCGTTACCTTCGTTGCCGAGTGGCCGGGACTGCCGGACCCGCGCAGGCGCCGCCGCAGGAAGCGCCGGACGCGCAAGGAGGAGACTTTCGAGGATCTGTTCCGGATCCGCCTGCCTGCCCTGCTGGTGGCCAACAAGACCGACCTGGGCGACTATCGGGACCGGCTGGACGCCCTAAGCGGGAAGCTTGGCTTTCCTGCGATTGCCGTATCCGCCGAGACCGGGGAGAACCTGGATGCGATACCCGAGTTCCTGTTCAGGGGCCTGGGCGTCGTGCGCGCCTACACCAAGACGCCGGGCAAACCGCCCGATCTGGGACGGCCGTTCACCCTGCGGCATGGCGCCACGGTCAGCGAGCTGGCGTCGCTGGTGCACAAGGACATTGCGGGGAGCCTGCGGTTTGCGCGGATCTGGGGGGAGAAGGTCTATGACGGGCAACAGGTGAGTCCGAAGCACCTCATTCACGACGGCGACATCCTCGAACTGCACCATCGCTAGCCTGTGTAGTGCCAACCCGCGCCTTTTCTCTCCTCCCCCTGTTGAGAGGCGCCATCCTGGGTCGGTTCCGCCATCCATGGCTCCAACGCTCTCCACAGGGGGAGAAGCGAAAAGGCTTTAAGTTTTGCTTAGGCGCCGGGTTTGAGGATGGAGAGGGCGGTGATGGCGGCTATGCAGAGCCAGAGGAGGCCGAGTATTGAGGTGCCGGCGGCGTAGTTCTTGCGGATAGCGCGCTCGCGCGACGGGTTGGAGCCTTGCGCTTCGATTTGTCGCCAGATGCCGAAGAACTGGATGATGTAGTAGCGGATGCCGATACCGCAGGCGATGACGGCGCCGAAGAGAACGAGCTTCCATGCCAGCCAGCTCTGAAGCGCCAATGCGCCGAAGACCGCGGCGAGGCCGCCCGGCACCAGCGCTGCCAGCAGCACGTATCGGATCAGGCGATCCAGCAACGCCAGTTTTCTTCCGGATGCGCGGTGCCTCAGGCGGTGGACGATCTCGACGAACGCGAGCCACAGCAGTGTTGCGAAGCCGGCTGCCCACGCCACTGTTGCGCCCCCGGGGAAATAGCCGAGCAGGGCCGAAAGGGCGGTTCCCAGGCCGGCCTGGAGCACGAGTGCATAGCGAACGTGCTGGTCCGCGTCCATGACGTGCTCCATCAGGCGCTTGCGCTCCTCGAATGGCATGGACGGCGCGCGGCAGACAAAGCGGAATTCGCTGTTGATGACGAACTCGGCCCCCAGCCAGTACCCGAGCACGGCGATATGGACAACGAGGAGTACGTCAACCGGCATAAGTCACCAGGGCACGGACTCGCCATGCAGGTTCAGGAACCTGCCGGTGTCCTCCGGCCCCAGGGCCGTGACGACCTTGATTTGTTTCGCCACGGTGTCTTCGACGCTCCACGTGGCGGTCCAACCGCCCAATGCTGTTTGTGTCCAGCCCGGCGCCATGGAAATGACCCGAATCCCGCGTTCCCTGAGGTCCACCGCAAGACTCCTGGCGATCATGTTCAGCGCGGCCTTGCTTGTCCGGTACGCGTAACTCTGACCATGGTCATTGTTGCCGATGGACCCCATGTCTGACGACATCATGACCACCAGCGCATTGTCGCTCCGCATCAGGGACGCTTCCAATGCCCGGGTCAGTCGAAACTGAGCGATCACATTGACGCGCATGATCTCTTCCCAAAGCTCGTAGTCCATGCTGTCGATGCTCTGCCTGTGAGAGTCCTCGGTCCAGCTGCCGCCATACAAGCCGGCGTTGTTGATCAAATAATCGACTCGCTCCTCTTCCAGATTCCCTGCAAAGGAATCGATGGAGTCCCAGTCGTTCATGTCCAGTCGACTGATGTTGAGTAAGGGTTTGTATTGCCTGCCCAAATCGATTAGCGATTCCGCATTGTCCGGGTCACGGACTCCGGCAATCACTTTTTCTCCTATGGCGAGAAGTTGTGTTGCGTAGCCAAGGCCGATGCCGCGATTGGCGCCGGTGATCAACCAGGTATTGCTCATCTGTTTCTCCTGATGGAAGTGAGGATTACGTCGATTGGCATGAGTCTATTGTTTCCAGGACGGTCTGGTTACTGGCCGTTTCCGGAAGCTCCATGTACGGACGAGTGCTGTAGGCTTCATTCAGCCGGCTCAGCAGCGCGTCGGGAAGCGACATCTCTGCCGCGGCCAGCGCATCCTCGATGTGTTCGAGACGGGTCGCGCCGACCACCGGGGTCGTCACGGCCGGCCGGGTCCACAGCCAGGCCAGGGCCGCGCAGGCTGGCTTGATCCCATATTCGTCCGACACCTCCGCCAGCACGTCGAGCACCTCGTCGCGGGGCGCGCCATACATCTGGTCTGCAACATCGTCCGTCTTCGCCCGGGGCGTAGACAGGGGCGCGCGCGGGCGCGCCAGCCGTCCGCGGGCGAGCGGACTCCAGGGCAGGACGGCGATGCCCTGATCCATGCAGAACGGCAGGAGATCGCGTTCTTCCTCGCGATACAGCAGGTTGTAGTGCGCCTGCACGGTCTCGAACTCGGGCCAGCCGTTGGCCCTCGCCGTAAAGTTCATCTTGGCCAGCTGCCAGGCGCGAAGATTGCTCGCCCCCAGGTGGCGCACCTTGCCTTCCCGTACAAGCTGGCCGAGTGCTTCCATCGTTTCTTCCACGGGGGTTTCTTCGTCGTAGAGGTGTATCTGCAGCAGATCGATGGTCTCGACATCCAACCGCCGCAGCGAGGCTTCGCATGACGCAATCACGTTGCTGGCGGAAAGGCCCATTTCGCCTTCACCAACCGGGAAATAGACCTTGGTTGCGATCATGGCGCGCCCGCGCGCTGCGGCCTTGCGCAACATGCGTCCAAGCACCCGCTCGCTGCGTCCGGTGGAGTACACGTTGGCGGTGTCGAAAAAGGTGATGCCGATCTCGAGCGCCCGGGCGAGTATCTCCATGGACTCCCGCTCGTCGAGTACCCAAGGCCGCCAGCGGCTGGACCCGAAACCCATGCAGCCGAGCGCAACGCGCGGCAGGGAGAAAACCATCAGATCTGTTTGCCGAGGACTGGCGAAGCGTCGGCCGAGGTCGTGCCGCCGTCGATCAGCGGGTCTCCGGTCGGCACGCCCAGCCGAACCTTGCCTGTCGGCGCCATGGACTGATCCCAGTTGAGCTCGATATGCGTGGATATGGCGCGGCAATCGCGGTACAGCCGCTGCACGGGATTGGACGCCTTTTGCCCCGTGACGCCCATCATGGCCGCCAGGGAGTCGGTCGTGGACGTGCATAGCCGCGATCCGAAGGTCATCAGCCGCCGCAGGCGCAGCAGACGCTCGCCGGCGATTTCCTCGCCTGCCGCGCCCGCGGCATGAAGCACCCTGATTACTTCCTCAAACAGCAACTCCGCGGCGTCGAGCCGTGCGCACGATTCGCCTACGCGGACCTGAACCGGCACCTGCGACACGATCGATTCTCCGAACAGCCTTCCCGTACGCCCTCGGGTTTGCTCGCAATAGGACTCCAAGGCTCCCCGCGCCGTGCCGAGCAGCGGCCCTACGAGCCAGCTTGTCTGATAGGGCCAGGTGCGAACCCGGTGTACGTAACTTTCCGCAATCGCGGCGCCCGGCGGATTCATGCTGGCAAACTCTTCGATGGTCAGCACGCGCCGTGCCGGCACGAGTACCTGATCGACCACGACGTCATGGCTTCCGGTACCGCGAAGCCCCTCGACATGCCAGGTGTCCAGGACCTGATACTCTCCCGGAAGCAGTATCGCGAAGTGGGAAATCGGCCCCCCGGAGTCTTCGCGGGCGGTGACCATCACGCCGCTTGCCACGTTCACGCCACTTACGAATGCCCAACGACCCTTCAACTGCCAGTCGGAGCCGTCGCGGCGGATGGCGCCTCCACCCGCGGAGCCGCTCGCCAGCACGGCGTCGTCGCCGGCGCTGGCAAAGAACTCCTCCTGGGCTTCCAGCGGAAACCGGCCCAGGTACATCACGTGGGAAAAGACCAGCGACACCAGCCAGCCGGTCGATCCACACTCGCGCGCGAGCCGCTCACTCACCGTGAAATGAGGTCCCCAGTCAAGACCGTAGCCTCCAAAGCGTCGCGGTCTGTACAGTTTGTGCAGCCCCGCCTTTCTCAGCGCGTCCACCACCTCGGGGACCGGGTCGCGCAACTCCTCCGCCAGGACGGCATTCGCGCGAACGAGCGGAGCGAGCGATTCGGCGGCCGCTGCCAGCTCGGCCGGCGTCGGTATCGCGGAGTCTGTTGACGCCGGAGCATTGTTCTGGGGCATCCTTGGAACCTGACGATAGTCAAGAATGAACGGGGAATAATAGCGCCATGAGCAATGACAATATGAATCGAAGTAGCGAGCCGGCGGATGTCGGGTCGGCCGGAACGTGGTCCGAGAGCGCCTTGAGGGCTTTGCACCATCCGTCGCTGAAGGACCGCGTCGTCATCGTCACCGGCGGCAGCCGGGGCTTCGGCTGGTTCATGGCGAAGGAACTGCTGCGCGCCGGCGCGCGATTGACGCTGACCGGGCGCAGCAGCGACACGCTGGCGAGCGCGCTGGGCAAAGCGCAGCGCATCGCAGGGGCCGGCCGGTGCATTGCCGTTGCCGGTGACGTTACCCGCCCCGAGGATTGCGCCCGCACCGTGGAAGAAACGCTTCGCGAATTCGGCCGTATCGACGTTCTGATCAACAACGCCGGACGGTCATACGGAGAATTTGGCGACAGACTTGCGAAGATCACGCCGTTCTACGACGTCACGGAACTGCAATTACGAGCCATTGTCGAAACCAACCTGTTCGGCGTCTTCTTCATGACCCAGGCCGCGATGCCGCACATGCTGAAGCGGAAATTCGGCAAGGTCATTTCCATCTCCACCAGCCTGCTCAACATGGTCCGGCCCGGAAATTCCGTCTACGGGTCCTCGAAGGCGGCGCTCGAAACGGCGCACCGGTGCTGGGCGGGCGAACTGAAAGGCACCGGCATCGACGTGAATATCCTGTTGCCCGGCGGGCCGTCGGACACCGAGTTGATCACGCCGGCGATGGTGCCCGGCGTTGTCGGTCAGCGCAGCGGCGGCCGCCTGCTGCCCGGTGACATCATCGTGCCGCCGGCGGTATGGCTATGCACGGACGCAACCAACGGTATGACCGGGGAAAGAGTGATCGCGCGCTTCTGGGACGTGGAACTGCCTCCGGACGAGGCCTTCAGGGGTTGTCTGCAGGAGCACGTGGACGAGCCGTCGATCATGTAGTGCGGCGCCGCTCAAGACCAGATTTTCGGTTCCGTGCCGAGAGACGGGTCCAGCGAAAAGCTGTTGGCGGGTCGTTCGAGGCCGAGGTTCTCGCGCAGCGTGGCGCCTTCATAGTCGGTACGGAAGAGCCCACGCGCCTGCAGAATCGGCACAACTTCATCGACGAATTCGTCGAGGTTTTCCGGCAGGTAATTGGGCGTAACCGAGAAGCCGTCCGCGGCGCCGGCGCGAAACCACTCTTCGCAGAAATCCGCGATCTGCTCCGGCGATCCGGCCCGCACCAGGCTCGCGCGGGAGACGACGACACGCCTCGCAAGCTCGCGTATCGAGAGTTTGTCTTCGCGCGCCATCTTGACGATCTGTTCCTGGACCCATTGCCCGCCCTCGGTTTTCTCGATTTCGGGCAAGGGGTCCTCCGGGGAGCAATGCGACAGGTCCGCGCCGATCTGCAATTGCAGCGTCTGTATGGCGAGCGCGTCCGGTATCAGCTCGATCAGTTCCTGCTGTTTGTGTTTGGCATCCTGTTCCGTCCCCCCTACGATGAACTGGACCGAGGGGATCACCTTGAGCTTTGCGGGGTCCCGGCCGAAACCGGCGGCGCGCTTCTTCATGTCCTCGTAGAAGGCCCGCGCGTCATCCAGGTTGTTCTGCGCGGTGAATATCAGGTCGGCGGTCCTCGCTGCCAGCGCCCTCCCCGGCGGTGAGCCGCCCGCCTGGACGATGACGGGGTGGCCCTGGGGCGGCCGGCCGATATTCAATGGACCGGCGACTCGAAAGAACTCTCCTTCATGGTCCAGTTGATGGACCTTGTCGGGCGAAAAGTACTGCCCCGCTTTCGCATCCCGGATGATGGCGTCGTCTTCCCAACTGTCCCACAACCTGCAGACGACATCGACGAACTCCTCGGCGCGCTCATAGCGCCGGTCATGGTCCATGATCCTGTCGAAACCGAAGTTTCGCGCCTCGATCGAACTCGTTGACGTGACGACGTTCCAGCCCGCGCGGCCACCCGAGATGTGGTCGAGAGACGCGAAACGGCGGGCGACCGCATAGGGTTCGTTGAAGGTGGTGGACATCGTCGCCACCAGGCCGATATGTTCGGTTACTGCCGCAAGCGCTCCAAGCAGCGTGCTGGGCTCCAGCTTGCCGGCATAGTCGGTGGCCGCGAAAGCTTCCTTGCCCTTGATATTGGGGTAGCCCATCGAATCGCCCGAGAAATAGATATGCAGCTTCCCCCGTTCGGCCTTTTGCGCGAGCCGTGCGAAATTGCCGAAATCATGCTGATCAAGCGGACCTCCCCTGGGATAGCGCCAGCCGCCGGGATGCGAGCCGCTGTTGTGAATGAATACTGCCAGGATGATCTGCCGTTGGTCCGACATGCAGTCTCCTTCAGCCTTGGCAGATTCCTGGACAGAAACGCCTATTCAACGCGGTAGGTCCGGCCGCCGACACATGAGAACAGGCGCCCGTCGGCGCCGTTCACGACTTCCACCACCCCCTCCTTCATGTAGATCAGGTCCTCGAAGTGGAATTTGCCTATTTCAGGCTGGAACCAGGGCAGGTCGCAACTGATCACCATCCCGTCGACCAGTTCGAAATCGTGGATCCCGCCGCCCGGGTGCGGATGGTCGGTATGCTCCAGGCCGACCGAGTGGACCCCGCAGGCCTTGAAGTCGGGGTTTCCCGCATCGCGGATCGACTGGGCGACGGCTTGCTCCACGTCGAGCGACATCCTGCCGGGGCGGAATTCATCCAGGGCATTCGTCCAGCCCCGCCGGGTCGCGTTGTAGCGCCGGAGCTGCTCGGCATTGGGTTCTCCGATGATGGCGGTGCGCCCGATGTCGCTGGTGTAGTGCGCGAATTCGGCGGTCGCATCGAACGTGACCATGTCGTCGGTCACCAGCGCTGAATCCTTCGGGAGGATACCGTGACCGGGCCGATAGGGCGTGATGAGCAGGAATACTGGTCTGCCACCGGCCAGCGTCGCGGCCGACCAGAAGCAACGCTCGGCTTCGGCGCAAGTCGCACCGGCGGCAATCGCTTCCGCGCTGATCTGGAGGGCCAGTTCGGTCTTGCGGGATGCCGAGCGTATGTGAGCGAGTTCCTCGGCGGTCTTGACCATGCGGATTTCACGCATCAGGTCCCTTGCGCCGACAAAGCTGAACCCCTCGCCGAGAATGGCCTTGACGTCGATGGCCAGGCCGCGGTCCTCGAACGCGACGCGGGACTGCTCGAGCCCCAGTTCGGTCAGGTAAGACGCCACCGCTTCCTGGTGGTTCCGGGGCAGATCGTTGCGGATCTGCAAGTCGGTCAGGATGCCGCCGGGACCCGTCCCCGGTTTGCGCGCGTAGCCACGGACAATCTGCATCCACGTGCCGTCGCGCTGCTGCGGCTGACCAGCGTCAATCTCGATGGTCAGAACGGCGCCTTCCTTGTTGTGATCGCGCGGCAGGATTGCGAGCGCGAGATCGCCGAAGCCCCAGCTCGGATCGGTAGCCCAGCTGCTGATGTAATACGTATTGATCGGGGTCGAGACGACCAGCGCCTCGACCTGCTCACGATCCATGATCTCGTCGGCGCGGTCCCGGTTCAGCAGCATGGGTGGATTCCGTTGTGCGGCGGATCAATATATCGAAGTGCGTGTCGTTTGTCGCCTTTTGCGGGTACGCGGGAGGGAGTCCGGGCAGGGTGCTTGCGCGCGTAACATGTATTACGGTGATCGGCAAAATTAGGAGGCCGGAACAGCTGATGATCAATCGACGTGACTTCGTCCTGGCGGCCGGCATGAGCGCTCTGGGCGTTGCGGGCCCCACCCCCGGTGCAGCGCAAGCCGGGGTGGACGTGACCCCGCCGGAGGGCCCCTGGGATTCCTGGAATGAATTGCGCCGCGCCGGCGGCGTCCTTCATTACGCGACAACGGGACCGGACAATACGGGCAAGCCGCCGGTGGTCCTGTTGCACCGGCTGGGCGGCTGGTTGTCCGATTGGCGACACGTGGCGGCCATTCTGGGCCGGGAGCGACGCATTATCGCGTTCGACCTTCCCGGTCATGGCGGATCGCAGTGGCAAGGGAGCCCCCCATACGTCCAGACCCTGGGCGAGTCGGCCTCCCTGCTGGTCGGGGCGTTCGATGAACTTGAAATCGACAAGGTCGATCTCATTGGCACGTCGCTGGGCGGATGCGTCAGCGTGATCCTTGCGGCGTTCTGGCCGGAACGGATCAACAGGCTGGCGATCGTATCGTCAGCGTTGGCGCCGCGCCGGTCTCTCGATCAGATCCGCGCCCTTATTGACGACGCGCAAGCTGACATGTTCGACGAGAACGGTCTGCCGATCATATTCCGGGAGAGCCTGCTGAGCGAAACATTCGGCATCGTCGATACGCACGATATCTACGTCGAAAGCCTCGCCAGCCGAAAAGCGGCCGGGCGCTGGATCCAACCGTCGGAAAGGGGCGTCGCCATTACCGATATCGTCGGAACGCTCGCCCGGGTCAGGGCTCCGACTCTAATCGCTTACGGGGAGAAGGATCGGGCCTATGGGAAATACCGCGCCGGCGCCGAAGCTGCGTTGCCAGGCGCAATTTTCACGGAAATCGCGAATTCCGGTGCATTCGCCATGCAGGAAGAACCCGCCGCACTGGCGCGAATGCTGAGCGATTTCATCGATTGACTAGTGTCCTTTCGCTACCAGATCTCCGGCCTTATGCGCAGTTGGGGGTTCTTCTCGTATTGGTTTGCTGGTACCGCAAGGCCCAAATGGTCGCGTAGCGTCTCACCCTCATAGTCCTCGCGAAACAGGCCGCGCGCCTGCAGGATCGGCACCACCTGGTCCACAAAGATCTCCAGGCCCGACGCTAGGACCGGGGGAGAGATGATGAATCCATCCGCGGCGCCGGCCTCGTACCACTCGGAGAGCATGTCGGCGACGTCTTCCGCCGTGCCGATCGCCGCGCTGCTCGTTCGGCCCCCTGCGACCTGGTAGGCCAGCTTGCGCACCGTGGCGCCATCATGCCCGGCCGCCTCCAGCACCCGCTCCCGCGTCGAACTCTGCACCTCGAGATACTCCGGCGGCAGCGCAGGCAATGGACCATCCAGATCTTGATCCGAGAGATCGAATCCGCCGAGGAGCGTCTCCAGCTTTTCCAGGGCAATGGGCAGCGGAATCAGTTCATCCAGTTCCTGTTTGAATGCCAGCGCCTCTTCCCGGGTCCGGCCGATATACGGCGTAATCGCAGGCAACACCTTGATGGCGTCCCTTGGACGATCGAACGACGAGGCCCGGTCCTGCATCTCCTTGCGAAAACCGATTGCGCTGTCGATGGCCGGATGGGACGTAAAAATGACTTCAGCGTAGCGGGCGGCGAACGCCTTGCCGTCGGCGGATGCGCCGGCCTGGACCAGGACCGGGTGTCCCTGCGGCGAACGGGGCAGATTGAGCGGGCCGGCGATTCTGAAGTGCTTTCCGGAGTGATTCACCGCGCTGATTCTTGCGGCGTCGGTGTAGCGGCCGCTGGCCCGGTCGGCCAGGAGCGCGCCGGATTGCCAACTGTCCCAGAGTTTGCGCGCCGCGTCGACAAACTCGGCTGCGCGTTGATAGCGTTCCGCGTGTCCCATATGGCGTTCAAAACCATGGTTGTGCGCCTCGTTCTCCATGGTTGAAGTCACGATGTTCCAGCCCACCCGGCCCCGACTGATGTGGTCCAGGGTCGCGAAGCGCCGTGCGGTCGGGTACGGCTCGTTGTAGGTGGTCGATGTGGTCCCGATCAAGCCGACCCGCTGAGTCATGGGCGCGACGGCCGACAGCAACGGCAGCGGATCGAGTTTCGGAGTTTCCTGGCCCTCGAAAGTCTCCGCGGAGCGGGAACCCGGGTACCCCAGGGAATCCGCAAAGAAGACGGCGTCAAACTTGCCGCGCTCTGCCGTTTGCGCGCACGAAACGAAATAGTCGACATTACAAAGCGCGCTGTCGGTCGCGAGCGGGTGGCGCCATCCCGCAATGTGCCCGCCCGTCTGCATAATGAACGCCAGCAGTTTCATGCGCGAACTCCCATCCGGTTTGCTCCGTGTACCATGCCACGCGAGTCTCAGTGGAGCTATTCTGCCTTCAGGTCCTTCAAGTCGATCAGTGAACGAGACGACCGCTCCCGGTACCCGCCCCGGGGCGATTTCGGCCTGGTTCACCGTCCTGATGCTGTGCATCGCGCAGGTCGTCTCCACCATCGATCGCGGAATGCTGGCGCTGGTCGTCGATCCCGTGCGCCGGGACTTGGGTATCACGGACCTTCAGATCGCGATACTGCAGGGGTTCGCATTTTCCTTCCTCTACGTGATCGCGGGGATCGCAATGGGCCTCGTCGCCGATGTAGTGAATCGCAAACGCTTGCTGATGGCGGGCATTGCGGTCTGGAGCGCGGCAACGCTCGCCAGCGGTCTGGCTGAATCTTTTGGTCATCTTTTTGCGGCCAGACTGTTTATCGGCATCGGCGAGGCGGTCCTTGCCCCGTGCGCCGTCACGATGATCGCGGACCTTTTTCCCGTCAGCCGCCGAGGCAAACCCATGGCGCTGTATGTCTTCGGCTCAATGATCGCTTTTGGCATCGGCTCCGTAATCACGGGCTTTATTCTGGAGGCCGCACCCCAGGGTGTCTTTGACGGCATCGGGTTTCTGGAAGGCCGGGCCCCCTGGCGAATAGCCTTTATCCTTGCCGGCGGTTTTGGCCTGGTGCTGGCGGCGGGATTCGTGCCCGTGAAAGAGCCCGTACGGGTCGAGGCAAAGGTCATGCAAGGCGGTTCAAACAGCCTTCGCGACTCGATCGGCGCGATGTTGGGAAACCTGCAGATTTATCTGCCCTTTTATCTGGCGCTGGCCCTGTTCGGTGTGGGGATCTCGGTTGTTTTCTATTGGGGCCCGGTACTCCTGGCGAGGGTATTCGATTACCCGGTCGACCAGGTCAGCAAGATGCTTGGCCTGGGGCACATAGCGTGGGCCGTGGTGGGCGCGGTCGCGGCCGGCGTTATTACCGACCTTGTCGCCCGCCGCAAGGGACCGGTGGGCCTGATCGGCGTCTCCGCGGTCGTATCGCTGCTCGGCATACCGACGACCCTTGCCGTCTTTGCCGGCAACGGTACGGCTGCGGTCGTGCTGTTGTCGGGTGTGACGTTCGCCTCGGCCATATTCGGGTCCGCCATGCTGTCGGTAGTGGCGGAAGTTGCTCCCCAAAGGACACGTGGACTGGCGACTGCCCTGTACGCGTTCTTCATGACATTGATCGGCGCATCAAGCGGGCCCTTGCTCGTCGCCTACGTTACGGAGCGGATCTTCGGGGCCGACGAGGCCGTCGGCCTGTCGATCGCAATCGTCGGAACCCTCGCGTTCGCGGCCTGCGCCCTGTTTGCCCTCATCGCCGCCGGGAATCTGCGCGCCTGGACCGACCGCCGACCTGAAACTGCGGACAGCGCCGCAGCGCCCGCCTATTGAACCGAAGCATGGAGAATATCGCCTGATGCGTCCGACCAAAGCCTATGCACCCGGCCGTTACGGCCAACTGCACTATCGAATCGTGACTCCCGAAGCGGCTTCGCAGCCGCCGTTGCTATGCCTGCACCAGACACCCAGCAATAGCCGCCAGTGGGAACCCATTCAGCCGTACCTGGCGAATGACAGGGTGGTCGTTGCCCCCGACACGCCGGGTTACGGCATGAGCGATCCGCCGCCCGAACCCGTTGAAATCGGAGACTACGCCAATGCGATGTTCGACTTTATGGAGCACCTCGCAGGTCAGGGGATCATTGCACACGGCCCTTTCGACGTGATGGGCTATCACACGGGCTCGATCACCGCCACGGAGATGGCGCGCCGGGACGGGCAGCGGGTTCGACGCTGCGTTTTGTTTGGCCTGGCGGCGTATCCGGAGGACATTCGCGCCGAGAGGCTCGACCGACTGAGCGAGCGGTTTCCGCCGCCCGACCGAACACTGGGTCATGTCGAGAAACTCTGGTCGCTCATTGGCGAGCTGGCGGACCCCGGAATACCGGCCGAAGACCTTCATGTCGGTATGGCAGACGCCCTGCGCCTGGGATCGCGGCTACCGTGGGGATATGTCGCTGTCTATCGCTATGATTTCCTGGGCGCCATGGCTGAAGTCGGCCAGCAGGTGCTTGTCATCAATCCCGAAGACGACCTTTGGGCCGTGACCCACCAGACCTCTCATCTGTTCAGGAACGGACGGCGTCTGGACATTCCGGGCTTCTCCCATGGCGTTCTTACTCTTCGGCGTGACTATCTCGTCGAGGAGATCGAGCGCTTCCTCAGGCAATAGCGGCAAAGGCCGAGACCCGTTCGGCCCATCTCCGCGGATCCAGCATCAAAGAGAAGGAGCCGCCGTCGGAAAAGACCTCCAGGCTGAAGCCGGAGTGCCGGGCGGCGACCTGTTTGTCCTGCTCGTGAAGGCTGTCGCCGCGGTCCGTGAGGATCCGGACGGGCGCGCGAATCCTGTCCAGGTCCGCCGCCATGTCGTTGGCGAAGACGGCGCGGTATGTGGGTGTGTCGAATCCGGCCCACCAGGCGCCCAGCGTTCCCCAGGTGGCTGTCGATAGCCCGCGCGGAAACGGCGCGCGCGAGTGTATGGCCGAGAAAATTTCCGCCAGGTGCGATCCGTCCCCGCGAAGATGGATCTCGGGTGCAGCCTGCGCAAGCCGGGACGCCCGCCCGGCCTCGTCGTAAACCGGACAGCCATGCAGCACGGCGCACGCCGTGCGCTCCGGGTGGCGGGCCGCGAACGAGGCGGCGATGGCGGCGCCGGTGTGATGGCCGGCCACCGCAACCTGCTTCACCCCCAGGTGGTCCAGGAGATCGACCAGGTTGTCTGCAAGATCGGCGATCGTTACGGAGTCCGGCGGTGGGTCCGACATCCCGTAACCCGGATTGTCCGGCGCGATCGTGCCATGGCCCATTTCCGTCAGCATGGGCTGTATGTCGACCCATTCCGCCAGGCCGAAAGGTGTCTGGTGCAGCAACAGGATTGTCGGCTTGAGTCCGTCTCCGGACTGCGCAGCCAAATACCGGTAATGCAAGGCTCCAAGGCGGCACTGCGCATACCCCTTGCCGCCCGCCAGGGCCGCTGCGCCCTTCCATTCCTCTCCCACGCCCGCGTAACGGGTCTTGTCGGTATTCACCGTATCTTCTCCCTCCGCCATTGCGGCGCTCATGAGCCTGCCGCGACTGAGCAATGCGCCGCCGACCAGGCCTCCGATGACCGTTCTGCGCCGCATCAGAATTCCACCAGACTCTGCCCCAGCAAACGGCCGAAGACGATGCAGGGCATGACCATCATTCCCCCGACGAATGCGTTGCCCTGGAGCTGCCCGGAACCCAGGATTTCCCCCGCGGCGTAGAGTCCCGGGATCGGGGCGCCGTCCGGGCGCATGACCTGCAGCTTCTCGTTGACCGCGACGCCCACGGTCGAGGATAGCGATCCGCCTTGCTGGCGGATGGCGTAAAACGGCGGCTTGGCGATCTGTGCGGGCAAATGGCGCCGGCCCAGCCCATCACTGCCTTCCGCGACTGAAGCATTGAATTCCGCGACCGTATTCGCGAGGGCATCCCCAGACACTCCGATGCTCCGGGCGAGCGATTCCAGGCTGTCGGCCTTGCGGAAAGCCTCGCGAGTGTTGAACGACTCCGCCATCTGCTCACGCGACCAGTCATAGACGATCGGCGGCGCGTTATGAAAGATGTGATCGTCGAAAACGACCCAGTAGCGCAATTCCGGCTGTTCCAGCAGCGCGTGTTCGCGGGCATCTACGCTCGGCTCATCTTCCCGCACGAATCGGTGTCCGTGCATGTTCACATAGATTTCCCAGGGTGGCCGCGATTCCGGAAAGGTATTGAGCCGGCCAAGAATCTCCTTGGGGTACGGGCCGTCTTCCAGCAGCCAGCCGAAGTTGGAGAGGTAGTTTTCGCGCCCGCGCAGGTATCCGCCCGCCGCAACCGCGAGATCGTAACCATCGCCCTGGGCGAACTCATAGGACCCATTCACGTACAGCCTGTAACCGCATAAACGCCTGAACATCGCAGGATTGGCCGCGTATCCGCCGCTTGCCAGCAATACGTTCTTCCCCGCAACCGAGGATTCCACGCCTTCTCCATCGACGAGTTCCACACCCGATACAACGCCCTCGCGATCCTGCAGCAGCCCGATCACCCTTGTGCCGGTGAGCACCTTGATTTGTCCACGGGCTTCGTGTTCCCGCATCGCGGTCTCCAGCACGTCCAGAACGGACAGGCCGAAGTCGTTTCCCCAGTAGTAGCGTGCCACTTCGTAACGTTCATGGGCGCTTTCGATCGACGGGCATTGGTCCTGCACATCGAAGCCAAGTTCCATCATCCAGTCAAAGGCTTCCGCGGCGTTGAAGATGACCAGTCTGGCAAGCTCCGTATTGATCGTGCCGCGACTGATGCGAATGACTTCCTCCAAGTGCTGTTCCGGCGAATCCTCGATGCCCTTCTCCGCCTGCAGGCGTGTGCCCGCGGCGCTTACTTGCCCGGAACTCAGGTGCAGTGTCCCACCTATCCTGTCCGCCGCCTCGACAAGCAGTACGCGCCCGCCTCGCTTCGCGGCAAAGGTCGCCGCCGGTAGCCCCGTCGTTCCGGCGCCCACGACGATCATGTCCCATTGGCCGGATTGCAAATTGTTGCTCACGCCAGTTCTCCCATTTTGTGCTGTGAAGTCGGTCCTAGAGTCCCACGTTACGGGCCCGGGCCCGAATATAAGCGCTGAACCAGTCCAGATTGCGGAACCGCAGCGCTCCCCGTCCGACGGACACGGACGCGTGCGCCATGCCCACGATGAGCCGAAAAGCCTTCGCCAGGAGAAACAGCTCCGAATGCTCCAGCTCCGCTGCCGTGAAGGGACGTACCGATGCGTATCCCCGCTCGAAAGCCTCACCGTACACGGGCGGGAAATCGAAGAACAGGTTGCCGAAGGTGAAATTCTTCACGTCCTGCATGAGGAAATCCTGCCCGGTGCCGTCAAAATCCAGAAACGTGATCCGGCCGCTCTCGTCAACGTGAACGTTTGCGGCATGAAGGTCCCGATGACACAAACCAAGCGGGACGGCCTCCTGCGGCACCTGCTTCAGGCGCTCGACGATCCGTGGGGCCAGCTTCTCGTAATAGCCGGCATCCCCAGGCCGGTCGTGAAGAAATTCGAGCAGCGGCGGCAGGCTGACCGTAAAACTCACCGCATCGTCGATTGACGGCTGCCGGTTGCCCAGGTACTCCAGGCCCAGTAAATGCATTTCCGCGAACAAGGCGCCGATGCGCTCGGCGGTACGCTCGTCCAGAGCCTCGCCGAACTTCTCTCCCGGAGCCCAGGTATACATTGCGACAGCGCGCGCTCCCTCCAGGGAGCCCACCTTGAAATAAAGCTCGCCGCTGCATGTGCGCAATGGCGTTGACGCCGGGAAGTCTCGCCGGCGCAGGTATTCCAGGAAGTCCAGTTCGATTTGCACGACATCGACATCGCGCCAGCCTCGCCTCCAGACGCGCATCGCATAGCGGGTCTCCCGATCCTTGATCAGATAGACATCGTTCATGCCCCTGTACAGGAGGTAGGCCTTGACCGCGCCGCTCAGTGGGTAGCGCCGCGCTGCTTCTGCTGCAATCCAGTCCGGGTGCAGCACCGAGTGCGAAACCCGCGCATTGGCGAAGTCGTTCATGTCGTAAAAAGGGAATTCACGGCTGATGTCGCCCGAATATCGCTGAATTTGCATTGTGGCATAGAATCCAAACGCCCATTCAGACAGTCTTCGCAATGAACCGACACCTCTGCCTGGTCAAAGTGCTGTTTGCACTCGTGGTTCCGTCCTTTTACTTTCCCGCCCTCGCGGACGATACGCTGGCGCAGAGACTCACGCTTGAAGCGCTGCGGCAAAAGTATGCCGATCCAAACGGGCAGTTGGTGGAAATCGGCGGCGTGGAGGTTTACTACAAGGACCAGGGCGAGGGCCCGGCCATCCTGATGATCCACGGCTCACGGAGCACGCTGCGTACGTGGAATCGCGTGGCGCCGGAGCTTCTTGATCGCTACCGGGTGATTCGTTACGACCTGCCGCCCAACGGCCTGTCCGGCCCGGTGTCCGACGAAGCCGCGGATCGCCTTGAACCGGCGAGCTTTGCCGCCGGTCTGCTGGATCACCTGGGTGTAGAACAGGTGACCTGCGTCGGAGTGTCCAATGGGGGGACGACTTGCATGTATCTTGCGGCCGCCTACCCGGACCGGGTGCACCGGCTGGTTCTGTCGAACTCCCCGTCGGATCCGGTAACGACCGATCATGTCAACGAACCGCCGGAATTCGAGGAAGCTATCAGGATATTGGAGGAGACTGGATTCGAAACGGAAAACTTCATGGACCTGTACCTGGATTTCTTCAGTGGAGACCCTCGGAGGATTTCGGATCAGACACGGCGCGAGTACTTCGATTTCAACCGCCGGGCGAAGGAGGCGAACAGGCTGGCGCTGACCGGGCTCGTCGGCGACCACGCAAAAACCAGAAAGGCCATGGCCAGCGTGAGCGCGCCGGTGCTGCTGATCTGGGGAGGTCGCGACGCGCTGTTGCCGCCGGCCGCGGCGGGAACACTGGCCAGTTACCTTGAGGGGACTCTGGTCTCGACCGTGTTCATGCCGGACGTGGGCCATTACCCTCCCCTTGAATCTCCCGTAAGATTCGCGCAGATCGTCGCTGCATTCCTGGAGGCCGCTGCACCGCAATGAAACGGAACATCTTTCTCGCCATACTGCCGCTGGTGCTGGTTGTACCGTCAGTCTTCAGTCCCGGCCTGGCGGACGAATTCGCCGATCAGCGTCTTACCCTTGAATCACTGCGCCAGAAGTATGGCGATCCGGATGGGCGGATCGCGGAAATAGGCGGCGTGGAGGTGTACTACAAAGACCAGGGCGAGGGCCCGGCCATCCTGATGATCCACGGTTCTCGCAGCTCGCTGCGCACCTGGGACCGCGTGGCGCCGGAATTTCTCGATCGCTACCGGGTGATCCGGTACGACCTGCCGCCCAACGGCCTGTCCGGCCCGGTGTCCGACGAAGCCGTGGCTCGCATGGAACCGGCGGACCTGGCTGCGGGACTCCTGGATCACGTGGGAGTCAACCAGGTGACCTGCGTCGGAGTCTCCAGCGGAGGCACGACCTGCATGTACCTCGCGGCCACCTACCCGGATCGCGTGAACCGGCTGATCATGTCGAATTCCCCGTCGGATCCGGTCACGACCGATCACGTCAACCATCCCCCTGCATTCAAGGCGGCGCTGGACGAGTTCGTCGAAACGGGCTTCGAGTCGGAGAACTTCATCAATCTGTTCCTTGATTTCTACAGCGGGGACCCGCGGCGGATTTCGGAGCAGACACGAAGTGAGTACTACGACTTCAACCGGCGGGTGAAGGAACCCAACCCGATCGCAATGATCGGACTCGTTGCCGATCATGAGAAGACCCGAAAGGCGATGGCCAGCGTGCGTGCGCCGGCGCTCCTGATCTGGGGTGGCCGCGACGCGCTGCTGATCCCCGCGGCGGCGGGTACGCTGGCCCGCTATCTTGAGAATACGCAGGTCTCGACCGTGTTCATGCCGGACGTGGGCCACTACCCTCCCCTGGAGTCGCCGGTAAGGTTTGCCAGGATCGTCGCCGCATACCTTGAGGCTGCCACGCCCACCCATGCCCCCTGACGACCGCTACCCGCGGCATCCTCAGATGCGCTTTCACCCCGCCCATCTGATATTGCGCGGCAGTCTATGCTGCTGCCTGCTGATTACTCTGACCGCCGCCGCCGAACCCACGATCGCATCAAACGCGCGCCTGGGTTCGGACAATCTCACCTATCACGGCACACCGCAACGGACCGGCTGGTACGACAACGAAGGAACGCTGACGCCGGCAGCCGTCAGAACAGGTAGCTTCGGGCTCCTCTGGGAGTCCGAATCGCTGGGATACGCGGGAACGACGCCGCCGCGTCTGTTCGCATCGCCCTTGTACGTCTCCGGTCTCGAAGTGCCCGGCGAGGCTGGCCGTCCACGCAGCCTGGACGTGATTTTCGCGGCCAGCGCTACGGGCTTCGCCGCCGCCATAAACGCGACCCCGGCGGGGCCTCTGCCGGCCGGCGCGACACTCTGGAAGCGACGCCTGCTCAGCCGTCCGTGCGCTAACGGTACGCGGGGCATTCTCAGTACGCCGGTCATCGACCGGCGGCTGGGCCGAATCTACATCGTCGGCTGCGACAAATCCTGGGCCTGGCAGGTCCATGCTCTCGACCTGGCGAGCGGCGCTAGCGTGCATGGTTGGCCGATCGACCTGTCGGCGGAGGCCATCAACAGGCCCGGCGTGAATGCAAACGGCGACAGCCGCTTCCCGTCGGAGATTGCCATATTGCAGCGGGGCGCGCTGAATCTGAGCGCCAATGGCCGGTGGCTGTTCGTGGCTTTCGGCGGCGAGCCGAGCAGTGGCTGGCTGTTGTCGATTGATACGATTCAACGGCGTGTCGCCGGCGCCTTCTCGGTTACGGCCCGCACGGAGGAAGGCGTGGGTGGCCTGTGGGCTTCCGGTGGTCCCGCAATCGATTCCGATGGCGACCTGTACATCGCCTCCGGCAGCAGCTACATCAACGCACTGGCGGGAATGGGAAACGAGGCCTTGTATCCCGACAGCGCCGGTAACTGGAGCCAGTCCATACTGCATCTGGCCGTGGACGCCACCGGCGGATTTCGTCTGGCGGGCACCTATACCCCATTCAACTACTGTCAGGCTGGCGGCGCCGATATCGACCTGGGCAGCGGAACACCTGTTCTTGTGGACCTGCCCCCGGGCGTTTCGCTGAACACGGCACTGCTCGTGCATGGCGGCAGCAAGCAGGGCAACGCCTATCTTTTGGACAGAAAGAACATGCCCGGAAGCCTCGTCAGGCGACAGGCCTGTGCCGCGGACCCGATCAAGGGCGCCGGAGCGGATACGTCGTTGATGTCCCCGGACATACAGCCGGCTTTTGGAACCCGGGGGCCGTTAAACGTCTTCGGGCCGTACAGCGATCGCGTCGGCATGGGCGATTACGCCAAGAGCCGCACCACACCGGCGTACCTGAATGCTGCCGACGGCCGCCATCTTGTTTATCTGACGGGTAGCGCGAAGGCCGCCGAAGAGTCAAGCGAAAGTGTCCCGCCGGGGCTCGCACGGCTTGAAATCGTAGTGAATCCGGACGAACCGCCGTTTCTTCGCCTCGACGCCATTCAGTCGAAACTCGTCCTGAAAAATCCCGGATCGCCGGTCGTCACCAGCTTCAATCACAGAAACGCAGTGGTGTGGGTGCTCGACATGAACGCGCTACGCTCAGTCTCGCTGTTCGGCGAAGACCCTCCCAGCCCCGTGCTCTACGCGATCGATGCCATTTCGATGGAACTCTTGTGGCGCAGCGCCCCCGGACAGCTTTATCCCAGCGGGAAGTACAACGAGCCGCTTGTTACCGGCGGCAAAGTGTTCGTAGGCACCGATCGCATCCAGGCCTTCGGGTTGACGGCGGTCACTTCGCCGTAGCGCTCCAGCCGGTTTCCGCCGGTTCACACACCTCTCCGACCGCTCCCGTTTTGACGACGGTAAGTGCGGGTAGCGCCAGGAACAGAACCGTTCTTTTCGTGCGATTTGCTTCTTGCGATGGATTGGACAGGCAACATCAAAGGCGGGAGAATCCGACGTGTGGACGCCAAAGGGGGAGTCATGAGCGAATCGAGTTCGACAAGAAGGGCCTTCATATCCACTGCGGGCACGAGCGCGGCGCTCGCGCTCGCCGGCGTTGGCGTTGGTGCGGAAGCGGCACTTGCCGCCGGTGGGCCGCCATGGGTGAAGCGATACTTCAACCTGTTCGCCAACGCCGAGGGAGTAGCTGAAATGCGGGAAGTGCCGGTGACGGGTCCAGGCCTGCAGCCTCCTCATCTGCTGATCCGACATCCCGCTGCGCGTGTGACCGTGGGATCCATCACGTCCGGTTTCATGTATGACTGGCATGTGGCCAACCAACCCAACATTCTGATTCCGATATTCGGAACTCTCGTGGTTGAACTGCGGGACGGAAGCCGTTACGAGTTCGGTCACGGAGACATTCTTTTCGCCGAGGACTGTGCCGGCAGCGGCCACAGGTCGGGTGCGGGGCCTGAAGGTCAGTTCGGCGTGTCGGTGCAACTCGACAAGTCCCTGAGCCCGGCGCCGGGCGAGTCCATCCTGGATCGGCTGCTGCCCGGTTGATCGTGGCACGGGCAGGAATGCCGGGGACCAGGACAAGCGTCGACGGGGTCGCGGCAGGACCGGGCGAAGCTACGCTCCCGCTGCAAACACGGCTCGGGTGGGGGCTTGGTTCGATGCCGATCACCATTCTGAACCTGTCGTCGAACGTCCTGTTGCTGCGTTTCATGACCGATTCGCTGGGCGTTGCCGCGGCCACCGCGGCGTTCATCTTTGCCGGCGCGAAGGTCTGGGATGCGATCAGCGACCCGCTGATGGGCGCATTCTCGGACCGTATTTCCACGCGGTGGGGCCGGCGGCTGCCGTGGTTGGCGACAGGCGGCCTGTTGTGCGCCGCCTCCGTTGCGGCCCTCTACACGGCTCCCGATGTGAGCGGGACGCCCCTGCTGATCTACATGTCGGCCTTTCTGCTGTTGTTCGCCACCTCCTACACGATGTTCAATATCCCTTACATCGCCATGGCGGTGGAACTTACGCCCAGCTATCACGAGCGCACCCAGCTCATGTCGTTCCGGGTCGTGTTTTCCTCGTTCGGCTCGTTGATCGGCTTGAGCCTGGGCCCCGCCCTGCTGGCCTGGTGGGGCGCGACCCGGGCAGGTCACGCCCGGATGGCCTGGGTACTGGCGGGCATCGCAGCCGTGGCGGTGGTGGTGTGCGTATGGTCGCTTCGCCACGCCCCCCAGACCGTTCAGCGACTGCAACAGCCGCCTCTGAAGGACCAACTGAAGTCGGCCCTCGGGAACGTGCCCTTCCTTTGGCTCATGACGTCCAAGCTGGTGTACTTTCTGGTGCTGGCGATCGCCGTTTCCACCACGGCCTACTTTACGAAACACGTACTCGAGGTTACCGACGACGTGCTCGGCCTGTACCTGGGTGTCATGAGCGTTGCCCTTATCCTTTCTCAACCCGCCTGGCTTTTCGTCGCGCGCCGCATGGGGAAACGGAATGGATACATGATCGCAGCGGCGCTCTACGGCGTCGCCCATTTTTCCTGGTGGTTTGCCGGGCCCGGCGAGCCTGTCAGCCTGATTATCCTGAGGTCGGTCCTCATCGGCGTTGCGGGTGGCGGAACCTTCCTGCTGACCCAGGCGATGCTGCCCGACGCACTGGAATTCGACTACCTGAAGACAGGCCTGCGTCGTGAGGGAGCATTCACGGGGCTCTATGTTCTCGTGGAGAAAATTTCCGGCGCTCTTGGGGTCGCCTTTCTTGGCGTATTCCTGGGCGCCATGGGCTATGTTGAAGCGACGGAAGGCCAACGGGTCGAGCAGGCCGAAAGCGCGCTGCTCGGGCTCTATCTGTGCATAGCGGTTCTGCCCCTTGTCCTGCAGGCGATCAGCATCGCTGCGATCTCCCGATACAACTTGAGCGAGCATGAGCTTGAGAGGTTACGCTCTATCGCAAGAGCTGAAACCAAATGAATAAGCGTCCCCTCAACACGATTACTGCGGAACACCGGAACAGATACCGGCGCGACGGCGTGGTTCACCTTCGACAGATGTTCGATCGGCAATGGATCGAGCGGCTAAGGGATGGCGTGGACCGGCTGTTGAAGGATCCGGAAAACCATGGTGTTCCCGGACCCTCGCACGGCGCATCGATGGCTTCCGTGTGCTTCATGTGGCGCCGGCCGGGCGTGTTCCGGGATTTCGTCCTGAATTCTCCTGTCGGGGAGGTTGTTGGTCGTGTCATCGGAGCGGACACCATACGCGCCTATCACGATCACCTGTTCCACAAACCGCCCGGTTCCGGCAAGGTGATGGTTTGGCACTGCGATGAAACCGCATGGCCGGTGAGGGGCGAGATGGCCCCCAACATCTGGGTCGCGCTGACCCCGGTGGACCGTGAGAACGGACGCGTGGAATATGTCGCCGGGTTTCATCGGCACTGCGTGGAAAACAACCTGCATTTCGGGTTCGCTCCCGATCAGGCCGACGGGCTCTGTCCCGACTTCGAGAAGGACAGGAACAAACCGGACTTTCCGTTCCGGTTCGTCTCGTTCGACATGGAACCGGGCGACGCGGTGGTTTTCCACCCGTCCACACCTCATTACTCACAGGGGAACCATTCGAGCGCCAGACCGCGCACGGGATTGGCGGTGCGGGTCTTCGGCGACGACGTGCGCTGGTATCCCGCCGCCTACAAGGCCTCCATTCCCGGGGTGGACGCCCTGCCGGAAGGCGAGCCGCCATCGGGGAAATTCTTCCCCGTGATCTGGCGGCGGAGCGATGTCGAACCAGCGTCGTGATTCCAAAATTGGAATACTAGCCATACTTCTCGTTCTTTCCGGCGCACCGGGCGCTCAAAACAGTCTATATTGAACGCCGCGCGCGAGGTGGTCTCAAGATTTGAGCGCCTCGCCCTACCCTGCGGCAGCGGACTGCCGGATATCGAAGCACGACGAGGGAACACATTGATGAAAATGTCAATCAGGCTGGCTGCCGCAGCCGGCGCCATGGCCTTTGCGGCGTTTGCGCAAATATCTACGGCACAGGAACCCGCGCTTGAGGAAATCGTGGTTACAGCCCGCAAGGTCGAGGAAAACCTGATGGAGGCTCCGTTGGCGATTTCCGCCATGTCGGCGGCAACGCTGGAGAAAATGAACCTCACGGAAATGGGCGAAATCGCGTCCTTTACTCCCGGCTTCCACTACGTCAAGCAGGTCGGCGGCGGGTCCGGGCGCAATGACCGCTCCGCCAGCTCCCTGGTTTTCCGCGGCCTCTACCTGGGCACCTTGAATCGGGAGCAGCAGGCCGGGGGCCTGGTGTTTCTTGACGGTTCGCCCCTGCTGGGAGGTCAGGCTCCGGCCATGGTGGACATGGAACGGGTGGAGGTATTGAAGGGCCCGCAATCGGCCTACTTCGGCCGTTCGGTGCTGTCCGGCGCCATCAATTACGTATCGCGGAGCCTCAACGACGAAGAGTTCCAGGGCCGGCTTACCGCGTCGGCCGCCAGCTTTGATTCCTCCCTGGTGCAGGTCGCCCTGGAAGGACCGATCATGGATGGTCTGGCGGTGCGGGTCAGCGCCAGTCGCGATGAGAAGGGCGGCCAGTACAAGAATTTCGCCAATCCCGACGTTGAACTGGGCGGCGAACTGACGGAATCCTTCGTTGTGCAGGCACAGTTTCGGCCAAACGAAAGATTGTCCGCGAAGGCGTTCTTCCAGTACATGGAACACGATGACGGCCCCCCGGCGCAGGCTGCCTTGAAGGGCTCAACCGGCGATTTCAATTGCGATCTGGGCGGGCGGATGCATGGCTATTACTGCGGCGAATTGCCGGATACGGGTGATCTTCCCGCCAGTCATATTTCCGGCCACTACACACTGGACGAGCAGGCGAGGGCCGTCCTTGTGGACGCGGTGGATCAGGCCACCATTTTCGACCCCAGTTTCCGGCCCAAGCCGGGTCTGGGCCGCGAGGCCGAAAACGCATCGCTGCGCATCGACTACGACACCGAGTCGGGATACGTGTTCAGCGCGCTGACCGCCTATCACACCGACAAGGACATGACGATCATCGATCTGAACTTCCGGGACCGGCGCAACGTGCCCAACCCGCTGTCCTTCGTCATTCCCGGCGCGCCGCCGTTCAATCGGTGGCAGCTTGCCGTGCAGAGCCGGTTCCGCGACTGGAGCCAGGAATTGCGCGTGAGCTCGCCGCAGGACCGGCGGCTGCGCTGGACCCTGGGGGGCAGTTACCTGGACTCCTACTCTCCGGGCGGATCGGTTTATGGCCTTTCGGTGTTCGGCTCGCTGTTTGCAGCCGGTATCACCAAGGCGGAAACGACCACACCGGCCATATTCGGCGGGCTCGAGTACGACATCAACGAGAAGCTGACGCTGAGCGTCGACGCCCGCTATCAAAGGGACGAACTGCTGCGCCAGTTGTTGATCAATTCCACGGGCAACCCGCCGGAGCCCCCGGGAGGCGAGCCACTGGAGGCCGAGTTCACGAGCTTCGCTCCGCGCGTATCGCTGGATTACCAGTACGCGGAGGGTTCGATGGTTTATGTCCTGTTCTCCCGCGGTTACCGCCCGGGCGGCTTCAACGCAATCCTCCAGGGCTCGCCGCAGGTAGTCCTCGACCAGTTTGCGCAATTCGGGGCCTCGGTTGCCTACGAGGAGGAACGACTGGACAACTTCGAAGCAGGCCTGAAGTCGACCTGGCTGGGCGGCCGTCTGCAATCGCGCCTGGCCGTGTATTTCGATCCCTACCGCAATGGCCAGAACCAGATCACCATTCCGTTCACCAATCCGGACGGGACGCTCAACCTGGCGTCCGTGTTCGTCAACACGGGCGAAGCGGACCTGCAGGGCTTCGAGTTCGAATTCGATGCCGCGCCAACCGAGAACCTGACGCTGTCCGGTTCACTGGGTCTGGCGGATTCCGAGGTGAAGAATTTCGTGTGCGGCGACGGCGTGAACGTGCGAGGCGACAACAACTGCGACGGAAGCCGGTTGCCGTCGGCTTCGAAGTGGACGTGGACACTGTCCGCCGATTACGAAGACGCGCTCACGGACAGCTACAACTGGTTCGCCCGGGTCGATTACGCCCACCTGGGCAAGTATTTCGTCGATTACACCAATGAAGCCTGGGTGGCGCCGCAGGACATCTTCAACCTGAGGCTGGGCCTTCGTTCCGACGCCCTGACGGTGGAAGCGTTCGGCACCAACCTGTTCGAGGAAGACAGCCCGCCGAGCGCCGTGATCGGCAACGATCTGATCACCGTGGCGAGATCCAATGAAATCCGCTATTCGCTGGCAAGAAAGCGGACCTTCGGCGTGCGTGCGGTGTACAACTTCTGAGATTGCGATCGGACTGCTTTGACGCATTGCAGTAGAGGACGGTGCCAGGCCCACGCCTCGAAGCGGCCGGCCTGATCGTCAACTATCGTGACGAGGGCTGCGGTCCTGTACTCGTATTACTGACTCATTCGTTCCGCAGCACGGCAGCCAGAAAGTCAGCGATAGCCCCGGCTTTGGACGTGTCACCGCCGGGTACCGTAGCGATACGCCCATCACGCAACAGACTCGCTGCCTTCGCGACAGCGGCTTGAAGGACCGGCAATTCGCTGTCGGGCTTCAGGAGCAGCACGGGCGCCTCGATCTGCGGCATGCGCTCATAGGCCCGGTATTCGAAGGCCGCGATGTACGGGTCCGCGTAGGTGTCGAGCGCCTTCAGCACGTCGAGCGCGGCCCGGTGGAGAACCGCAGCCGGGGGCACCGGGCCGGCGAGCCGGTGCTCCGGGTCGCGCATGAACCACGGAAAGTGCAGCGCCTGGTCGCGAACGAAGTTGAACGCCCAGACGAAATGCCGTCCGAACTCATCCGGCTCGATGCGCGGCGCGTAGTTCTCGATGATGGCGTTACGCATGTCGTCGTCATACTCGATGATGCCGTCGAGCACGACCCGTCGAACCCGGTCCGGGTAGGCCGCGGCAAACTCGCAGGCGATCCGCGCACCGGTGTGGGAGCCGTACAGATCCACGCGTTCGAGCGCAAGTTCGTCGATCATGCGGCGCATGCTGTCGGCGAAATACGCGATGTCCGGGTGATCGACGCCGGGTGGCGCCGAGTCGCCATTGCCGAGCGTGTCGGGCGCGATAAGCGTTGCGTCGCAGCCGGCCTTTCGCAATTCGGCCATCAGGCCCTGCATGAACCACGACGATGCCGGAGACGGGTGTAGCAGCAAAACGGCCGGCACGGCCGGATTTGCACCCTCGGCCTGCGCCTCAAGGCGCCGCAGATGCAACTGCCCCTCGCGCAGTGCGACAAACTGGCGTTCAATGTCGTTCACATGGTCTCCGCGCTTCGGAGCGTCGTCATAATATGCCAGAGGCGTCTAGCAAGCGGGAAATAGTGACTGGATCAGAGACAGCCGCCCGGGACGAACTCCTCCGCGAGGACGCAGAGCTCACGCGCCTGCTCCGCGAGCAGGGGCCGATGAACCTGGAGCGTGCCTTCGAGGTCATGGACGAATTCGACCTGAAGGGCCTCGTGCTCGGGGAGCCGGTCAATGTGTTCCACGTGCTGGGATATTGGCCTCAATTGGGCAATACGCGTATGGGGCAACCACCGACCACTTTTGCCTTGTTGTCACGGGACGCGCGGCAGAAACCGGGCCTCGTGGCCTCCCGCTTTATCTACTATTACACCTACGTGGACGGCGGCTTCGCGAACGACGTTCAGGTCTACCTGTACCAGGAGGCGGACGACAATACCCAAAGCGAAGCCCTGCTGCCGCCGGACATGCTGGGGCCTGAATTTCCGGACCGCAAACAGGCGCCGTTGTCATCTGTCGAGCTGCGGCGCCGCCAGGCGCTCAATGCGGTTACGGCAGCAAGCGGGACCAGCGCCGACACCGGAGCAGCCCTCGTACGCGCGATGAAGGAGATGGGACTCTGGCAAGGCCGCATCGCCTGCGATCACGTCGTCACCGAGGCGGTCTGCGAACGCCATGGCCATCCCGGCGACGTCTTGCCGGGCGATAACATCCTGCGCTGGATCCGGCTGGTCAAGTCTCCGCTGGAAATCCGGTTGATGCGGCGCGCCGCGATCGCAAACGTCGATGCGGTCACCGCGGTCGGTCACGCGGTACGCGCAGGGGCCAGTCACGCCGAACTGCAGCATCTGTTCGAAGTGGAGGCAGCCCGGCTCGGCAATCGCGCGCTCTTCCTGAACGTCGATCGGGTCTCCTCCGAGTTGTCGGACGGCGTGATCTCGGACGGGCAGGCATTCTTCATCGACGGTGTAAGCCACTCGCATCACTACCACGGCGACTATGCGCGTACCGTGTTTGTCGGCGAACCGGTACACGCTGCGCGCAAGGCGGCGCAGGCGGTTGCGCATGCGTGGCAGTCGATCCGCGAACGATTGCGGCCCGGAATGCGCTACAGCGACATTGTCGCCCTGGGGCAGGAAGCGGTGCGTAAAGGGGGCTTCGATGTCGCTGTCGGAATCGGTCCGCACAGTGTTGGGCTGATGCACACGGATGAGCCGGGCCGCGACGCCGGGGGCTTCTACGGGAAGCTGGACCTGACATTGCGGGAAAGCATGATCCTCAGCGTCGATTGCCCGGTCATGAACACGGGTGTCGGCGGTTCCGCGCACATTGAGGACCTGATGCTGATAACGACCGAGGGCGCGGCGCCGCTGCATGATATCGGCGATCCGGTGATCACGGTATGAGCCTGTTCAAGCGCAAAATCTCCGTCGTTGTCGCGATCGCAATCTTATTGGTTGCGCTTGTAGGGTCCATGCGCATCGGCTGGTGGGACACGGATTACGAGACCGTCAAGGCACGCTGGGCGGCGCTGCCCTCAACCTTCGTGAATATCGACGGCGTCAACGTCCATGCTCGAATCGAAGGCCGCGGGCCGGTCGTCCTGATGCTCCACGGCAGCATCCTGAATATGCACGAATGGAGCCCGGTGGCGGACCGGCTGAAGGGCCGATTCCGGGTCGTCCGGCTGGACTGGCCTCCGTACGGCTTCACCGAACCCGACCCCAAGGGAATCCTGACGACGGCGCGGGCCGCCGACATTGTTGCCGGGCTGGTTGCGCACCTCGACCTGGAGCCCTTTACGATTCTTGCAACCTCAAACGGCGTCAACGTTGCGCTGGACTATTACGCGCGTTACCCCGACCGGGTTCGGGCCATGGCGCTGTCGGTCCTGCCGCTCGAGCGGCCGAGCCAGACCCGCAAAGTGGACTGGCGCATCCGCGCCCTGGGTTGGTTTCACAGTCGCTTCCTGCCGGATTACCGCTCGAAGTATTGGTGGCGCCTGGTCCTGGAGGACACAACGCCGCCGGGCTTCTCGCCTCCTGACGAAATGGTCGACATGATTTACGACGCCAACAATTTGCCGGGGGCAGCGCAGCGGCAGAGGGAATACATCGCATCCAATGTCGAACTGTTCCGCACCACCGACATGGGAGCGCACGCGGAGAAGGTGACGGTACCCGTGCTGTTGCAATGGTGCGAGCAGGATACCGTTATTTATCAGTCTCTTGAGGCTACTATTGAAAGATTCAGTCAAGCGCCATTGACGGTCATCAGCTATCCCCAGTTCGGGCACTTTCCAATGTGGGAGGACCCGGACCTGTTTACCTCCGATCTCGAGAAGTTTCTCGACTCACTGGACTAGCGCCGTGCCAAGAATTATCGACGCCGACACGCACCTGATCGAGACCGCCGCGATCTGGGAGCACTTGACCGAAAAAGAGCGGGTTCATCGCCCGCAGGCTATCGAACTGGACGAGGGGATCATGGTGCCGCCGATACAGGCGCCCATGACCTCGGTCTGGGTCATCGACGGGCAGTTGTACGCCCGCACCAATCTGGAGATGATCGAGGAATTCTCCGGCGGAGATGTCAAGCCCGGAGCCCTCGGCATGACGGATCCCGTTGAACGTCTCAAGGCCATGGACCTGCAGGGCGTGGACATGCACGTCATCTTCCCGAGCCTGTTCCTGGCGCTTGCGCCCGAGTCGCCCGCCGTGGAACTGGCGCTCTCCCGCGCCTACAACCGCTTTCTCGCCGATCGCTGCAGCGGGAGCAACGGGCGGCTGCGCTGGGTGATGCAGCCTTCGCTGAAGAGCATGAACGAGACTATGAAGGCGATCGCCTGGTGCAAGGATCGCGGTGCGGTCGGCATACATCTGCGCGGACTCGAAGGCAACCGGCCCGTCGACCATCCGGACTTTTATCCCATCTACCGCGTTGCTGAAGATCTCGACCTTCCAATCTGCGTTCACATCGGCAATGCCAGCCCCGCGTTCCGGCAGATCAGACGCAACACCGAGGATCGCCCGTCCCGGTTTCACATGTCCGTGCCGACCCTGATGTCGTTCACCGCAATCGCGACGAGCGAGATATCGACCATGTTTCCGAAGCTCAGGTTCGGTTTCTTCGAGATCGGTTCATCATGGCTGACCTACCTCGTCGTGCAGGCGCACAAGGTCCGCGACCATCGTGACCGCAGGGCTTTCACCCAGTCGGTCATGCGGGAACGCAACCTGTATGTCACCTGCGAGGAACACGAAGAATTGCCGCTGATCCTTCAGTACGCCGGTGACGCCAATCTCGTCCTTGGAAGCGACTACGGACACCCGGGCGACGTCGACGAATCGATTTTCGTACAGCGGAAATTCCTCGCACGACAGGACGTAGCCGACGAACAGAAAAAGCGGATATTGAGCGACAACGCACGGACGCTGTTCGGACTCGCATAGGCGACTGGCGAAAAGGGTAACGTCGTCGGGCGTGTTCGGATCGATCAGTGATTCCAAAATTGGAATTTTTGCCAAACATTGATCCCTTTCACGGCGGAATTTGGCCGAAGACGTGCAATACTGGGAAGCATGGGTGGGAATACCGGAAGGAGGTCGCCATGTTCAGGACACTGAATCGCATTGGGCTATTCGCGCTATGCGCAGTTATAACCGGGAGCCTGCTCGTGCCTGAATCCAGGGTCCTCGCTCAGGGCGTGGCCCTTGAGGAGATCGTGGTCACGGCGCGAAAACGCGAGGAGGCCCTGACGGACATTCCGTTTGCGGTATCGGCGTTTTCCGAGGAGGAGCTGAACGCGGCCAACCTCAAGAACTTCGTCGACGTGCAGCTGTTCACTCCAGGCCTGACATACCAACAGGCCACCGCCAACCGCGCGGACCGGGGCGTGCCGAACATCGTCATCCGAGGGCTGAACATCAATGCGTTCTCGGGTTCGTCGGTTGCGGCGCTGTTTTTTGTCGACGGCGCGCCCGTGCTAGGCGGTGAGGTTGGCAGCTTCGTGGACGTCATTCGCGTGGAAGTGCTGCGGGGTCCCCAGACGGCCTACTTCGGACGCAACACGTTTTCGGGCGCCGTCAACCTGGTGACCAAGGACCCCGGCGAGGAATTCGGCGGCTCGGTGGGGCTGGATCTCGATCGTTTCGGCTCTGCGGACCTGCAATTCTCCGTTGAAGGGCCCATTATTGCGGACCGCTTGAGTGCTCGCCTCAGCGTCAGGAACAACAAGAAGGGCGGTCACTACAAGAACAACCGTAACGGCGCGCGCGAAATCGGCGACGAGGAAACCCGGTCGCTGGTCGCAACCATCCTGGCCACGCCCACCGACACGCTTCGCTTCAAGCTGCGCCTCGAAGATATCGAGATCGACGACGGCCCCCAGCCCTCGTTCCGTTTTCCGAGCAGTTTCGCGAACTGCGATCCGGACGGTAACGGATCCATGACCTATCGTTGCGGGCTGCCGCCGGATGTGAGTGTCGCCGAGGCCATGGTGGGCCACAACGATGCGTTCGCTCCCGGCTACCTGGCTCGCGGCGATTACATTCAGGACGTGGTCGCGGCCTATTCGCTGTATTCCGATTCCTCGCCGAGGCAGATCGACGGCGAGGGCGTGTTCATCGAGAAGATGGGGCTGGCCAAGCGCGTTTCGGGCGCGACTTTCTCGGCCGCCGCGGATTTGCCCGGCGGTATGAGCCTTGACTGGATCAGCGGCTTCAATGAGACGAAGTCCATGATCGTCAGCGACGAGAACACGCTTCCCAGGGCGCCCTTCTCTCCGATCGCCGACACCTTCCTGGTGGAGCGGTGGTCGAAGAACTCCTCGCACGAGGCGCGGATTTCCTCTCCGGGCGAGGGGCGCTTGCGCTGGACTGCCGGCGCCAACTACGTCAACAGTGAAGACGTGTCTTCCTGCGTGGCCGGGTTTTTCTTTACCCCACGCGGGTTTACCTGCCGGCCCATACTTGAGAGTTCGACGACGGGCGCCTTCGGAGGCGTTTACTACGACGTCACCGACAAATTGACGGTCAGCGCCGAAACGCGGTATCAGAGCGATGAGGTGAAGGTGGAGTCCGGGGGGCTTGAGGCGGAATTCAATGATGTGGGCGGCCGGGTGACGGTGGAATACCGGACCGCCGACGATCTCATGGTTTTCGCCAACTTTGCGCGCGGGTTCCGCCCCGGCACGTTCAACTCCATCGTCGTCACGCTCTCCCCCACCGAAGCGGCCAGCCTGCAGCGGAACTCCGGTGCGCAACTCGATGTCGAACCGGAAACGCTGGACCAGTTCGAGGTGGGCGTGAAGGGCACGCTGCTGGACGGACGGCTGCAGGGATCGCTGATCGGCTATTGGGGAGAGATCAAAGACCAGCAGGTCCAGCAGGTAGGCTTCTTTACCGACGACGAGACCGGGCTTCTGTCAGGTGTCGGGATTCTCTCCAACGTCGGCCTGCTCGACATGAACGGCATGGAGATTGAGGCCCGCTTTCAACTCACGGAGCATTGGCTGCTTACCGGCGCCTTCGCCCGCAACAGCACCGAGTTTGTGAAAGGCATCTGCAACCCGTGCGTCAGCAATGGCGCCACGGCGAACAACACGGACCACCTGGGCAACCAGACGCAACAGACGCCGGAGTTCAGCGGTTCGGCCACGGCCACCTACACGCGGCCGGTGTTCGGGGGCCGCATGGACGGGTTCGTGCGCGGCGAGTATGTGTATGAATCCACCAAGTACGCTACCGAAGCGAACGTGTTCGAGACCGGCGACCGGAACCTCGTGAACCTGCGCCTCGGGGTGGAGGCCGAGAGCTACCGGGTGGAGGCCTATGTCACCAACCTGTTGGACGACGATGCCTACCTCTACGTGGCGCTCAACACCGATCTGGACACATTCACGCGCGCCTTCGTGTCGGCGCTGCCGCACAAGCGCGCCTTCGGCGTCAGGGGCACTTACCGGTTCTGATAATCGGTCAGGAGGTGGCGACCTGGTAGCGGCGTAGCCTCAGGAAGGGAATCAGGATCGCGCCGGTAAGCAATACCAGCATTCCCAACAAAGACGGAACGAGGCGCATCAGCACCGTGGCAAACGGTTCTTCGCGGTACTCGAAGGCCGGGAGCTGGTCGTAGTCCTGCGGCCTCAGCGGGGCGCGCTGAAGAAATTTCACCGTGAAGAACTCGCTCCATTCCACGCGAAAATCGTAGGCCTGGTTGAGAAAGTGCTCGTAGCGGTCCGCACTGGTGCCGGAGATCTCGTTCAACGCAAGCTGCATCATGATCGCGGGCGATATGAACTGGAACCGTTGCACCAGGCTCTCCTGGAGGTTCAGTTGCGACTGGAATCCGTCGTACAGGGGCCGAACGGCTTTCTCTATCGCGTTGCGGTTGGCCATCGCCACGGTCAGGAAATCCATCGCCCTCTCGTCGCCTTCGGGCACGAACTCGAGATGGTCGTAGTAGTACTCGCTGAGCCGGGCCATGTAGGTACTCTCGGCTTCCGTCTGCGCTTGCCGCGCGGCGGTGGTCAGTTCCATGCGCGACGGCGCCGGATACAGGGTGGTCGCGAGCAGGCTGACCAGCGTGGGCACGACCACGACGAGCGCCAGCCAGGTGCCGGCAAGCGCAATGCCGTTTGCGGCCGAGTTCTTGCCGTATACGTTGACCAGGACCGACATGGCGAACCAGAAAAGCGCATACAGCAGCGTCGCCGCCATCCACAGACTGAAGCGGGCCCAGGTATCCGCCAGGTTCAGGTTCGTTCCGACCGCAAGCAGCGCGACAATGCCCAGCACCAGAACGCCTGCAAGCAGAACTCCGGCGCGTGCAATGATCTTCGAGGCCATCAGTTCCCTGAGGGATATCGGATGGGCCAGGATCATCGCCAGCGTGCCCCTTTCCTTCTCGCTGGAAAGCAGGTCGTAGCTGATAGCAAGAATGAATATCGGCAGCAGGAAAATAACGACAAACGCGATATCGAACGAGCCCGTCATGAGATTGACCGGGTTCTCAAGTTCGTTGTCCTTGGTGATGTACATCGTGGGGTTCATCGACACCGGAACGTAACTGAGTTGAATGTCGCTCTGACCGATGGAAAAGGGCGCCAGCCCGGTCGGTGGCATTCTCAGGTACTTCGCGGTCGTGGACCCGACAACACCGGCATTGGTGCCCTGCGGAGGGCCCGCACCCGGGGCATGCTGCGCCGAAGCGAACTGGTATTCACCGCCTTCCGCCGCCACTTGCGCCTGATATTGCTCGGTATCCGCACGCATCTTGCCCCGGCGTCCGTCCTCAAAGGCGATGGCCGCATTCGCGCCTTCGACCTGGCGATCGATGGAGCGCTGTCCCGACCAGGCGGCGAACGCAACCGCCCCCGCCACCATCAGCAGCAATGCGCGGAAGGCGCCGGATCGAAAGAGTTGCCTTGCCTCGTGTGAAATGATGATGCGTTTCATCAGTCTTCCTCCACCTTGAGGCGCTGCACGGACCAAAGCGCCAGTCCGAGCGCTGCCGCCAGCCAAAGCATGAGCGCAATGAAATTGCCGGCGTGCTCGGCCAGCGTCGCCTGAAGCCCCCGCGAATCAAACCTGAACGGGGGCACCATGGCGAATATCGCTTCATCCGCAATCAGGACGTTGCCGCCGCCGTAACCGGTATTCAGGCTGGCTGCGGCTTCGCCCAGGTAGTTGTTTACCTTGAGCACCATGTCCCGGCGGTACGCTTCCGCGGCATCCGCAAAATTGACATGACGGATAAGGTCGGTGCCCGCCAGCGCCATGGAGAGCGAGCGTAGCGGCAGCGTGGGCGCCACGATTCCGATCCGATCCTGCAAGCGCCGCTGGTTGGTGTACGAATCCCGCAATTGGCCGTAATGTTGTTCAAATACGGGGAAATCGTATTCCTCGAATTTCTGCAGGCGCAGCGCCCCCACGTAAACCGGAAGTTCGGCAATGGACTCCGCGCCGTACTCGGCGAATATTTCCCTGGATTCCTGCTCGAACCGTACAAACGGTGGCACGCCATCGAATCCGCGCATCTGGTGCGAGCGCATGTCCGCCATCCATTTTCCGAAAGCCGGAGTGGGATGAATCGCCTTGGAGATTTCAACCGCGGCCTTGGGCGCCAGGAACCCTGCAAACGCCCAGAACCCGATCAGGACCATGAGCGCGGTGCGCGCGTTCCTTGCCCAGGCCGATACGGCCAACGTGAGAAACAGGAAGATGCCCCCATAGAGCACGTAGGAGAGCGCCATCAGCGTTACCCGCGCGCCTAGCGACTCGCTTTCCGTTGACGGGCCGGTGAGCGACAACGCCAAGCCTCCCGCCACCACGCACAGGCCGACAATCAGAAGGACCACGCCGCCGATCCCGAGCGCCTTGCCCCAAAGCAACTGCCGGTTGCTGACCCCCATGCTGAGGACCTGGCGCAGCGTGCCGCTCTCGCGCTCTCCCGAAAATGCCGTAAACCCGAGAAAGATGATCAGAAGCGGCATCAGCAACTGCAGGATCATGGCGCCGCTCAAGTCCCCGAAGCGTCCGATCGAACTCTGGTCGGTCGCTGGCCGGCCGATGGCGAAATTCTGCTTGTGCGCCTCCATGAACAGGGCGGTGCCGGCGTAGTTGTTTATGCCGTTGTCGAAGAACGCCAGCGGGCCCGCCGGCTTGAAGGCATAGTTTCCATAGTGTGCTCCGGCATGCGGGTTCTTGTCGCCCTGATTGAGCCACTGGGCGTTGGTCTGGTCCTGCGACATCCGTTGGATGTCCATATAGGCGCTGTATTTCTGGTAACCGGCGGCCAGCGCCGTCAGCAACAACAGGGCCATGATGCCGGCGGTCCATTTGAACCGCCCGTCCCGCACGATCTCGGAGAATTCCTTGCGTGCAATGGAAGCGATCATAAGCATTACCTCTTGGTCAGGCGGAACCGGCGCCGTCCTGCGCGTAGTGTCCGCCGGCGTGCATGTGCTGGAGATAGATTTTCTCCACGTCGGCGTGGGTTACCTCGCCGGTGCTGAGTTCATCGACCAGGCGTCCTTCCTTCATGATGCCGATGCGCGTGCCGGTTTCCTTGGCGCGGAAAAGATCGTGGGTGGCCATCAGGATCGCGGCGCCGTCCGACTTGAGTTTCAGCAGCAGTTCAGAGAACTCGTTGCTGGCCTTTGGATCCAGCCCGGCCGTCGGTTCGTCCAGCAACAGCGCCCTGGCCTGCTTGGCCAGGGCGATGGCCACGCCGACTTTCTGGCGCATTCCCTTCGAGTAGGTCTTGACCCGCCGGTCCACGGCCTCCTCTTCAAGGCCCACGCGTCGCAGGAAGTCGCGATACTCCTCCGGCGAGTAGTCATGTCCCCCCAACTGGGAAAAATAGCGAAGATTTTCCAGAGCCGTCAGGTTCCCGTACAGCATGACCTGCTCGGGAATGTAGGCGAGCAGCTTCTTGGTCTCCAGCGGCTGTTCGGTAACGTCCAGACCGCAAACCGTGGCAGTGCCGCCGTCCGGCTGGATGAAGTTCAGGAAAAGACTTATCGTGGTCGTCTTGCCGGCGCCGTTGGCGCCCAGCAGGCAGTAGATGTCGCCACCCTCCACGGTCATGTCCAGCCCCTTGAGGGCCTCGGTGTCGCCGTAGCTCTTCCTCAGGTCGGTCGCTTGCAGCACAGCCTCTTCCTCCCGCGCTGTCTCGATTATAGGATGCGCGTCAAGCGAATGTCAGCGTGAATGGAGATTAATCGTCGTTAAGGCGTTGATACCTTTGGTATTCATAGAGGGAAGGCACCGAATCGAGCGGTTCGTTAAGCATTTCGATATACGGCGTGGGCCGGTAATCCAGCTTGAATTCTCGATTGCCGTGCAGACCGACTATTCGGGCCATCGGTCCTTCATCCAGCCCCTGCACCGTTACGACTTCATCTGCGTATGCGCCGCCCGTTACCAGCACACGCAGGTTCCAGGTGGTATTGAATCCGCCGTGACCGGGCTGCCAGTAGCCGGCGCCGCTTCCGTCAAACACCGGAACGACCGGCCCATCGTTGCTTCGGACTGCCCGCATGTGCAGGGTTACGTTGTCGAACAGGTTCTGGTGATTCGCACCGGCATGCTGGTCGAGCGTCGGGCGGACGAAAACCTCGGCGTTCTTGAAGACGCATTTCGTTGCTTGAGTGTTGAAGGACAACGAATGCAGAACCGGATTCATGACCGTAATATTCTCCGCCAGCACGTTATGCACGTTGCCCATGTGCACGGCGTAGTGAGCAGGCCGGGCGCCATCGGTAATCACGTCCCTGTAAGTCAGGTTGGCGCTGTTGTAGCTCAGGATGCCGCTGTCGGCGTTGGTGATGCGAATGTTCCTCGCCCAGGAATCGAAGGAGCTCGTGAAGTAGATTCCGTTGTAGCCGCGCTCCATGTGGTGGCCGAAGAACGGAGAATCGGGAAACTCGAGTCTGAGGTCTTCGATTCCGACGTGCTGTAAGCCATCCCACGCGGCAACCTGTGCAGGAATCGTGTCGTTCGCATCGTGCAGCAGCGGGTCGGCCAGTTGCAAGTTGCGGTCTTCGACCCTTAGCACCCGAGAAGTCTGGCGAACAAGCGGCCGCTCCGGAAACGACCAGTGATGAGAGCCCGCGCTTTCGTACTCCAATTCGTAGAGTGATTTGATGATTCCGGCATCGGGTCCCGTGCGATTGATCCACTGCAACTGAATGATGTCGCCTGCGTCGATATCAGCCGTCGATGACAGCACGATAGTTTGGGCGCCTCTTGCGCCGGTCTCAATGTCCTCCAGTTTTTCTATCTGCGGGTCGTATTCAACCAGGTAAGGCGCTTCCCGTACGCCTGGCTTCTGTATCCAGATGAATCCACCGCTCCATGAATACTCGGAAAAATAGTCGTCGAGATTCCTGCCCGGATCCACCTCGCGCTTGTCGAGCTCCACCAGGTACTGCCTGAGCTCATCCAGCGACGTGCTTCGGTCGACTTGTTTCAGGGGGCGGGGAAAGTAAAGGACGGTGCCGCCCGGCCCGGAGCCTGCGCCCTGCAAAACAAAATTCGAGCGTTCGATTCGCAGCACTTCCGAGATGACATATCTGCCGGCTGAAAACCGTACGATCACGGGACCGGTTACGTCATTCGCTTGCGATATCGCGGCCAGAATCGCTTTCGTATCGTCCGTATCGTCGTTGGCGGAGGCGCCGAAGTCGTCAACCCTGACCACGGTTCCGGATGCGTCCGGTATCGCGGCCAGGCCATTCCCGTACCCCGCAAAAGAAAAATCCGGCAAGTAATTGTCACGCATTAATGTCTCTGTGGACAATAATGCGGGAAGTTCGCCCTTCAACTGATCGGCATCCAGGAACGGCGGGCAGAGCAGCAGGATAGTCATGCCGAGTGTCAGGAATAAGTTCCTATATATCATGTAGTTGATACCGTGGAATGAATGGCGGCTGTGGCTCATGGCTTTTCCGGAACAAATATTACCAAGACAAATTCCGGGCGGCAAACCTTCGTCGCTTACCACTGATTTGCCGTGAATGTTGCACCTATTGACACCGGTGTAATACTGTGTATCTTATATGCTCGAATCAGTTCATCCATTATGGGGTGAGAATACTCACCGGGGAGCAATCCATTGAAATATCAACCCACTATTGCTGCGCTCGCGCTGGCCGCGATGACGCTGGTCTTTTCGGCTGGGGCAATCGCGCAGGACGACGAGCCTTTGGAAGAGATTGTCGTTACGGGCATTCGCGGATCCCTGGCTGCTGCCGTGGACCAGAAACGAGACTCGGACCAACTGGTCGAAGTCATTATTGCGGAGGATATCGGCAAGCTGCCCGATCAAAACCTGGCGGAAGTGCTTGAAAATATTACCGGCATCCAGATTACCCGTACTGCCGGCGTCGGCACCGGCGTTCAGATCCGCGGCACCAATTCAAACCGGGTCGAGTTCAATGGTGTTTCCACGGTAAATTCCGGTTCTGGGCGCAGCGGCATCAATTTCGAAGATGTCAATCCGGCGATTATTTCAGCGGTTGAAGTGACCAAATCACCTGACGCCGCAACCATCGAAGGCTCCGTAGGCGGCACAATCAACCTCAAGACGATACGTCCGCTTGATCTGCCGGCGACATTGGGCGCGATCAGGGTCCAGTACGAAGACAGCAGCCTGAGTTCCGAAAGCATGACGCCAAGATTCTCCGGCGCATTTGGCGACAATTGGTCGACGGGCGCGGGCGAAGTCGGTTTTGTCATCAGCGGCAGCGTAACCGAGCAGGAGTCGGTGTCGTTTCGTCCTCGCACCGACCGCGACAACCGCGTTTCACCGGCCGCCGCGGTCGATCCATCTGAATTTCTCGGTATCCAGTTCCTGGTTCAGGAGCAGGAAAACTACGACTACGACACCGTCAATCTTGCGTCGACCTTCGAGTGGGCGCCCAGTGACAACCTGAAGTTTCATGCCGACGTCGTTATCAATGAGCAGGAACGAAGTCAGGACAGTTACCGGCTTCAGGCATCCGGCGTCAGCACGCTGAGAAACCTCAGCGTTCCCACGGCCTATGAAACGGTTGATTTCGGTGTCGGTCCCGGCAGGTTCCCCGCCGCGCTTCAGGGCACGCTTGAGCCGGATCTGGCCAACGATGATGACGATCCCAACCTGCGCTTCTCGAGCGATACCGGTTCTCGCGTCACCGATAGTCAGATCATTGCGCTCGGTGGTGACTGGAATGGCGAAAGATGGTCCGTAAGCGCCGAGTACGCGATGACCACCTCGGACACGTCCAATCCCAACCTCAGCACGACCCTGAACTTCATAAACCCGAACTGCCCTCTCGATGGGAGCAGCAACGACAACTGCGTGCCGTTCATCTATGACTTGTCCGGCGGCACATTGTCGTGGGGCGTCAATTTCGATTCGCCTTTCGCACCGGCGCCCGGGGATCTGCTGGACCCGGCCAATGTCGTTCTGGACCAGGTGATTATTGGTCGCAATACAACCGAGAACGAAGAAGATGCATTCCGCATGGACTTCTCCTGGGACGCGGATTGGAACGGTATTACGACACTCGACGTTGGTTTCCGCTACGGTGAGTCTTCAAGTCGGTTCAACCGCATTCAGGACCGGATTGGCGGCTTCAGCCGGATGGTGGACAGCCCGAACGGTGTGCTGTTCTCGGAATTGCTGGTGCCGGGACCCAGCAACTTTGATAAGGGCGACGGCAGAACGTTGTTCATTCGCGATTTCCTGCTGGTCGATCCGGATCGCGCCTTTTCCGACCCGGACGGCACGCTGGCCATTCTGGAGGCGGCGGTCGTAGCGCACGATCCGGTCAGCCCGGATACCGCCAGACTTGCATCCGATCGGAATCAGTTCTATGACGTCGGCGAAGAGACCACGGCTCTGTATGCGCAAGCGAACTTCCAGGCCGGCATTTTCCGCGGCAACGTAGGCGTGCGCTATGTCGAGACCGAAGTCGATTCGGTGGCGTATGGCTTTGAGGACGCCGCGGGCAACAGATCGCTGGAGTCAACAAAGGGCAAGTATGACTTCCTGCTGCCGCGATTGAACGTAGCGGCCGAGGTCAGCGAAGACGTGATCGTTCGTTTCGGCTATGGCTCGGACATCCGGCGTCCGGGTTTCAACAGGATCAGTACTGCATTTGCGGCCGATAACCAGGAGAACTCCGCCATCGATCAGGGCAATCCCAACCTCAAGCCCGAGGAAGTCGATTCGCTGGATCTGGCGGTCGAGTGGTACTTTGCCGAGTCGGCGCTGGTCAGCCTCGGTTACTTCACGAAGGACCGCACGGACATCATCGGGCAGGTCTTCGAAGGCGCATTACTGGTTAACGATCCAACTTCCACCAGTGGTCTTGCGCGTGAAACCGACCCAAGTTGCCCGGGCGGAGGCATCTGGAACCCGACGGTCATACCCAACGTGCTGGGCGACCCCAACAGGCTGGGATTGTGTGTCGACTACCAGACCTGGACCAACGACCCGTCAACGACTACCCAGTCCGGGTTCGAGTTCGCCTTCCAGTACGACCTTTCAGGCTTCGAAGATCGTCTGGGTTGGGCATCCGGTTTCGGTGTCATTTTCAACTACACCAACCAGGACTTCAGCGGTGGCTCAATCGTGGATTGCACGTCGGGACGCGGTGCGCAAGTTCTCGGTTCCGGTGTCTGCATTCCCCGTGGACTGCTCGACTTCTCCGAGGACGCGTACAACATCACGCTCTACTACGAGAAGTACGGCCTGTCCGCAAGAGCGCGCTACACGTGGCGTGAATCGTTCCGCACGCAGGACTTCGGCGGCGGCGCCAACACGAGCGGCAGCAGCACGTTCAGCTTCCCGGTCCATACTCTCGACAGAGGTCAGCTGAACGCCAGCATCAACTACTCGGTGAACGATCATCTGGATGTTGGTCTTGAAGTTGTCAACCTTACCGAAGAGCGTATTGATCAACATTGCGTCAGCACACGCGGACCGCTTTGTTTCGTCGGACTCCCCGACAGACGCATCGTTGTCGGTGGAATCTACCGCTTCTGAGGAAAGGACATCCACGGAATACCGCGAGAGCTTGACGCGATTTCCAGGCGCCTGGTGGCCGCACGAGCGGCTGCCGAGGCATTGCCGGATTATCCGGGCGCCCTTCCGGACTCGCTGGACGGGGCGTACGCAATTCAGGCTGCATCCATAGCGCGTTGGGCGGATACGGTCGCCGGTTGGAAGATCGGGATGATCCCGGCCGATCATCGGTTGCGAGTTGGCGATGAGCGCCTGGCCGGCCCGATATTCAAATCTTCCATTGTCGGCATTGAGCCTGGCGCCACCCGGACCATGCCGATATACGCGGGTGGATTCGCGGCGGTGGAGGCGGAATTTATTCTGGAGCTCGGCTGCGCCGTCCACCCCTCGGATCGGGAATACTCCGACGCCGATTTGATCGACCTCGTGTCTTCGCTGTTCGTCGGGGCGGAGATTGCCAGCAGCCCCATGGCTGCAATCAACAAGCTGGGTCCGACCTGCGTTGTTTCCGACTTCGGCAACAACGCCGGATTGCTCCTTGGGCCAGCAGTACCCAACTGGAGTGCCAGAGACCTGGATTCAATGACCGCGAAAGTCATGATCGACGGCGCGGTTGTCGGTGATGCGACGGCAAGAGCCATTCCGGGCGGCCCGCTGGCGGCGTTGCGGTTTCTCTTGGGCCTCGCTGCGACTCGGAATATCGAACTTCCTGAAGGAACGTTGATTTCGACTGGTGCGGTTACCGGCATTCATCGTGTTTCGGTGTCCTCTGCGGCGCGTGTTGATTTCGGCCCGTCCGGCTGGTTCGACGTGAAGTTCAGGTCCAAGCGCCGGAGCGGTAACATGCCGATTTGACTGGTGTTGTGTCTCACAACACCCGTCCTGTTCGGAGTATTCCGTGGGAAGAAGAAGCCGCAAAGCAGAAACCGATTTCAAGGCCGCCGCCCGCAGTTGGTTCGAGGACAATCCGGACGGCCGAAAGCCGACAATGGGCGACGTCGCCCGGCTTGCCGGCGTCTCGAAGAAAACGGTATCCCGGGTCGTCAATGATTCACCGCAGGTAAACGATGCGACGCGCGCGGGGATCAAGGAACTCATACGTGACATCGGCTACAGGCCGGACCCGCAAGCGCGCGGTTTGGCTTTCCGGCGTTCGTTTCTTGTCGGCATGATCTACGACAATCCGACGCCGCAATACGTCGTCAATGTGCAACTGGGTATTCTCGATGGTCTGAAGGGCACCGATTTCGAACTGGTGGTTCATCCCTGCAATCGTCAGAGCGACACCTTTATCGAGGACGCACGAAAGTTCGTCGAACTGCAGAAACTCTACGGCGTCGTACTGACGCCGTCCGTATCCGAGGACGAGCGCCTGGCGGAAGCACTGCGCGAAATCGGTTGCGCCTACGTTCGCGTCGCTTCCGTCGCACTGGACATGGAGCGACGAATGATTGTGACGAACGATCGGCTGGGGGGCCGTGAGGCCGCCCGGCACCTGGCGAGCCTGGGGCACTCCCGGATTGCCATGATCGCCGGCCGCAGGAGTTTTCGCTCCGCGTACGAGCGTCAATCCGGTTTTGAGGACGGCCTGATGGAGTTCGGCATTCGCCTGCCAACGGACCATGTTTTGCAGGGCGACTATACGTTTGAGTCGGGCTTGGCCAGGGGCGCAGACCTGCTCGATCTTGATCCGCCGCCGACAGCCGCTTTCGCGGCCAATGATGAAATGGCTGCCGGTGTGTTGCAGGCACTGCATGTTGCCGGCCTGAAGGCGCCGGAAGATCTTTCGATTGTCGGTTTTGACGATTTCGAGACGGCAACCCGAATATGGCCCCGTCTGACGACGGTCCATACTCCGGCCCGCAAGATCGGCCGGCTGGCGGCTCAAAGCCTGCTTGCGCTTGGCGATGAAGAAGTCCCGCCGGGGCCGAACCAGACCGTCCCTGAACTGATTGTGCGGGAGTCGACTCGAGAGCTGGAAAGTTCGTAAACAACAAGGAGCCACAACGTGTATTCAAGGACCTACCAGGCAACGCACCCGGACATGATGGACGGAGTCGGCAACGAAGCCCTGCGCGATCTGTATCTCGTTGCCGGCATGTTCGTCGCCGACGCAATCAACCTGAACTATTCGCACAATGAACGCATGATTGTCGGCGGCGCCTCGCCGGTGTCGGACACGGTCGTATTGCCGGATCAGACCGAGCCTGTAGCGGGAGTGCCTTTTCTGGATCGGCGCGAACTGGGCGTGGTCAACGTGGGTGGCGGCAGCGGGAGAATATCGGTGGACGGCAAGACGTTCGAGATGAAACCTCGTGATGGCTTGTATATTCCCATGGGATCGAAAGAGGTCTCTTTCGAGTCTGACGGCAGGGACAATCCCGCGCGCTACTATCTCGCCTCGACGCCTGCGCACGCGCGATTCGATCTCGTCAAGATTTCCATCGACGAGGCCGTTCCTCTTGAACTGGGTTCGCCCGAGACCTCAAATGAGCGCACGATCTACAAGTACATCGTGCCCGAGACCTGCCGGTCGGCACAGTTGCTGCTGGGTTTGACGATCCTCAATCCAGGCAGCGTCTGGAACACGATGCCGCCGCACCTGCACGATCGACGGTCCGAAATCTACTTCTACTTCGAACTGGGCGACGATGACAGGGTGTTCCACTTCATGGGCGAGCCTGACTCGATGCGCCATATCGTCGTTCGAGATTCAGAGGCTGTTATTTCTCCACCGTGGTCGATTCATATGGGCAGCGGAACCTCCAACTATTCCTTTATCTGGGCGATGGGCGGAGAAAATCTCGACTACACGGACATGAACGTTCTCGACATCTGCCAACTCAGGTAGAAGCGGCGAGCCCGAATCGCGCTCCCTGGCGTGCGCGCCTTCCTAGAGGGCGGCGTCCAGCGCTTCGATCAGGTCCTCGGGGTCCTCAAGGCCGACGGAGAAGCGCACCAGGCCGTCGCGCAGGCCTACGCGCTGCCTCTCTTCGGGCTCGACGTCGGCATGGGTCATCGTGACGGGATGCGTAATCAGCGATTCGACCGCGCCCAGGTTCTCCGCCAGCGTCCACAGTTCGACGTTGTCCATCAACGCCTTTCCGGCTTCGAGTCCGCCTTTCAGCTCGCACCAGAGCATGGCGCCGAACCCGCTGGCCTGACGACCTGCCAGCTCGTGCTGGGCGAAGGACTCAAGGCCCGGATAGCAGACTTCGCCCACCGCCGGATGGTCGCTCAGGAATTGCGCGATGGCCATGGCATTGGCCGACTGCCTGTCCAAGCGCACGGATAGCGTCTTGACGCCCTGCAGGGTTAGCCAGGCGACCATCGGCGACATGATGCTGCCGGTGGCGTTCTGCACGAAACGCAGTTTTTCGTCCAGCTCGGCGGTGGCCGCCACGTTGGCGCCCCCCACCGTGGCGTTGTGGCCGTCGAGGTACTTGGTGGTGCTGTGCAGGGAAACGTCCGCACCCAGCGCAAGCGGCTGTTGGTAATACGGCGTAAGAAAGGTGTTGTCGACGACGTGAATCAGTTTGTTGGCCCGGGCGATTTCCGACAGGGCCGCGATGTCGCTGAGCGCCAGTGTCGGGTTGGCCGGCGTTTCGGTCAGCAGCAGCCGGGTCTCGGGCCTGATCGCCTCCTTGACGGCGGCGGGGTCCGAGGTGTCCACGAAGGTAAAGCGGGCGCCGAAACGCGCGAACACCTGGGTGCACACCCGATAGGTCCCGCCGTAGGCGACCTGCGAAACCAGGGCGTGGTCTCCGGCGTTCAGAAAGGCGTGCAGCACCGCGCTTACGGCCGCCATGCCGGTGGAATAGCAGGTGCAGTCCTCGCCGTTTTCCAGCCCGGCAAGGCGCTTTTCCAGGGCCCGCACCGTGGGGTTGCCGCTGCGCGAATACGAGTACCCCTTGGCAAGGTACTCGTCGACGGAAGGCTGTGCGAAGGTCGTGGACTGGTAGATCGGCGGCAGAACCGATCCGGTCACGGGGTCCGGTTCCGTTCCCGCGTGGATTTGCCGGGTCGAGAACCGCATGTCAGAACTGCTCCTCAGTCAATGCCATCGTGTTGGCGGCGCCGGCCCGAACGCGTCGGGCGCGGGCGGCCACCTGAGGCATCAGGTGTTCGGCATAAAAACGCGCGCACACGCGCCGGGCCTGCATATCCTGCCGGTCCGCGGCGCCGGCGGCGGCCACAGCGGAACGGGCGTGCAGCCAGCCTCCGCAGAGATAACCGAGCATCATCATCAGGTTGAAGGCCACCGATCCGGGCAGGTCGTCGTCGTTGCCCAACTCCCTGCGGAACCAATCCAGAGTCGATGCCGTCTCGTCCAGTCCGTCGCGGAGCGCCTCCGCGACGATTCGGTCTTCTGCCGGCAGGGCTTCGGCGCTCGCCAGGGTTTCACCGATTTCCTCAAGCAGTTCACCTAGCGCCCTGCCCTTGTCGCGGATGATCTTGCGGCCGACCAGGTCGCCGGCCTGGATTCCGGAAGTGCCCTCGTAGATCGTGATGATCCGGGCGTCGCGATAGTGCTGCGCCGCGCCCGTCTCCTCCACGTAGCCCATGCCGCCGTGCACCTGTATGCCGATCGAGGTCAATTCGATCGCCACTTCGCAGATCCAGCCCTTGACGATCGGCGTCAGCAGGTCCAGCCGCCGCTGGTGCCAGGCTCGCCTGTCCTCGACCGGGTGGCGGCGCGCATGGTCGGTATGCAGGGCGGCCATGTAACAGAGCGAACGCATCGCGAAGATCTGCGATTTCATTTCCATCAGCATGCGCCGCACGTCCGGGTGACGCAGAATGGAGACGGTGCCCGCACTTCCCGGCACCCTGCCCTGCATGCGGTTGCGCGCGTACTCCACGGCCTGCTGATAGGCCCGCTCCGCGATCGCCACTCCCTGCAGTCCGACCGACACCCGGGCGTCGTTCATCATTGCGAACATGTGCGGCAGACCCTGGTTCTCCTGGCCGACCAGGTAGCCCACGGCGTCCTCGTAGCTCATGACGCAGGTCGGGCTGGCGTGCAGCCCCAGCTTGTGCTCCACCGAGACGGCGCTCACGTTGTTGGGCCGGTCGGGCTCTCCGTTTTCGTCCGGGATTAACTTGGGGACCAGGAACAGCGAAAGCCCGCGGGTGCCCTGCGGCGCATCGGGAAGGCGCGCCAGCACCAGGTGCAGGATGTTGCCGGCCATGTCGTGATCGCCGAAGGTGATGAAGATTTTCTGGCCATTGATCAGGTAGTGCCCGTTCTCGTGCCTGGCCTGGCAGCGCACCAGCCCCAGGTCGGAGCCCGCCTGCGGCTCGGTGAGGTTCATGGTGCCGGTCCACTCGCCGCTGACCAGGCGCGGCAGGAATTGCCGGCGAAGGTCCTCGCTTGCGTGCAGCTCCAGGGCATGCAGTGCGCCCTGGCTCAAAAGGGGACAGAGCGACCAGGCCAGGTTGGCCGATTGCCACATCTCCTGGACCGGCATGGAAACGAGCTGCGGCAAATCCTGGCCGCCGTAGGTCTCCGGCGCCGAAATCCCGCCCCAGCCGCCTTCGACAAACGCCTCGTACGCTTGGCGGAAGCTATCCGGAACGTGAACCTGCCCGTCGCGCACATCGGCGCCGGCCTGATCGCCCTTGGCATTGAGCGGCGCGAGCACGTTCGAGGCCAGTTCACCGGCTTCGTCCATGATTGAACGCGCCAACTCGCTCGTGACCATCTCGCAGCCCGGCAACTCCGCGACCGCGTGGATCCCGGCCACGGAATCCAGAATAAACAGCATTTCATCGACAGGTGGCCGATACTCGGACATGGGTCGTTCCAGAAAAGCGAGTGCGCTGGGCAGCCATTGTACCCACGCCGCCCCAATCAATAGCCCCGGAATACTCGGCGAAACATCCCGATTTCTGAGCGTTTGCAGGCTTCAGGAGAAGAAGGTGCCTCCGTTGATGTCGAAACTGGCGCCGGTAATGAAGCTTGCCCGCGGCGAGGCAAGGTAGGCGACAAGGTCCGCGACCTCCTCGGGTCCCCCTTCGCGCCGCAGTGGCGTGGCCGCGGCGACGTTGGCGCGCACGGCGTCCTTGGTGAACGTATCGTGGAAGCTCGTGTCGATCATTCCCGGGCAAACGCAATTGACCCGGATGCCGCTCGGCCCCAGTTCCTTGGCCATCGCCCGGGTCAGCGACATCACCGCGCCCTTGGACGTCGAGTAGGCCGCCGCACCCGGACCGCCCCCGTCCCGGCCGGCCTGCGAGGCGAAATTGACGATGGAACCTCCCTCCTCCATGTGGGGAATAACGCACTGCGTAGTCAGGAAGGTGCTGGTTACGTTCAGCCGCAGGACATGCTCCAGGAACTCCTCGTCCATTTCAGGCAAGGCCTTGCGCGCGACCAGACCGCCCACGACGTTGATCAGGACGTCAATCGAGTCGCCGAATGCGCGGCGGGTCTCGGCCACCAGCTTCTCGACATCCGCGCGCCTGGTCATATCGCCGGCGATGGCGGTCGCGGTTCCGCCCGCGTGCCGGATGCTCTCGACGGTCTCCTTCCCGGCGGACGCGTCGTTGAAATAGTTGACGGCCACGCTGGCGCCGGCCTCGGCCAGGGCCAGCGACACGGCCCTGCCGATGTCCCTGGAACCGCCGGTGACGATTGCTACCTTGCCTTCCATACTTGTATCCCCCAACAACTAATTTGAATGATTCGAGGCGACCGGCCCGTTCTGATCGAACAGACCGTAGAAACCGCTCCACGCGAACTCCCTGCCGTCGATCCTCATTGCATGCTTGAGGTCTTCGTCGGGGTCGTATGAAAGCGCCAGGTAGCGCTCACCGCGCTGCCTGCTGACAATCTTCACCAGCTCGTTGTCGCCGTCGCCGAAACGCTCGATCGCGGCAATCGACCCTTCGCTGCCGATCGTGGATTCCTCCGCCGCGTCGTATTCACCGTGCACTTCCAGAGTGGAAACGAAGGTGCTGTCGCCAGCGCTCTGCATGCGTAGTATCACGGCCTGTTCGCGCCTGAGATTGATCTGCGGATCGTTGGCCCCGAGTTCCGCAAACAGGACCTGCAGCGGTTCTTCGGCCTGGATCGAATACGTGTAGAAGCGATTTCCGGCAAGCCAGGTCATCGAGAACAGCTCGCCCGCGGCCACCTCGGTTTCCGCCCTCAGCCAGAGATGCTGGTAACCGTTGGCGCTGCCGAGCGGCACCAGTTTCTCGGTCATTGCGCTAAGCGGCGGGCTGGTGGCGATGACCTGGCCCTTGAAGTGGACCGGCAAGTCGTATTGCCCCGCTCGCGAACCGGTCACGTCCAGCACGTCCACCACGACGGGGCCGTCGGCCAGCACGCCGTCCGCCAGAACCAGGGTGCGGCTGAAGGAAACACCCTCGTAGGCGCCGTCCATGGACGCCGCCGCGACATGAACGCCCTTCTCGCTGCCGAAGTAGAGTACCTCCGGATGGAAACGCTCGCCAACCGCCAGCCGGGCGCCGAAATGACTCTCCCCGTCCACGACCAGGGTGTTGTGGGCGACCGTCTGCTTGGCCCAGGATTCGTTCTCCGGCAAATAACGCCCGCCGTTCTTCGGCTCGATATTGAGGAAACGCGCGGCGCCGTAATCGGCCACGATCTCGTTGCCGTTGTCGTAGAAGATCCAGTGCAGCTTGTCGAAATGGCCGTGTCCCATGCCCTGCGCCGTGGCCTTGAACACCAGCGCCTGGTGGCCCGGTCCCGCGCCGTTGCGAAGTACCGCCAGACCGCCCTGCTTGCCGGCGGGGCCGTCTCTGAGCAGCACGGACCGGTGCTCGTAAGGCTCGGCCTCGCCGCGGTCCGCCGTCAGCGCCGCTTCGAAGCCGTCGCCGGTAAGCACATAGGATTCCTGTCGACGCGCCACCGACAGCAGCCTGGGGTCGCCGGTCAGCGCGTAGGCGATGGCTACGCCGTGGCGCAACTCGACGGTATCCAGTCCCTTCTCCCGGATCGCGTCGTTGATCGGGAAAAACAGGCCGCCGTACGAAAGCTCGATACAGGCGTAGATCGCCTTCAGCAACAGGCCGTCGCGATACTCGAAGATCTTCAGTTCCGGATCGTTGTTCTCGATGCTCCGGGCAAAAACCACCAGCGGCATCAATGCATAACGCTGGTAGTACGGACCCTCGGCATAGTAGCCGTCCGGCGACAGCAGCAGGTCGAGCTGCCGGATGAACCCGGCCTTGCCGTCGCGATTGAGACCGTAAAGCGACGTTTCCACGTACGACGGGTCGCCGAGCGTGTATCCGGTCATCCCCACGGCGGCCACCGCCCAGGTTCCGTGGTTGTGAATCCGGTCGAAGGTCTGCGGAGATTCCACCGAAAGGAAATCGGCCATGGGCCGCAGCAGGCGTTCTTCAATAACGCTTTTCTCGTCGCCGGAAAGCGTGTCGACGATCGCGTCGTAGCCCTGTATGGCGTGAACCAGCCAGACGGACTCATTGAGGCTCTGCCAGAACAGACGGCCCGGCGTCTGCTCCTTCTTCATCGGGTGCTCGCCCAGGCCCGGATACAGGTCCGCGTACGCCAGCAACAACGACCTGGCGTGATCGGCGTAGCGCCTGGCCCCGGTGAGCTGATAGACGACGCCGGCTTCGCGGATCGCGACGCCGTTGCGCTTGTGCTGCTCGTGCGAATAGCCGCCGCCGGCATCGGTCGGAGCGGGCACATCGGGTTCGGTAGCGAAATAGCGATCGACGCGCGCCCGGGTCCGCTCCAGCGACCGCATGAAGCCCGGCGATTCCTGCATGGTGGCGGTGATATCGGCAACATCTGCGGCGGTCAGAAGCAGGCTGGGATGGGAAGTCAGGCCATCCTGCGGCCAACCGCCGATCGCCAGGGCCGCCAGGGCCGGAACGACAAGGGACCAGCGCATCAAGGCGCGCCGATCTCGCCGACGATCGGTTCCGGCGTGCCCGTAAACCGATTGTTTGCGATTCGGGTTATCGGATCGCCGACCGTGTGCGTTACGCGGATCGGCCGGCTGTCGATGAAATCGTTGTCATGAATGTCGGCCAACTGCACACCGAGCAGCCGTATCGACGCGGCCGTCTTGTTGCGCGCGTTGTGGCCCACCGAGTCCAGCACGCTGGAACGCAATTCGAGGCGGGGGCCGAAGGTGCTCTCGTCCGTTCCGCCGCGGTAAATGTCGAACACGGCGCCGCCGATATTGCTGAACCGGCTGTCGACTACCGAAATTTCCTCGCCGTTATAGCGGCCCAGGTCGTCGGTCTCCCGGCTCAGCGCAATCACGCTGCCGGTAATGTCGCTGAATTCGGAGCGCGTGATGCGAATTTCGTCCGCAAACGTGTTCTTGGCCACCAGGAAGAAATTGAAGAGGTAATTGACGTCCAGGTCGCTTACCAAGCAGTCGTCGACCACCAGGCCGTAGTTGCTCGTCATCGAATAGCGGCTGGTGCGTATTACCGAGTTGCCCGACATGTCGGGAGAAGCCGCGCCGGAAATCTCCAGGCCCGAAAGTTCCAGGCGCCCGCCATCGTCAAGCTCGAACAGCGCCGGGCGCTCGAACTCCAGCCTCACCGTTCCGCGGCCCTGCCCCGCTCTTATGGTCAACGGCCGGTCGATCACGATGGTCTTCCTGACCCGGTAATCGCCGGGGGCCAACTCCAGAATCGAACCCGCTTCAGCCCGCTTCGCGGCATCAAACAGGGCGTCCTCGCCGGGCGTTACGCGGATTGTGGGTGGCGTCGCCTGGGAGGAACCGGGTTTCGGATACCACGCAACGCCCGTTGCGTCCACGTCCAGCACCTTCAGGTCCGCGCGAACGCCGATTGAAGCGAGGTCGGCTCCGACCGGATACCAGAGCCCGTTGTCAGCCTGCCGCATCTCGATCGGGGCGTTCGAAAAACCGCTCTTTACCGGCAGGTCATCGACGGCGTTCGCCGCATTGCCCTCGAAGGCGATACCGCCGATGTCGTCGTGCACGCGGATGACGTTATTCCCGTCGCGGTTGAACACCAGGTTGGAACGGAACACGCTGTCGATGGGCGTCGCCGAGCGCTCTTCATCGCTGCCCCCGGCCATTTCGATGTAGTCGCACTGGATGATCGAGTTGTTCTCCATCAGCACGTCCTCGACCTGGTGATAGCGGTTCAGCGGCGAATCCGGGACTCCGTTCATGACCGTGAAGGCGGCCCCGAAGCGGTAGCCGGTCAGCCCATGCAGGTAGTTGTTGCGGACTACATGCCCCTTGTTGATGACCCGTATGCCGCCGGTGTTCGGCACGCCGTTGCCGAGGAATACGTTGTCCTCGATCACGGCGTTGTTGCCGTGACGCATCGTGAGCGTGCCGCGCGATTCCAGGAACAGGTTTCCGCGGAAGACGTTGCCGCCCGACTTGTTGGAAATGATCTCCAGCTCGCCGTCGCAGCGATCGAACACGTTGTTCTCCACGACAGTCAGCGAATCGGTCATGGAGTAGTGGCTAGTGCCGATACGCAGCGTCTCGCCGCCGTTGGATCCGAGTATCGGCCGCGGGCCGAAGTAGTTGTGGTCGATGTGGTGGTGGTTTCGCTGGTTTTCCTCGCCGTCCAGCCGCACGGCCATCGTGACTCCGAGATTGCCCTTGCCCTCAACATGGTTGTGATCGAAGCGGTTGTGGCGCCCGAACATCAGGACCCAGAAATCGATCTCATGCCGTTCCGGGTTGTTGAACCGGTCGATGACGGTCTCGGTCACTCTCGAGTAATTGGCGGGTTCGCCCTTGGTCCGGCGAAAGGAAATCACGGTGCTGGTTGGCGTGTAGCCGTCCCTGAACACCAATCCGGACACGACGAGGTGGCTGCCGGCAAGCCGAAGGTTCGATTGGCCGCTGATCACGACCTGCCCCTTCGTTTCCGCCGTCAGGGTAATCGGCCGCTCCGGCTCCCCGTTTCCGGCAAACAGAATCTCGAAATCGCGCCAGACCCCGTTGGCCAGAACAATGACGTCACCCGGCCCGGCCCGCGCGACCGCATCACGGAATTCCTCCTGGTTCGAGACAAGCGTTTCGGTTGCCGATATGCTTCCTGCCGCGAAAATGGCGAGCGCGGAAGCTACCAGAAATCTCCGGTGCCACATGGAACGGCTCCTGGCGTAGCTAGATTCTTGCGCTCTTGAGGAAACGCTCGCGGCTCTCGCTGGCTTTCCTGCGAACGTCCCTGAGCGCCTTTTGTTCGGTCACGTCCAGCATGGATTCCAGCAGCCGCGTGAAGTGCTTTCTCATCGCCAGCCGCGCCTGCGACGGATCGCGGCTATGCAGGGCGTCGAGAATCTCCCGGTGTTCTCCCCCGCGCACCGTCGCGTCTTCCGAGCAAACGGAGTCATACACTTTCTTGACCGGCGGCAGTTCCATGCGCATCCGCCAGAGCTTCTCGACAATGTAATAGAGCACGGAATTCCCGGCGGCAGCGGCAATGGTCAGATGGAAGTCCCGGTCCGCGAGTTCCGCCGCATCGACGTCGTTGTGGTCGTCGCTGCTCATGTCCACGATGAGTTGCTCAAGCTCGGCAAGCGTCTCGTCGCTGATATCGGGCGCCGCAAGCGCCGCCACCTCGGACTCGAACAACGATCGCGCCTCCGTCAATTCAAGCGCGCTTACGCTGGGCAGCACTTCCACCTGGGAGACCGCGGCGTCCAGCACATGCGCTCCCGACCCGGGCCGCACTTCGAGCTTCCCGAGAGCCTGCAGCGAAATCAGCGCCTGGCGGACCGTGACCCGGCTTACATTGAACTGTTCAGCCAGCTCGCGCTCGCCGGGCAAGCGTGTGCCGGGCGGATACACACCCTCTTGCATCCGTCGCGCAATCCTTTGCGCAACGGCCTCATACAGCCTCTGTTCCTTCATCTTTTCCCTGTCCGTATCAGAAGAACTTGGCGCGCACGCCCACAAAAATTCTGGGGCCGTAACTGTTCACTTCCGCCAGGTTGTTCGGCGTGGGATTGTACTGAACCTTCGGTTCGTCGAGCAGGTTGATGCCTTCGACGCGGACCGTGATGTTGTCGGTGATCTCGTAGGTCACGCGAGCCTCGAGCACTTCGTTGTCCCCGACGTAGCGGATGGGGTTGGGGTTGTTTACGAACTGCTGAAAGTACTCGCTGCGCGACTTGTAGATGAGTTGCACATCAAGCGCCCCGATCTGGTAATACAGCTGCGCCGATATCACCGAGTCGGAGAAACCGAAAAGATTGGCCGGCTCGACGATGCCCACCCGTTCCGACACCACGTTCCCGGCCTCGTCCAGCACCACGGCCGAGCCGAAATTCCCGTCCTCGAACTCGAAATCCGAATCCGCCAGGTTCATGCTCAGCTTGGCGCCCAGGCCGCTCAGCAGGCCCGGCAGATAGCTGAACGAGTGCGCCGCTGTCAGTTCGAAGCCCGTGAGGGTGCTCGAGTCGTCGTCGGTGCGCGTGGTGGTCACATCGGCATTGAATGGCTGGCCGTCAATGGTGAACTGCTCGACCCGCCGGGTCTGCTCGAAGCCGCCGAGGAAGCGCTTGTAGTAAAAGCCCGCCGCGACGATCGAGTCGTCGTTGGGATACCACTCCACGGCAACGTCGAGGTTCCACGAAGTCAATGGTTCGAGGTCGGGATTACCGGAAGCCCGGGCGCTGCCGACCAGGTCCGTGATCGACATGGGATCGTCATCGTCATCCACGCTCAATGCGCGGCCGAAACCCAATTCGGCGGGATCCGGCCGGGACAGGCCGCGGTAGATTCCGCCGCGCACCAGCACGTCGTCCTGCCAGTTCACCACGAGGTTCACGCTCGGCAGGAGTTCCGTATAGCGGTCTCCGCCCACGACGGACCGGAACGCGCTGCCGTCTTCATTCACCGTGATCGTGCCGTCCGGGTTGGAACTGGTCGTGAAAGTGGTGCGCAGGCCGGTAGAGTTCACGTCGGTCGAAACCACACGCAGGCCGAAGTTGCCGCGCACCGGCTTGCCGTTCCATACGTCCGAGTAGTTGAACTGGACATAGGCTGCAAGGGTCTTTTCCTCCACGTCAACGTTGCTGACCGACGGCCCGCCCGTCGGGATCGCGGGAACTTCGCCCAGGAATTCCCGGATCAGGCAGAGCGGATCAAAAGTGGCGTAGGTGCTGCCGGTCCCTTCCGGAATCACGTTGCCGTCGGAATCCACGTTGGTGATCAGGTTCTGGCCGTTGCTGGGCTCGGAGAGAAACCCGGGCTCCGGGAAGCGCTCGTTGCGGCAGGCCAGGCTGGCGCCCTGAATTGCGCTGTCCGGATGGTTGTACGTATCGCGGTCGCGGGGCATGCTGAAGTACTCGAGTTCCGAATAGCGGACTCCGCTTTCCATACTGTCGATCGCGCCCCAGTCCAGGTCCCATTCCAGGTCGCCGCGGACCGCCGTGATGGTATTGTCGCGGAACTGGTTCAGGTCTATGCGGGTGCGGGCGTTATCGGCGTACAGATCGTGGTTGTTGACGTCGAAATTCTCCACCGTGGCCAGGGGAATCTGTGAGCCGCCGCCGCCCGGAATCCGGATGGAGGTGAACGTACGGTCCGATCCCGCCGGCGTGCTGTTACCGTAGATGTCCCTGGGCTCCGATTGCAGCCGCGTGTGCAGGATGTGCTCGCGCCGGGACGTATCCGAATAGGACGCGTCGAACGACAGGCGCAGACGATCGGTTGCCTGAAAATTCAGACTCAGTCCGCCGCCGGCATACTCCTCGATGCGCTCCATCCAGGTGCTTATGGTTTCGATGCGTCCGATCGTCTCGAAGAGGGACACCTCGCCCGTCGGCGCGGCGACCAGCGTCACCGGCGTCAGGCCGGGAATGATCCTCCGCTGCTCGGCGAAGTAGAGGTCGTTGCGGACCTCGGTAAACGTGCGGTCGGAAATCTGCAGGTCGAGGTTGATGTCCACGCGGTCGCTGGGCTGCCACTGGAAGGCCCCGAACACGGACTCGCGGTCGTCATCGGTGATGTTCTGACGGAACGACCGGGAACTGGGCACCCAGATTAACGGCGCGCTCGCATCCGGCGCCGTGCCGGTATCGGGATTTACGGTAATGTTCAGATTGCCTGCGCCGCTGTCGCAGTTGCCGTTGGACGTTCTGCCCACGCCGCCGTTGACCGACAGGTCGTTGCGGCAGTCGCGCCAGCCGCTGGTGGTGCGGAATTCCTGTTCCGGGTTGGTGCCCAGCCGCTTCTGGACGCCCAGCGAAATACCGAACAGTCCTGTTTCCTCGGAACCGAACTGATCGACGTAGCTCAGGGTAGTGCGGCTGCCCCATTCGCGCTCGTTGTTCAGAATGTCGGAATTGTCGGGGTGATTGCTGCCCTTGACTTCCAACTGAATCCTCTGCCTACCGTATTCCAGGGGCTTGAGCGTCGACAGCGAAATCTGACCCGACACGCCGCCCTCGATCAGGCTGGCTTCCTGGGTCTTGTAGATCAGCAGCTTGTTGAACAGTTCCGACGGGAACTGGCTGAAGTTCACCGAACGGTCGCCGCTGCCGTTGGTGGCTTCGCGGCCATTGACCACGGTGGATCCGAGGAACGGCCCCATTCCGCGGATCGAGATTTCCGTGGCCCCGCCCTGCTCCCGATGCGAGGCGGCGCTTGTGAGTGTTTCCAGCGCCTCGCCAATCGAGAGGGTCGGGATGTCGCCGATGTCGTCGGTGGACAGGACTTCGACAACCGTATCGGAAAGCCGTTTCTCTTCGATCGAGGTGCGAATGATGCCCCGCGTTCCGGTAACGACAATCTCTTCGATCATCGACTCATCGACTTCAAGCGGCACGTCGGAATCTTCCTCTTCCTGCGCGTGGACGGGCGAACCCGCAAGCAAGATGATCAGAATTCCGCATATTGGGACAAGCGCACGGCGCCTTTCGCCGGAGACAATTGCTCCTTCCCGCATTTTCCTTCTCCTCACATTGACTATGCGAAGAGTATAGGCCAATTTACATTGATCAGTATTACCTGTTTCGTGTTCCGGAGTTTAAAATTGGTAAAGCCGATAATTCCCTCAGGATCGCCCGGCGCATCGCAGCATCAGCCCCAATATGACCCATCAGACCCCAGTGGCTAAGACTCGCGGTATGAAGGATAATGCCAATGTTGTGAGACACAACACACGCGTGCAAGGGACGGCTCAGCCGCAGTGAGCGATCTGTTCGATCTTCACGGCAAGACTGCGCTGGTGACGGGGTGCAGGCGCGGCATCGGCAAGTCAGTAGCTATCGGGCTTGCCGAGGCGGGCGCGGACATCATCGGCGTTTCGGCCACGCTGGAACCCTCCGGGTCGGATGTCGAAGAGGCCGTCGGGCAGGCCGGCGGGACCTTCCGCGCCTATCAATGCGATTTCGCGCAGCGGGCCCGGCTTTACGAGTTCATTACGGATGTCCGGGAACGGCACGGGGCGCCGGATGTGCTCGTGAGTAACGCTGGGACCATACGGCGGGCGCCTCTGGCGGAACACGGCGACGACTGCTGGGACCACGTGCTGGAGGTGAATTTGAGCGCCCAGTTCATCCTCAGCCGCGAGTTGGGCCGCGACATGGTCGAAAGAGGCTCGGGCAAGATCATCTTTACGGCCTCGCTGCTTTCGTTCCAGGGGGGCATCACGGTTCCCGGTTATGCAGCCAGCAAGGGCGGGCTCAAGCAACTCATCATGGCGCTCTCGAATGAATGGGCGGGCAAGGGCTTGAACATCAACGGCATTGCGCCAGGTTACGTGGAAACCGACAACACCGAGGCCCTGCGCGACGATCCGGATCGGTCCAGGGCGATCCTGGAACGGATTCCGCAGGGCCGTTGGGGAACGCCGGACGACTTCAAGGGCGCGGCCGTGTTCCTGGCATCCCGGGCCTCGGACTACGTGAACGGCAGCATCCTGCTCGTTGACGGCGGCTGGATGGGGCGCTGATGCGAAGAGCCGTGTTCAACGTGGCGCCGGGCCTGCGCCCGATAGCGGTTCTCCTGCTCGCCGCGCTTCCGGCGCTTGCGGGTCCGTCCGCCCGCGCGCAGGAATCCATCCGGCTGCGAGCCGCCGACATTCAGGATGCCGGTTATCCCACCGTTCGCGGCATGGAGGCGATGGCGGACCGGCTGGAGAGCGAAACCGGGGGGCGGATCCGCGTGAAAATCTACCCGGGGGCCCAGTTGGGCGACGAGCGCGACATGCTCGAGATGACGATCTTCGGCGGCATCGACATCAGCCGCACCAGCATCGCGCCGCTCAATTCGATCGCGCCCGAGACCGGCGTGTATTCGCTGCCGTTCCTGTTTCGTTCCACCGAGCACATGCGGCGCGTCCTCGACGGTCCGATCGGCGATGAAATCCTTGCCGCCCTGGAGCCCCACGGGCTGGTGGGACTTTGCTACTACGACGCCGGCGCGCGCAGCATGTACAACAACCTCCGTCCGATCCACTCGCCGGCCGACATTCGGGGTATGAAAGTCCGGGTGATGAATTCGGAAGTCTTCGTGGACATGATCTCGACGCTGGGCGGCAACGCCACGCCCATGGGGTTCGGACAGGTGTATGAATCGCTGGCGCTTGGAACGATCGAAGCGGCGGAAAACAACTGGCCGTCCTACGAGTCCTCCCGGCACTTCGAAGTGGCGCCGCACTACAGCGTTACCCAGCACGTGATGGTGCCCGAAGTGCTGCTCATGTCCCGCTACCGCTGGCGAAAACTGTCCCCCGAGGACCAGGCCCTGGTGCGCCGGGCGGCAAAGGAATCGGTGCCGGTGATGCGCGAACTCTGGGACGCGCGGGTCACGATGTCCCGCAACGCCATGGTGGAAGCCGGCGTGCAGATTGTCGACAACGTCGACAAGCAACCCTTCATGGACGCGATGCAGCCGCTGTACGAGCAGTACCTGAAGGACCCGAAGCTCAAGGACCTGGTGGAGAGAATCCGTGCGGCGCCTTAGTGTGCTGTCCCATGCGGTCGGGAAGATTGCCGATTTCGTTCTGAAGGCCGCCGCCGCCGGACTGGTCGTGATGACGCTGGTCATTGCCTGGCAGGTGTTCGCTCGCTACGTGCTGAACGCCAGCCCGCCGTGGTCCGAAGCGGCCGCCCTTATCGTGATGGTCAGCTTTGTGCTGCTGGCCGCGGCCGTGGGTGTGTATGAGAAGTTCCACCTGGGGTTCCGGTGGCTCGTGACCACGCTTCCGATTCAATACAGACGGGCCGCGTTCGTATTCGGGCAGGTGCTGATCCTGGCTTTCGGCGCCGCCATGGCCGTCAACGGCATGGCGCTGGTCGACTACACGGCAACGCACATCATCCCCACGCTGGGCATATCCCGGTCGGTGGCCTACTGGCCGTTCGTCGTGTGCGGCGGACTCATGGCGCTGTTCGCCTGCGTCAACTGCCTGAACGTTTTTCTCGGAAGGAGGGACGCCGACCCATGGAACTAGCCATCCTGTTCGGAACCTTCGTGGTCCTGCTGGCCCTCGGAGTGCCCGTTGCCTTCTGTCTCGGCCTCTCGGCGCTGGCCACGCTGCTCTACCTGGACATTCCCCTGATCGTGGCCTTCCAGCGCATGGCGGCCGGCATCGACGTGTTCGCGCTGCTCGCCATTCCGTTCTTCATTTTCGCCGGCGAGCTCATGAACCAGTCGGGGATTGCGGCGAAGCTGGTGCGCCTGGCGGAGTCGATACTGGGCAGGGCCCGGGGCGGACTGGGGCAGGTGAGCGTGCTCTCCTGCATGATGTTCGGCGCGGTCTCGGGTTCGGCCGTGGCCAGCGTTTCCGCGATGGGATCGGCCTTGACCCCGATCATGCGCGAGAAGGGTTATACGCGGGATTTCGCTGTTAACGTCACCGCGACGGGCTCCGCGACCGGTCTGCTCATTCCGCCCTCGCACAACATGATCATCTACTCGATCGCGGCGGGCGGCAGCGTGTCCATCGTGTCTCTTTTCCTTGCCGGCGTGCTGCCGGGAATCCTGCTGGGTTTCGCCCTGATGGCCGCGACCTGGCTGGTTGCCGTCAGGCGAGGTTATCCGGGCGGCTCTTTCCCGGGGTGGCGCCCACTCCTGATTGCCTTCATGCAGGCCGCGCCCGGGCTGCTTTCCGCGATCATCATCGTGGGCGGGATATTGTCGGGCGTGTTCACGGCCACCGAATCGTCGGCGATTGCCGTCGTCTATACGGTCGTTATTGCCGCTTTCGTATATCGCAGCCTGAACTGGTCGAAGTTCGTCACCGCCACCCGCAACGCCGCCAGGACCACGGCCATCGTGATGCTGATCATTGCCGCGGCCTCGGCCTTCGGCTGGCTGATGGCGGTCGCGGAAGTGCCTTTGCGCATGTCGGAGGCGCTTCTCGGCATCAGCGAGAACCCGCTGGTGCTGTTCCTGATCATCAACCTGATCCTGCTGATGCTGGGCACGTTCATGGACATGGCGCCGCTGATCATCATCACCACGCCGATCTTCCTGCCGGTGGCCACCCAGCTCGGCATGGACCCGGTGCAATTCGGCGTCGTGATGATCCTGAATCTCGGCATCGGCCTGGTCACGCCCCCCGTGGGCGCGGTCCTGTTCGTGGGCTGCGCGGTAGGCGGCATTACGATAGAGAAGAGCCTGCGTTCCATCTGGCCCTTCTATTGCGCGATGCTCCTTGTGCTTTTGCTGGTGACCGCGGTTCCCTCCATCTCGCTGGCGCTGCCGGGGCTGTTCGACTAGACCGTGTCCACCCCGACCCGCTGCTCCATCGCGTCTGCCCCAGATACCCTTCAGGCCTTGTTACCAGGGCCCTGCACCTTTCCACCAGGAGACACCTATGCGAATCATTCCTGCACTCTTTCTCGGCGCCTGCACGGCCGTTATTGCACCGTGCGGCGCCGCCGGCGAACCACCGGTATCCCGCACTGCGGCGCCGGAAGTGCTGCGGACCTGGGTCGATGCGCGGGCGGGCACCGGCGCCCCGGTCCACTGGGTTTCGGAGGGCGGCGTTTATGACTATCCCTCCGGCGAGAAGCTGCTGGGAATGATAGGTTTTGACAGCTCCACGGTGATCTGGCCCGACGATCCCAACGGCGCTGTCATTCACCTGACACGAAAGACGTACACATATACCGATCCGGTCAGTGGAGAAATCCTCACCGAGTACAAGGGCAGGCCGGTGCAGCCGATCGCCTACCCCTACCAGCTCATCCGCTACCGCATGAGGGACGGGCGCATCTACGGGGAAGTCGAGCAGGGGGTCGGCGAAAGCGTCCAGAGAATCAAGTCCCGAAACGGCATGCAGGTGCGCAAGCTGGGCCGGGGCACGACCGCGATTACCGCTTCGGTTTTCCTGGATTTCCCGGTGCCCGGAGGCAACCGCTACCAGGCCTGGGAAAACTACGACTTCTTTATACACTCGGCTGATGTGGCGGATGAGCCCCACCAATTGAGCTGGCAGCGCTACGGTGCGCTGCCGCCGTTCGCCGGAGAGGGGAACGCGATCTATCACCTGCTGTCCTGGCGGGTCGAGAGCCATGACGAGTTCCCGCCGGCGTTGCTTGAGTGGGCCAGGAAGGAGGTGCCCATGTGGCTGCGACCGCCCGCGGACCTGGACGAGGTTCGCGCCCTGCAGGCGGGCGCCGCCGGCGAAGGCTGGCCGGAGTAGGTCGAACTTTCGTCTGCAGCCCGTCTAAACGGGGCGGGCGGTCAGTTTGTCGGGATATTCGGCGTCGAGGCGGGCGCGATAGTTGGCCGGCAGCGAATCCACCGAGTCCAGCTTCAGCCCCGCCGCGTGCCAGATCAGGTGACCGGGCCGGTCGCCCATGTTCATCCAGTTGCGCCACGGCATGAACACGGTGGAGGCAAACTGGGTGTTCAGACGTTCCCTGGCGGGGTCGGTGAATTCCTCCAGTGAACAGTTCATGGTCTGCCGCTGCAGGCGGGGTTGGGCCATGCCGGGCGGGTACTCGGTTTCCTTCGTGAGCCAGATGCGACCTCCGCCCGACAGGATCCGGTAGGCGGGCGGCTGTTCCGGCATCCGGTCCATGAATGGTGTCGGACGGATTCCCTTTTCCGAATAATTGAAACCGCGTCCGGCCCCGCCGCCCTGCGTAGCTGCAGGCACTTCAAGTAGCTCTTCAGTGTAGGGGTTGTGCCATTCACGAAGCCATTTGCCGCTGGCCGCGTCCTTGAGGAACGATACCGTGTGACCGATCAGCTCGAACTCGCCGCCGGCAAGATGGCGCATCCAGTACATCTCCATGCCTTCAAAGCCGAACAGAAGCCGGGGAGCCTTGCCGTCCTCGGCGCCGTAGATGACACCGCTGTACCACCAGGGCACGTCTTCCTCGCGCATGCTTGCCTGTATGCGTATCAGGGCCATGAGGTTGTCTCGCGGCGTCGCCAGGTTGATTTCAGGCGCCGAATCGTCCGTCGCCAAGGCGCTGAAAGGCGCGCCCAGGACCGCCAGCCCCCCCGCGCCGGCCAGCAACTCGCGTCGGTTCAGGCCTGTTTCTGCTGTCATCGCTGCGGCGTTAAACGGCTGAGGTGTCAGCGGCCGTCCTGCAAGGCCTCGACGATAAACCTTGCCATCAGCTCTCCCATCCGCGGATCGTCGTTCGGTGGCCGCCACATCGCCCAGGTTCCACGGTATTGCTGCTGGACCGGTTGCTCGTTCGACGGGCTGCCCAGGGCCGGGTCATAGCCGATGTGGCCGAATGCGGGTATGTCGTAGCCCAGTGACGGGTCCATGTCGTTGCGACGTCGGTCGGGAGGCGTCTGGCGTGCCGGCGGATAGGGCCGTCCGTCGGCGCAGCCGCCCATTTCAAGGCAGCAGGCGACGCCGGAATCGCCGTTCCTGCATTCCGTGCTGACCCAGATGCCCCAGTAGTCGGCGAACGGGTGCCCTACCTTGGGGTAGCGTTCGAAATCGCCCTTTTCGTAGTAGAGCCAGTTGCGGTACCCGACTTCCTTGCCGATCTGGTTGGGCACCTCGACCATGTTGAGCACCGATTCGGCCACGATCTGCGGGAAGGCCACGACGATGTGCTCGACGCCGTCGGCTCGCAGATAGTCCAGCGCCTCCCAGTAACGGTATCCCCACTTGCCCCGCGGGTGCACGCCAGGCTGCTCGTACAGCGCGGCGTAACCCAGGTTCTCCCCGCGCATGGGCCGGCTGCGCTCGTATCCGCCGGCGGGCGTATCCGTCAGGGCCTCGTTCAGGACCATGTCCCCAGCCCAGGCGCCCACGATCCTGTGTTCCTTGAGCTCCGGGTACAGGCGCAGCAATTCCAGCGCTATGGTTTTGTGCAGCGTCAGGGTGTCGTCGATCTTCGGATCGAAATACTCGTCGTAGCGGCGCAGCGCGTGGCCGAGCAGCACGATGCCGGTCTCGGCTTCCCCTACGTCCGGGTTGAACCGCTCGGCGATCCCCTCGGCGTGCAGCAATGCGAGCAGCGGCGATGAAACCACCGGGTTGGGCGCGTCTTCCAGCGGCACGCTGCGGTCGGCCACCGGCGGGCCGAGAGAACGCGTCCATCCCGCCGGCTCATCCGGGTACGAATCGCGCATCAGGTCCCTGGGGTCGTTCAGCCAGCGCAGCGGGACCGGTTCCCCGCCCTCGCCCGCCTCGGCGGCCAGGCGCGCGCGCAGCGTCCGGACCACGTCGTGCGTCTTGGAGAACCGGGCGCCGCCCACGGTCATGTCGATGGCCACGATCTCGGTCACGCCCTGTTCCAGCAGCCGGGGGATGGGACCGTCCACGTTGTGTCGTTCCGGATCGCAGTCGGGCCAGGGGTCGTCGGCCGGCCCGCAATAGGTCAGGGGCTGGCCTTGCGGACTGCCTGGTCCATATACGAGCCGGGGCCAGGGGTGGTTCTTCGGGTCGGCCGCCATCCATGACGCCAGATCCACGACGAACCGCACGCCCAGTTCCTGCGCGCGCGCGTCAAGCGCCTCCTCGAGCGATCTCATCTGCGAAAAGGTGATGCCGTAGAAGGGGCTCGGTCCATCGATCCGGTCGTACTCGAAGCGATACTTCAGTGCCTCCTTGGGGCCGTTGCCGAAGTCCATGAAGCGCGGCCAGATGCGCGGGTCCCAGAGAAAGCGCT